>JAGQVN010000202.1 GCA_020437905.1 Flavobacteriales bacterium
AATAACGATGAGCATGACGTTGGATGTGCCCGCAAAGATCGTCCCTTTGCACGCATTCCCGCAGCCCGCGATCGCGCTCGCTCAGCGGTCGGCGAGGGCCTCGGATTCGTAGATCTGCTGCGAGATCGCCGCGCCGTTCTTGAAATAGAACACGCCACCCCACTTGTGCGCAATGCGCTTGAACTCCACACTGTCCAGCTCGCTCTCCAATCGGATCACGGTGATGACCTGGTTCTTTTCGACGATCAACTCCTCCTGACGCACGACCTCGACCTCGGCCTCGATCTGCTCTGGCCGCTCCTCCTCCAATGCCATGGGCTGCGCCGGTCGCACCGGTGAACGATCGGACCCTTCCACAGCGCTACTACCGCGACGGTCATCGGCACCTTCGCGGACCTCCGCCATGAGCAGGTTCCTTTGCACAGGTCGTGGCGAAGGAGGTGGCGGGGGATCTTCCTTTTGGATGACGGGGATCGGCTCGGGGGCTTTCTGCTCCTCCTGGGCTGCCAGCTGTGCAAGGCGCTCCTGCTCCGCTTTTTGGGCCTGCTCCGCGCGTTTTTCCTCCTCGCGTGCCTGTGCGTCCGCCAGCTTCGCAGCCTCAGCTGCCGCTTTCTCCGCTTCCTTGCGCTCCTGTTCAGCCCGTTTGGCCTCCTCCTTTTCCTTCTTCCCCTCCTCTTTGGCTTTCTCTTCGGTCTGCTGTTGGGCCAGTTCGAGCGCGCTCTGGATGGAGCGGGTGTAGTCCGTATCGTAGTCGAAATCGTCGACGCTTGATTCGTATCGGATGATACCGACCGGCTGGTTGAAGACCACGGTGTTCACGTCGTCGTACTGTTTGAAGAGCGATACGGCGAACTCGAACGGGGCGAAGCCATTGGCGACCGCCTCCGCTGGGGCCTGGGTATTGAACACCAACTTCTTGGTCACATAGCCCTCCTTCTCGAACGACAGCACATAGTTCGCATTGAAGTCCAGGTCCATGGTGAATTTGTTCACGCCACGTTCCAAGGTCCGGTCCTGTTTCCCTTCCTTGTACACCACGACACGTGCGCCATCGGTGCTTCCCCCTTCGATCTTCAAGCGACCGTTGAGCTGAAATCCACTTTGAGCCTGGGAGTACGGCGAAGCCACCAGAGCGGCAAGGGAAAGGATCGCGGTTATCGTTCGCATGGTCATTTCCGGGGACGATCGGAACCCCTTGCCCGGTCTTACGTATCAGGGAGCCATCAAGTTTCCCCATGACCAGGACACTGCTGTTCACCATTGCCACCTGCACGACCATGTTCAGCTGGGCGCAGGAGGTCGATCAACTCCTGAAGGAGATCAACGCGCGATACCAGGGTTCGGTGAAGTTCCGTATCGACAAGGACGATCGGCTCATAGCCGACCTGTTCGACCAGAGCGGACACTTCCGCCAGGATGCGGTCTACCTTGAATTCCTCGATCCCGTCACGTTCCGCTACAGCCCCGAAGAGGACGCTGTGATCATGGGATGTCAGGAAGAGCACCCAGGATGCGTGGAAAAGGAGGTGTTCAAGATGAACGTGATCAGACACAGCGGACGAAGCGTGCTTCCCGCTCCAGCAGGCGACCCCGAGGCCACAGCCACGCTTTCGGACCTGGCTGAACTGGTCAGCTTGGTCCATGTGAGGCAGGAACTGGCGCGGAGCGAAACCCATCCCCGTCCAGAACGTAAGAAGTGACCCAAACCTTCACTTGGACCATGAAGCACTTGTACCTTCTAGTCTGCATGATGCCCTGATCGGTGAACATCATCGGCCAGGACCTCGCTCATGCCGGCGGCGCGGACCGTTCAGTGGATGAGCTCTTCGCCAAGGGTGAAGAAGCCTACCGAGCCGCGGAACACGCCCAGGCGATCGGATTCTATGACCAGGTCCTGGAACTGGACCCCGAACACATGAACGCCTATCTCCAGCGCGGGTTCTGCAACAGCCTGGTAAAGCGTTATGATGCAGCAGTAAAGGACTTCTCCGCCGTGATCGCCAGGAAGCCGGACCACGTCTGGGCCTTCATCAGTCGAGGAAGTGCATACAACAAATTGGAACAATACGACAAGGCCATGCTGGATTTCGATATGGCCCTGAGCCTCGATCCCGAGAACCAAGAAGCCTACAACAATAGGGGATGGAGCAAGAAAGCCCTGGGAGATCCCAAGGGAGCTTGCAAGGATTGGAAGACATCCCAGCGAAACGGGAACTCAGAGGCCCGGATCATCCTTTCCAACAACCGATGCAAATGAGCCGCTCCATCATCTCCCTTGCACTGATGCTGTGCAGTTCGTTCATGAACGCCCAGAGCGGGAACGCGAACGACTGCGTGGTCAAGGTGTCCTCCTCCTGGGGACAGCTCTGTGAAAAGTGCGAGTACTACAAAGAGGGGTACAAGCGCGACTATTCCGGCACCTACCAGATCGAACTCCGCAACGATTGCAGTTCGACGGTCGAATTGAAGGTCGCTGTGCAGGAGGAGAACGGGGTCTGGAGGACCTTTCCTGTGAAAGCGCTCGAACCTCATGCGTCGATGACCGCTTTTGCATGCAAGGGGAGCGGGAAGTACCTCTACTGGGTGCGCCGATTGGATGACACGGAGATCATTCTGCCTTCCGACCAGCAGATCATCACACAGTACCGGTCGTTCTGAGCCTGGTCCGACTTTCCACCGCCGATCGTTGAGATCAGCGACCTGAAACGCCGACCGGTGGACCCCGCTGGGGCTAGCTTCGTGCCGTTACTGAACAGGCACGGTACATGGCCACGCGGCTCCTGCACATCGATCGCACGGAAACCTCACCCCAGATCGACCTGGACCTGGAGAAGGGGACCCTGGAATTCGTTGGTCGCTCCCTGCCCGCCAACTCGGAACAGTTCTACGGCCGGGTATACATGTGGTTGGAAGAGTACCTCCGTTCCCCGTTGCCCGAGACCACGGTGAACATGCGCCTGGATTATCTGGATACGAGCTCGTCCAAGCACCTCTACAACATCTTCGATCGGTTGAACACGATCCGGAACAAGGGCCAAAGCGTCTGCGTGAACTGGCACTACGAGACGGGGGACGAGGAAATGGCGGAAACGGGAAAGGACTACGAGAACCTGTTCCGCATGGAATTCAATTTCGTGGAAGTGGAGGAATTGTTCTGACCGCCGTAGATCGGTCGGTACTTCCCACGAACAAGGTGCTCAACTCCGCTCACTACAAACGCTGATTGGCGAGGTTCGCCAGCGCACTCCGCTCCCCTTTCTCGAGCGTTACATGAGCGAACAAGGGGTCGTCCTTGGCCTTGTCGATGAGGTAGCTCAGACCATTGCTTTCGGTGTCCAGGTATGGGGTATCGATCTGATGGATATCCCCGGTGAAGACGATCTTGGTGCCCTCTCCTGCCCGGCTGATCACGGTCTTGATCTCGTGCGGTGTCAGATTCTGTGCTTCATCCACAATAAAGAAGATGTTGCTCAGGCTCCTGCCGCGGATGTAGGCCAGCGGTGCAATGGCGATCTTTTCGTTCTCCAGCATCTCATCGATCCGCCGGGGTGTGGTGTCGCTTTTCTCGAACTGACCTTTGATGAGCTTCAGATTGTCCCAAAGGGGCTGCATGTAGGGATCCAATTTGCTCTGGATGTCCCCCGGCAGGTAGCCGATATCCTTGTTGCTCAGCGGCACCACAGGACGCGTCACATAGATCTGCCGGTAATTGCGGCGCTGCTCCAGCGCACAAGCAAGAGCCAGGAGGGTCTTTCCGGTACCTGCCGTGCCCTGCAGGGTGACCAGCGGGATCTCCGGGTCCAGCAGCGCGGCCATGGCCAGCGTTTGCTCCGCGTTGCGGGGTCCAATGCCGAAGACATGCTGCTTCTCGACCCGATGCACCCTGCGCGTGCGGGGGTCGAATTTGCAGAGGATGGATTTCTTCTCGTGCTTGAGGATGAAGAAGTGGTTGCCGGCAGGTTCCTCAAGGCCCAATTCTGCAACGTCCATGCCACCGCGACCGAAGAGATCATCGATCACCGCCGGTGCGACATCCTCGATCACCGTGCGGCCCGTGTAGAGCTTCTGCCGCACGTCATGCACCTTGCCGGTCAGGTAGTCCTCCGCATCCAGTTCCAATGACTTGGCCTTCAGCCTGAGGCAGATGTCCTTGGTCACCAGGATGACCCGCCGTCCCTTGTACTGACGCTTCAGCGTGAGGGCCGCGTTGAGGATGCGATGGTCGTATTTGTCATCGTCGAAGACTTTCACGGCATCGACCCCGTTCAAGTTGTGCTTGGCCACCACCTTGATCTTGCCGGTATCGGAACCGTTCAGCGGTATCCAATCCGTCAGGAGCTCGCGCTTCGCGATCCCGTCGATCAAACGAATGAATTCGCGCGCTTCATAGTTCAGGGTGTCATTGCCTTTCTTGAAATTATCCAGCTCCTCAAGG
Source organism: Flavobacteriales bacterium (assembly GCA_020437905.1). Classification (GTDB taxonomy): domain Bacteria; phylum Bacteroidota; class Bacteroidia; order Flavobacteriales_F; family PHOS-HE28; genus PHOS-HE28. Next base: position 4,436 of record JAGQVN010000202.1, read on the forward strand.
ACTTCGATCGGAATGGCCACGTCATGCTCCTCGAAACAGTTCACGGCCGAGTGGTCGTACAGGATGACAGAGGTATCCAGTACGAAGATCTTTCGCTCTTTCTTCATCTGTTCAATGAACGGTCGTTCCAAATGTATCGGGACCCCCTTGCGTGAGCCGGGACGCCATGCTTCACTTATCCACGATCGATCGTGTCGAGCGGGCGGGAACGAAAAAAGCGGGATCCGCTGCTCAGCGGTCCCGCTTTCATCCATTTCAGGCCGTGGCCTTTAACGGACCCTCTGGAGCACCCTCACCCGGACCAAAGACTGGCCTTCGGTCCTGATCCGCTGTTCCTCTTACCAGGTCCAGGACACGCGCGGTGCCCAGCGGCGGATCATCGGTGCATTTCCGGAACGCCCCTTCAGGGTGCGAAAACTACTGGGACGGGATCTTTCCACCGGTTCGCGACAGATCCGTGATACCAACAAGTTTCCAACGATCCGGTCAATTGCCGGGTACGAGGCGAAATGTGCTGGATGTGTTTGCTCCCGCCACACGAACGAAGTACACGGCAGCTTCCAGCATCGGGAGCGAATAGCTCACCTGCTCCGCTCCGACCGGCCAGTTTCCCAGTACAAAGAGCTCCCTGCCCAGTTGGTCCACGATCATCACCAGGCGATCCTCATCCATTGCCGGTCCTTCCATCACGATGCGATCCGCACTGGACCACACCCGGAGGCTGTTCTCCCGACCCGCCTCCTCATCGATCCCGGTACATGGGTCCACGACCACCGCAAGAGAGGACGTATCGTTCAGGCACGGTCCGGCCCCGGCGACCACATAATCGTATAGACCGGTTGGATCGATGCCTGGAAAGAAGAGCCCGGAATGGGCGTTTCCCAACGGATCCGTCCACGTACCTCCGGCATCCGGCGTTCCGTTGAGCTCGGTGACCAGGGTGACCGGCGGATCGTTCGCGCAAACGACCACCGTAGCGTTGCTGCCGGCATTCGGCGCGGCAACGACCTCATAGACATGGTCCGAGCTGTCATCCATGCACGGTGCGGTGCCATACACGATATAGGTAAGCTCGTAGGTACCCGGCAACATGGGCGGTGAAGCGACGGGTTGACCATTCGACCAGAAGATACCGGTCAACTCACCACCCGTGACCAGGTTGATCAGGCTCGCGGGCAACGCATTCGTACAGAAGGCATGGTTCGCATCGATCCCGGCGTTAGGCGGATCATTGAGCTGAACGGTCACCGTTGCCTCGGCGGGAGCGCAGGGGCCTCCGCCACTGACCGAATAGGTGTAAATGCCGCCATTATCCGTTGCGCTGTTCAGGACCCCACCATGCTGACCGCCACCCGGTGCGGTCCACGTACCACCCGGATCGGGGCTACCTCCCAGATACTGGAGCAGGGAATAGCTGCCCGTGTTCTTGCACAGGGTCACATCACCATCCACACCAGCTTGTGGTTCAGCCAGGATCGTGATGTCGCTCCCATTGTCGGAGCCGACGACCGCGGGCATGGTCCCCACCACCCGGATCCGATATCCAGTACCCGGAGCAGTAGCCAATGGTATCACACAGGCGATCGTTTGGGGAACGACCGAAGTGACCGACCCGATCACCACGGGGCTGGCAAAGCTTCCCAGGGCATCGCTCAGTTCGGCATTGAACTGGTTGCCGGCAAGAAAGCTGCCCGTGATGGTATGGTCCACGTTCAGAGTGCCCCCTGCACAAAGCGCAGTACCGGGTAACGGAAGGGTCGCAATACTGGCCTGCACCTGCGAATCCCCTTCAAGAAGCACATCGTCGATCCCGAAACCGGGATCGCTGCCTCCCAACAGCGAGGAACCGTTCACGAAGCGGAAGCCGAACCGCAGCGTGGCCTGGTTACCGAACGCGGGTAAGGTGATGGTCTGTTGCGTCCAGTTGGGCTGGTTGCGATACTGTGCGATCGGTGTGCTGATCAGGTTCCAGGACGACCCGCTGTCGATGCTGTAGTACACTTCGCCATAGTTCTGCTGACCGCCATTGCATAGCCACCAGAACGTCAGGGTGACATCGGAAAAGCCCATAGAGCTTACATCGCCGGTCATCCGGGCGAAATGATTGCCGGGATCCGTGCAGAAACCATCCGCAGCACCAAAGGAGCAGCAGAGGATGTTGTCCTGGACCGCCTCGGAGCTGGCCGTATGCAAATAGTTGCCGTTCGCGCTGGAGATCCCGGCCGGTTGTGAAGCGGTGGATGGAATGGTGTAGGTGACCGGAAAACCCAGACAGACCACATCCCCATTGCCTCCGGCATACACGTTGTTCACCAACCAGGTGTTCGACCCGGTCATCATTGAGTTGACATCGGTGGTGTTCAGCGCAAAGCCAGCTCCTGTGCCTTCGAAATCCTCGAAGTAGAGCTGGGTCTGCGCCTGCCCGGCCAGGGACGTGGATAGCAGCGAGAAAAAAAGGAATGTGCGCATGGGAGAAATGATCGATGCTGCAAAGTACATCGACAACTGCACTGGCGGCAACTGGAACAAGGTCCTGAACTTGTTAACGATCCCTTTACCCATTCAAAGCCCGCGATTAACTTGAAAGCCCCTTTTTTGTTCCGAAATCCGAAAACCACTTTGATCATGAGATCGATACTACGTTGTTCATGTACGAGGATCTGCATCCTCCTGCTGCTCTTGCTACCCTTCACCCTCCCCGCCTCAGCTCAGATATTCTGGACCGAGGATTTTGAAACCGATGGCTCCGGAGGGTTGAGATACACCCTCGGGAACATTGATGATGAGTTCAATGACGGTTCAAGTGACCACTATGGGCGTACTGATGGAACTGGAATATCCGGGACCTACACCGGTGCGAACGGGACATTCTTCTGGGCCGGGGAGGACATTGACGACAATGGAGGGAACCTGGTCAACCCCAAGCAGATCATCTTTAATTCTGCGAGCATCGTCGGCATGACGGATGTCCGCATTTCCGGGCTGTTCGGCGAGGCGGATGGGCAGAACGATGTTGCCGATCATTTGCAGTTGGACTACCGTATTGACGGCGGTCCATGGACACCAGCGATCTGGTTCGCAGGAATTAATAATGGGGATGCGACCAACAATGGCGCTGCAGAGGACCTTGATTTCAACGGCGTCGGTGATGGCACCGTTCCGACCCTTACCTCCACCTTAACCTCATACTCATTTGATATCGCTGTTTCAGGTGGTACGATCGAGCTTCGCTTGGAAATGTTCGCTGGTACTGGAAGCTCGACCTGGGGATTTGACCTCTTGCAATTGGAGGATATCAGTGGTGCAGCTGTCTGCGGCGTCTCCTTAGGGGCCGAATCCGCCATCTGCTTCACAAACACACCCGGTCCCGGTAATGACACCTACGACCTGAGCATCCCGTACTCAGGGATCGATGCCGGAACCTCCGTGGTCAACAACTCCGGCTCAGGGATCATCGCAGGTGATGACCCCGCCTTGGTCCCCAATGGCATCATCGAGATCAGTGGCATCAGCGAGGACGACGCGTACAGCGTGACCTTCACCAGTCCCTGCGATGCCTTGACCGTGAGCGGCGCGGCACCGGTATGTGAGCCACCACCGACCACGAACATCGTGATCAACGAGATCCGCACTGACCAGGTCGGCGCGGACAACGACGAGTATTTCGAATTGGCCGGACCCGCTCTAACCTCCTTGAACGGGCTTACCTACCTGGTGATCGGCGATGGTGCCGCTGGTAGCGGAGTGATCGAATCCGTGAGCGACCTCACCGGAAGCACCATCCCGGCAAGTGGATTCTTTCTCGCTGCTGAGGCCACCTTCAGCGGTACGGCCACGCCCGACCTGATCACCAACTTGAATTTCGAGAACGCTGATAATACCACCCATTTGCTCGTGTCCGGCTTCTCCGGCACCCTCAATGATGACCTGGACACGAACGACGATGGCGTCCTGGACGTGGAACCCTGGACCGCCGTGCTCTCCTCCGTTGCCATATTGAACACGACCTCAGGTGGCGACTTGGTCTATTCCACGGATCAAGTGGGACCGGACAACGGAGCCGCTCCCGGCCATGTCTACCGCTGTTCTACCGTTTGGTTCGCAGGACCTTTTGATATCTCTGGTGGCGCGGACAGTCCAGGGCTGGATAACCCCAATTGCGGTTGCTTGGTGGCCCTTCTTCCGGAGACGACCATCTGCAATGCTACGACCTACGACCTGGAGATCCCATACACGGGTGTTCAGCCGGGTACGGCCGTGCTGAACTTCGGTAGCTCCGGCACCGTTGCGGGTGATGATCCGGCGGTGGTGCCGAACGGAACGATCATCATCGAGAATATCGATCAGGCGGATGGTTACGACATCGAGCTGGACGTACCCTGTGATGCGATCACCCTCAGTGGTCCGGCGCCCAATTGTGCTCCTCCTGCCGACTATCTCGTCCTGAAATTGAACGAGGTGGACTATGACCAACCGAGCACGGACAATGCTGAGTTCATCGAGCTGATCAACACCGGAGCGGTCGATCTGGACCTGAACGGTGTGCAAGTGGAGATCATCAATGGGGCCGGTGTCGGCAGCGTGGCAACGACGATCACGCTTCCTTCGGTCATCCTACCCGCCGGTGATTTCTACGTCATCTGCACGGACGCAGCGAACGTAGCCAACTGCGACCTGGAGACCACCTTCAGCATTCAGAACGGAGCTCCGGACGGTGTGGCCCTGCGCAGTCCGGCCCCTGCATCCTTGCTTCTGGATGCGCTGAGCTATGAAGGTGACTGCCCCGCACCCTACACCGAAGGTTCCGGTGTTGGATTGGAGGATCCCGGGAACGTGGATGCCATCGGTCTGAGCCGCATCACGGATGGTGTGGATACCGACCAGAACAACGTGGATTGGGCGGCACGATGCATCAGCCCGGGCGCCAGCAACCTGAGCACCTTTGAGTTCTGCATCTGTGAGCCGCCAACGGTGAGCGTGGCTCCTGTTTGCATCGATCTGGCCACGTTCCAGATCAATGTCAACGTCACCGATCTGGGAAGCAGCGGCACGGTGAACATCACCTCCGACCTGTACGGCTATTTCGAGTTCGCCGTCGGGATCGGGACATACATCTTCGGTCCTTACAATAACAATGACGTGGTCACGATCACGGTGGCTCATGACAGCTTTTCTCAATGCGATGTGGTGTTCAGCGGGATCACGGAGGATTGTACGCCTCCCCCGCCCTGCTTCGACAATGAGATGTCGCTGGAGATCAGGACCGATGAGTACCCGGACGAGATCACCTGGCAGATCAGCCAAAGTGGTGGTGGTCCGGTGGTCTGCGCCGACGGACCCTATTTCACGCAGTTCGCCACTGTTCTGGAGACCTGTTGCCTGGTGGATGGCTGCTACGACCTGACCTTCTTCGATTCGTTCGGGGATGGTATCAATGCCCCATTCGGACGCATCGTTCTCCGGGACCCGAACGGTGATCGGATCCTGGATGGCGATGGCTCCTACTTCAACACGGGTCAGGCCGACTTCTCCTTCTGTGTACCCATCGGCGATGACGAGCTCATTTTCAACGACCAGGACCGGCTTGATTGGTCGCCGAGCGAATTCATCGTGGCCTCGGAGAACCCGGCAGTTAGCGCCGAATGGGGTGTCGGAGACCAGACCGATGATGGCTACCAGTTCCAATTCATGGATGCTGAAGGCGGTTACGCGAGACGGATCTTCCGCTCACATGCTACCTCAGGTGGCTTCGGACCACCCAGTGCGACACGGGCCTGCCATCTTCGGATCAGCAGCATGGTCACCCTGCCTGTGCCGTTCGATCGGCTATTGAACGTGCGCGTGCGCAGCCGCGTGAACGGCTCCTACAGTGAATTCGGACCTGCAAGCCGCTTCCTGATGCCTTCCACCCTGCCGGCCTGCCCCACCACCAAATTGATCGACAACCCGAACCAGACGAACTATTCCTGTGATCTGAACCTGCAGTTCGGCGGTTCGGACAAGGTCTATGCCTACCCCGTACAGGGTGCGAACCGTTACCAGTTCAGCTTCCGGATCTTCGCGGAAGGGTTCGTGAGGAACATCGCCAGCACCAACCCGGCAAGGATCCTGAACTGGAACACCCTGCCGCTGGAGGATGGCAAGAACTACGACGTCCTTGTCAGGGCCAGTTTCGATAATGGCTCCACCTGGTGTGACTGGGGGGATAGCTGCAAGGTCTTCATCTCCGTTCCGCCAGCCACCCTGGCCCAGCGCAATGCGATCAAGCCCGCCCAGGAACTGCGCGTATACCCGAACCCCACCAGGAACGATCAGGTCTGGATGGATCTCACGGTTCCAGAGGCCGTGTCCACCCTCGAACTGGACCTGTTCGATATTTCTGGTCGCAAGCTGATGGGCCGGGTGATCGCCGTAAGCGAAGGATCGATGAACCTGCTGGTGGACCTGCCGCAAGGGATCGCACCCGGGGTCTTTTCCCTGGTGGCGACGATGGACGGTGCACCGCTCGTGGAGCGGTTGATCGTTGAATAGGTCTGAACAGAACCCATGAAAAAAGCCTCCGATCGCTCGGAGGCTTTTTTCATGGCCCGATCCGATCAGTGCCGGATCACCGTGGACCCGCACCGGATAATGGTCCCGTCCGATGCGCGGGAAAGGACCTGGTACGTACCGGGAGCCAGGTCCGTCGTGCGCAAGGCGACCTGTGTTCCCCCTCCCCATGGTCCGCTAGCCGCTACCCGGCCCATAGCGTCCATGACCAAAACCATTCCTCCTGTGGGAATGACATCACCGGCCTGCACATACAGGATGTCGTTCGCAGGGACAGGGAAGAGCGCGAAGCCGTTCGTCGCCTGCTCGCTGATCGAAACGCTCAGGAGCGTGAGCGTATCCGAGCTCAGCACACAGCTGTTGGCGAAGGTGCCTACCACGTGGTAGTCCCCGTTCACCATAGGTGTATAGGTCTGGGAGGTTGCACCCGCGATCGGCGCCCCGTTCAGGTACCACTGATAGCCGTTCGCCATGGTGCTGCTCAGCACGGTATCGCTCACGGAGATGGTCGGTGCAGGCATCGGGCACCTGTCCACGATCTTGCGCACCGTGCCGTTGCTTTCGTTCCCCAGGAACAAGGAACCATCAGCCCCATCGCCAATCACGGCGGAACCGAAGGTGGATGTGTTCAGGCCGACCTCATCGATCCATCCGCCATTACCGTCCGGCGAGAGCATCCACAGGTCCCCCGCACAATAATCCGTGTAGATATAGCGTCCGCTCAACCTCGGGAACTCGGCCCCACGATAGACCCGACCTCCGACACTGGAGCACCAGTCCCCTCCGATCGCCACATTATCGTGTTCGGTAACAGGGAATACATACGCCGAGGCGGGCAGGCATCCCGAAAGAATGTTCGGATCGTTCGCCTCATAACAACGCCAACCGAAGTTCGGTCCTGAATTGTCCCCTGCCGGCCAGAAGTCGATCTCTTCGTAGGCGTTCTGCCCCACATCACCGATCCAAAGATCCCCTGTCAAGCGGTCGAAACCGATCCGCCACGGGTTGCGCAGTCCGCTGGCCCAGATCTCCGGAAGGGTGTCTCCCTGCACCCCCACCCAAGGATTGTCCGACGGGATCGTATACGTACCGTTATCCTCCGGATGGATGCGCAGGATATCACCAAGCGGATCGCTCAGGTCCTGCGAGTTGTTCTGCGGATCATTGGCATCTCCCCCATCACCCAGGGCGATGTACAGGTTCCCATCCGGACCGAAATCCAAGTCACCTCCATTATGGTTCGAGAAGGGTTGCGGCCATTCATACAGCACCACTTCGCTCGCGGGGTCCGCCATGTTGGGATCCCCGGTGAGCGCGAACCGCGACACCCGCGTGGTGCCATTGCCTGCCCCGGCCGTGTAGTGCACATAGAAATAGCCATTGTTGGCATGGTCCGGGTCGAATGCAAGGCCCAGCAGCCCCTGCTCGTTGAACGTGTCGTTCACCTGGCCTTGGATATCCAGGAACGGCGTCGCAACGACCGTGTTGCTGTCCGAAATGATCCGAATGATGCCCTGCTGTTGGACCGCGAACAAGCGGTCGTCACCCGCATTCACCAGGTCCACCACACCCGGGAGGCCGGAAGCCCAGTGCACCGTCTGTAATTGAACGGGGTTCTGGGCCAAGGCCAGGCCTGCAAATCCCCATGCGCCTGTCAGAATTAGGTTCCTCATCATCTCCACGGTTTGTTCAAAGGGTCCCAAAACTACCGCATGGGGCTCGCCTTCGGGTCCACGAATGGTCAACAAGCTTGGGAAGGCGAGCTACTTTTGCCGGCCATGTCGCTGAAAGAGGAGATCGCCAAACGACGCACCTTCGCTGTGATCAGCCACCCCGACGCGGGTAAGACCACGCTCACGGAGAAACTGCTGCTCTATGGTGGAGCCATTCAAACGGCCGGGGCTGTCAAGAGCAACAAGATCCGGAAAGGTGCCACCAGCGACTTCATGGAGATCGAACGGCAGCGTGGGATCTCGGTGAGCACTTCGGTCATGACGTTCGGCTATGGGGGCAAGCTCATCAACCTCCTCGACACCCCCGGTCACAAGGATTTCGCGGAAGACACCTACCGCACGCTCACGGCTGTGGACAGCGTGGTCCTCGTGATCGATTGCGTAAAGGGTGTGGAGGAACAGACCGAGAAACTGATGGGTGTGTGTCGCATGCGGAACACCCCGGTCATCGTGTTCATCAACAAGATGGACCTGGAAGGCCAGGATCCCTATTCACTGCTCGATGAGCTGGAGGATAAGCTGGACCTGAACGTCCGCCCGATGACCTGGCCCATAGGTGTCGGTGCCACGTTCAAAGGCGTTTATGACCTGCATCGCAGCAGCTTGCGGCTTTTTGCACCGTCCAAGACCAAGGTCGAACGTGATGCGATCACGGTATCGGACCTGAAGGACCCGCTGGTGGATGATACGTTGGGTATGGACCCGGCGAATACGCTGCGTGAGGAAGTCGACCTCGTACAAGGGGTTTATGGTGCGCTTGATCATGAGGAATACCTGCGTGGGGAGGTCGCGCCCGTGTTCTTCGGCAGTGCGGTGAACAACTTCGGGGTCAAGGAGGTGCTGGACACCTTTGTGCAGATCGCCCCGCCACCACGACCGCGTCCCACGGATGCGGGAGAGGTCCGTCCGGAGGACCCCGAGATGAGTGGCTTCGTGTTCAAGATCCATGCGAACCTTGACCCGAACCATCGTGACCGCCTGGCCTTCCTTCGGATCTGTTCGGGCCGATTCGAGCGGAACAGGTTCTACCACCATGTGCGTACTGGCAAGCAGATCAAGTTCAGCAATCCCACGGCGTTCCTGGCAGCAGCAAAGTCCGTGGTGGATGAGGCCTGGCCCGGTGATGTGATCGGCCTTTTCGATACCGGCAACTTCAAGATCGGCGATACCTTGACCGAGGGCAGGGATTTCCAGTTCAGGGGGATCCCCTCCTTTTCACCGGAACTGTTCCGGGAATTGGTGAACATGGACCCGATGAAAGCAAAGCAGCTGGACAAAGGCATCCGGCAGCTCACCGAGGAGGGGGTTGCTCAATTGTTCACCCAGCAACCCGGCAACAAGAAGATCGTGGGCACGGTCGGAGAACTCCAGTTCGAGGTCATTCGCTATCGGCTCGAGCACGAGTACGGTGCCAGATGCGAGTTCCGGCAGGTGAACGCCTACAAGGCCTGTTGGTTGACCAGTGACGACGAACAGGCCCTGGAGGAATTCTGTCGGATCAAGCAGCGACAGATCGCCGAGGACAAGGATGGCAATCCGGTGTTCATGGCTCCTTCATCGTACATGCTGGAGCTCGAGGAGCGGGAGAACCCCTCCATCGTGTTCCACACCACGAGTGAGTTCAAGACCGCCGTGGTCGACCCGTAATGGGAACGGCCGCACCATGCGGCCGTTCTGCAACTGTCCGTCTGAAAGGCTTTACTCGGAAGCGCCCTGCATCCATTTATCGTATTGCTCGGGACGAAGGATCCTCACCAAGCCTTGCTCCACTTGGCGGTCCATGTTCTCGTATTGGGTCTTCATATCGGCCTCCATATCCTCCTTTGGCTGACCGTCGAAGCGCTGCATCAACGCATTGTGATAGCGCTCCACCTCCATGTAGACCTCCAAGACCTGTCCCTGCTGCTCGGCAGATAGGCCGACCGCATCATCCACCATGGCCGTGCGGGCCTTCGCCTTTTCCAACATCTCCGGGGTATCCGTAACGACCACGTCCCGGCCTTGGGCGGATGCTGAGAGGCAGCCGATGACCAAGGCTGCGGTGAGAATGCTTTTCATCATGGTTTCGCTCTTGTATCGCAAAGATAGTCGTTGATAAGACGAAGCGGGAGACTGGTAGTTGCCTTGCGCCCCATCGCTCTGCGGTCCGATGTTTGCTGTCAAGCCGCGACATGCCTTCGTCCGATCCTACTTTTGCCGCCATGAACAGAAGCATCACACTGATCCTGCTGCTCGCATTCGTTCCAGGCCCCTTGCTCTCCGTGGCTCAGAACGAGCGGACCCTGCACTTCAAGATCGCCGGGACTGCCGGGGACACCGTATACCTGGCCAACTATTACGGGAACAAGCTGTTCTATGCGGATACCGCCGTGGCTGACGCGAAGGGCCAGGTCACGTTCGACCGGAAGAAGGGATACCGATCCGGTGTATATGCCGTAGTGGTCCCCGGACCGAAGTACTTCGAGTTCATCGTGAACGAACCCCGGGTCCGGATGGAGACCAAGGTGGATGACCTCATGGGGGCCATGCTGGTGAAGGAATCCAAGGAGAACAGCGACTTCTTCGCATACATCCGCTTCTTGAACGACCGCAAAGCCCTTGGCGACGAATTGAAAGCCCAACGGGAGGCGACCGAGCTTGCTGGCGAGATCGCTTCGATCGATGACCGGTTGAAGGAGCTGGACAAGGAGGTGACCGCATACCAGCAGGGCATCGTGGACGGATCGCCGGACAGCTTTCTGGCCATGATCGTCCGGATGAGCATGCCCGTTCCCTTGGATCAGGTGAAGAAAGTCGATGGCTCCTTGGATAGCTCGGCGAACTATTATCGATTCCGCGCACATTATTGGGACCACGTCGACCTGACCGATGAGCGCATCCTGTACACACCGGTGTTCCAGAACAAGTTCGATGAGTACATCGGTCGCGTCGTGCCACAGGTGCCCGATACGATCAGTGCCCTGGCCGATGACCTCATCGGTCGCATGGAAGGGAACCGGGAACTGTTCAAGTTCGCCGTGCATAACATCACCTACAAGTACGAGACCAGTGATATCATGGGCATGGATGCGGTGTTCGTGCATATGGCCCTGACCTACTACTGCCCTGCTCCGGGAGAGGACAGTCGTGCATTCTGGCTCTCAGAGGAAAAGCTGGACAAGCTGTGCGAACGCGCTCGGAAGATGGCCCCGTTGGTGATCGGAGCCATGTCCGAGGACCTGATCCTTACGGATACGACCGAGACGAATTGGATCGGTATGCATAGCCTGCCGAACGAGTATGTGCTGCTCGCCTTCTGGGACCCCCACTGCGGGCACTGCAAGAAGGAGATCCCCAAGGTGCATGAATACTATCAGGAGCATCTGAAGGACCTGGACCTGGAGGTCTATTCGGTCGCCAAAGCGACGGACAACGCCTTGTTCAAGGACTGGAAGAAGTTCATTGTGGAGCACGGATTGGACTGGGTGAACGTGGGTCTCACCGTGAACGTGTTCGAGCAGGCCAAGGCAGACCCGCTTCAGTTCATACCGAAGTACACCACCCTCAAGAGCCTGAACTACTCCGAGACCTACGACGTCTTCAGCACGCCGAAGTTCTTCCTATTGGACGGGGAACGTCGGATCATCGGGAAGCAGCTGGCACCGGAACAGATCAAGGACCTGATCATGCGACGCCGGGAGAAGGCGGTGAAGTGATAGGGATCATTCGCCCTCCGTTTCGCTGGTCCAGATCGTCTCGCTGATGCTCTGACCGTTCCGGAAGTAGAAGGTCCCCCACTTGGCGATGACCTTGCTGTACTCATCGGCCTTGTTCCCGCTGACCACGACCCTTCGGATGATGACCTTGTTCCCTTCGGTGTAGCTTTCCTCGGTCACCCCCGGCGGATACTCCTGTGCAAGCTTGGAACGGTTGTAATCCGCGAAATCCTTCTGCTTGTTCAGCGGTGTATCCTGCAAGCGTTCACGCTCCGAAAGCCGCTGATCGGCGGCCTTCTCCATGAGCAGCGATTCCCGCTTCGAGTTGAGCTCCTTGGCATCCGCGATCCGCGACCGGTTCTCCTCGGCCAATTGGGAGCCCCGTTCCTGCATGGCACGCTGCGCATCGGCCATGGCAAGGACCTCCTCCCGGGCCTGATCGTTGCGATCGCGTCCATGGCGCATATCCTCTGCGAGCTTCTCACGAACGGCCTCCTGCTCTTTCAGCGAACCGCGAACGCGTGCCTCATGGCGTGCATCCATCTGCTGCCGCTGGTCGGCCAATTCCTGCTGGGCATCATTGACCTCGTTCGCAGCCGCATCCCGTGTCTGCGATGCGCGTTCCTGGCGCTCAGCTTCGAGCTGCTGGAGCGAGCGCCGATAGGCCTCCAGTTCAGCCGCATTGCGCAAGCGCATGGCCTCGCTTCCTTGATAAAGCGAAGCATCGGCCTCTTTAAGGCGCTGCTTGTTGTCCAGGGCCTGCCCGCGTCGCTCACCGGAGCTTTCCGCGAACTCCACCTCCTGCTCGCTGACATCCCGCTTCAATTTCTTGATGCGCTCGTATTTCTCCGCTTCCTCGCGGAGGCGTGCGTCGCGCATGAACTGCTCAGCCTCCTGTTCCTTTCGGATGTCGATGGTGGTTGAGGTCTTCTTGGGAGGTGGTGGCGGTTCCTCCTTTGGTTTGCTGGCCAATTCCTCGGCTTTGCGTTTGCGTTCAAGCTCCTCCAACAGCTTATCGATCTGCTCGATCCGCGACGCCGGATAGGACTCCTCCGGTTTGATGTCCAAGGCCTGCGCATACAAGCCACGCGACTCCATGTAGGCCTCCTCTGTGAACGCCAGGTCCGCATCCGCGATGATCACCCGATAGCGCTCCTCCAAGGCCTTCAACTCCTCCAGGCGCCGACGCTCGGCTTCATCCTCACGCAACTTCGCATCCCGATCGGCCGCTTCACGCCGCAACCGTTCCTCCTCTGCCGATCGGCGTTCCGCAGCCAACCGCTCTGCATCGGCCATGGCTTGCTGCCGCCGGGCCAGTTCCGCTTCAATGGCGTTCAGGCGTTCCTTCGGATAAGGGTCTTCAGGCCGCATGGCCAAGGCTTGGGTATAGCCTTCCCTGGCTTGATCAAAAGCATCCTGATCGAACGCCAGGTCAGCTGCTGCGAGCAGTTCCCGATACTCCTTGTCCGCTGCCGCAGCTTCATTGGCGGCCCTGCGTCGCTCCGCTTCCAAACGCGCCTTCTCTGCAGCTTCCGCCTCGGCCGCCAGACGCGCGGCTTCGTCTGCTGCCGCACGATCGGCCAGCAGCCCGTCGATCTCCGCCATGCGGTCCTTCGGATAGCGTTCCTCCGGTTTCACCGACGATGCATCCGAATAGAAGCTCCGAGCCTGCTGCAGGTCCTGTCCTTGGAAGGCCTGATCCGCTTTGGCGATCAGCTCCGCATAGCGTTGGTCCCGTTCACGCGCCTCCCGTTCCAGGCGTTCCTTCTCCGCCGCTTCCCGGGCTGCTGCATCCAGCTTCGCTTCGATGGCAGCGATCCGCTCCTTGGGATGGGTCTCCTGCGGCTTCAGCTGCAACGCATCCTTGTAATCGTTGAGCGCAGCGGAGAATTCCTCCTTTTCAAAGGCCTGGTCCGCTGAGGTGATGAGTTCGTTGTATCGGGCTTCCAGTTCCAGACGCTTTCGCTCCTCCTCGGCTTTTCTTGCCAGCTCGGCGAGGATGGCATTGATCTCCACCATGCGGTCCTTGGGGTATCGCTCGTCGGGCTTGATGGCGGAAGCATCGCCGTATTTCACTTTGGCTTCCTCGTACGCTGACCCATTGAACAGGTCATCAGCCACCTTCAGTGCTGCCGTGTAACGCTCCTCGAGCTCCTTCCGCTGGCGCTCCTCCTCTTCCAGCCGAGCGATCTCGGCCAACCGTTCATCGATGGCCTTCAGGCGGTCCTTGGGATATTTCTCCTCCGGTTTTATCCCGAGCGCCTCATTGTAACCGTTCCTGGCCTCCTCGAAATCCTCGGCATTGAACGCAGCATCCGCCTTGGCGAGCAATCCCTTGTACTTTTCCTCCAACTCCTTCCGCAGTCGTTCTTCCTCGGCCTTTCTTGCCATTTCCTCCAAGGCTGCATCAATGGCTTGAAGGCCCTCCTTCGGATACTTTTCGTCCGGCTTCAGACCAAGTGCCTCGTTATAGCCGGCCCGTGCAGCATCGAAGTCCTTGGCGGTGAAGCCATCATCACCTTTGCGGATCGCTGCATCATACGCTTCCTGCAGCTCTCTGGCCTTGCGCTCCTCTTCGGCCTTCCTGGCTAATTCTTCCAACCGCTTTTCGATCTCCGCAAGACGCTCTTTGGGATACTTCTCATCCGGCTTCAGCGTGAAGGCTTCCGAGTACTTGGGTTTCGCTGCATCGTAATTTCCGGCATTGAATGCCGCATCCGCTGCGGTGATAGCAGCCTGGTACTTCGCATCAAGCTCACGCTGCAGACGTTCCTCCTCGGCCTTCTTGGCGAGGGCCTCGAGAGCCGCCGCGATCGCTGTCAATTTCTCCTTGGGGTATGCCTCTTCCGGTTTTAATCCAGTGGCCTCCGTGAAGCTGGTCCGTGCCTCCTCGTATTTCTCCGCTTTGAACGCGGCATCCCCGGCCTTTACAGCAGCGTCGTACTTCTCCTGCAGCTCCCTGGCTTTCCGCTCCTCCTCCTCCTTCTTGGCCAATTCGGCCAAAAGGGTCTCGATCTCCTTGATCTTGTCCTTCGGATAGGCCTCGCTTTCTTTCACCTGTGTGGCCGCCCTGTATTTTCCCACGGCCTCCTCGTAGCTCTTCTTACCGAACAGGTTATCCGCCTCCTTGATCAGCGCGGCATAATCCTCGTCCCGTTTCTTGTTGTTCAGCTGTTCGTCGAGCCTCATCTTGGCATCGCTCAGCTTGGCCGTGGCCACAGGTTCATTGGGCTTGATGCCCAAGGCCCCCGTAAAGGATTCCACCGCCTTGGCAAAATCAGCAGCTCCCATGGCCGCATCACCTTGGGACATCAGTTTGGCAAATTCCTCATCCGCATTCGCGGCACGCTTCTGCTTGTCCTCCCATTCCTTCATCAACCGGGCGATCTCGTTCCGGATACCGTTCGTGTATTCCAGGTCCCAGGTCACCTCGTTGTTGGCTGGATCGAACTTGGCCTTGCCGATCGGTTTGTCCAGTACACTGAAATCGATACCCGGCAGCTCGTTGAACAGGGTCATTTCCACGTTCATCCCGTGCCCTCCCACGCGCTCCTCCTCAGGAATGTTC
>JAGQVN010000203.1 GCA_020437905.1 Flavobacteriales bacterium
CGTTGCACGGTGTTCAGCGGCTATGGCACAGGAACGGCACGTTGATCCGTTCTGTGAACTACTCCAATGGCGTCCTGCATGGTGACGTGGAGGAGCACGATGGTTCAGGAAGGCCGGTCCTCAAGGCGCGGTACGAACTGGGTTCCCTCGATGGGCCGTTCAAACGCTGGCGCAGGGAGGACACCTTGGTCCGTGGCTCCTACGTGGAAGGTTGGTATACGCAGGGGAAACGCACCGGGACTTGGACGAGCTATTATGGCAATGGTGGTAAAGCCTCTGAAGGAAGCTTTCGCAACGGTCGCCTGATCGGTGGCTGGACCCGTTGGGACCGGGAGGGCAACAAGCGGGATCCCTGATGACCTTGGACCTACTCCGGAAGGACCTTGCCCGGGTTCATGATCCCGTATGGATCGAAGGCCTTTCGGATCCGGCGCATCAGGTCCAACTGTACGGCGTCGAACGCAATGTCCATGTATGCACGTTGCACGGAACCGATGCCATGTTCCCCGCTCAGGGTCCCCCCCAATCCAACGGTTAGCTGGAAGATCTCACGGATCGCCTTGGGCAGTTCGTGCTCCCAGGCATGATCGGAAAGCTCACCCTTGACGATGTTCACATGCAGGTTCCCATCGCCGGCATGGCCGTAGCAGACGCTCTGGAAACCGTACCGCGCGCCGATGGTCTTCACACCTTCAAGCAGGTCCGGTAGTCGGTAACGGGGTACCACCGTGTCCTCCTCCTTGTAGATGGACCGGCTCTTCACCGCTTCCCCCACTTTCCGGCGCAGCAGCCAAAGGGCATCCTTCTCCGAAGCATTCTCAGCAAAGAGGACCTCTCCCGCACCATGTTCATCCATCACCCGAAGGATCACTTCGCAATCTTGCATCACGGCGCCCTCATCGTTCCCATCGACCTCCACCAGCAGGTGTGCCTTAACGTCATCGCCCACCGGCACCTGAACCTGACCAATGAACCGCAGGGTCCAATCGATGGCATCCCGTTCCATGAACTCCAAAGCGCTCGGCGTTACTCCGCTCCTGAACACCGCACTGACCGCCTCACAGGCCCGCCTGGCATCGCTGAAAGGCACGAGCATCAAACGGTCCAATTGGGGTAAGGGGATCAAGCGAAGCACCGCTTTGGTGATCACTCCCAGCGTGCCCTCGCTACCAACGAGAAGCCTGGTCAGGTCGTAACCCGTACTGTTCTTCAATGTGTTCGCGCCCGTCCAGATCATGTCCCCGGAAGGCAGCACGACCTGCAGGTTCAACACAAAGTCGCGCGTTACGCCATACTTCAAGGCCCTGGGACCACCAGCGTTCTCTGCGAGGTTGCCGCCTATGGTACACGAGCCTCTGCTGCTGGGATCGGGTGGGTAATACAAGCCCTTGGCCGCCACGGCTTCCTGCAGCACCTGCGTGATCACACCGGGTTCCACGGTGACCTGGAGATTCTTCTCATCGATCTCCAGGATGCGATCCATCCGGTCCAGGGCCAGTCCCACTCCTCCGTGCACACACAAGGCACCTCCGCTCAGCCCTGTGCGACCACCGATCGGTGTGACCGGAATACGGTATTCATGGCACAAGCGCATGACCCGTTGCACAGCTTCCGCGCTACGGGGGCGCACCACCACATCCGGTGGAAAGGAAAGGTCTTC
Source organism: Flavobacteriales bacterium (assembly GCA_020437905.1). Lineage (GTDB taxonomy): Bacteria > Bacteroidota > Bacteroidia > Flavobacteriales_F > PHOS-HE28 > PHOS-HE28. The sequence continues at coordinate 1,661 of JAGQVN010000203.1, forward strand.
CGTTTCATCGTGGCCATAGGTGGAGCGGGTACCTTCATCAACGAAGACCTCATCCAAGCCCAGACCATCGTGCAACGCGCTGATGAAAGCTTGGTCCATTTCCATTCGCACAAGATGCGATCAAAGTTCGAAAATGCGCTTTCAGTGGCTATCTTTCAGATACCTGCGGCCACCTATCCCCGGGGTCGTGCGTCATTACTCTAAATCCAGTGGTCATGAGCTTGCGTATTTTGGCCTCTCTGTTCACCGCCCTGATCGCAATGGGCGCATTTCCTCAGAACATCGGCATCAATGTGACCGGCGCGCTTCCGGACGGAAGTGCCTTGTTGGATGTGGACGCCTCCGGCCTGGCAGCGAAC
>JAGQVN010000204.1 GCA_020437905.1 Flavobacteriales bacterium
CGTGCAGGAGAACTGCACCATCCACATGTTCCCGGGTGTGACGGTCAGGCTGGAGCCCGACGCCCACATCGGTCACGGCGCGATCATCCATGGCGCACACGTGGGGCGAAACTGCCTGGTGGGCATGAACGCCGTGCTGATGGACAATGTGGTGCTGGGCGAAGGTTGCATCGTTGGCGCGCTGGCCTTTCTATCGGCCGATTCGGTATGGGAACCTCGCCAGGTGATCGTCGGCAACCCGGCTAAGGCGGTGAAGACCGTCAGCGATGAGATGCTTGCCTGGAAGTCGGAAGGCACGCGCTTGTATCAACAGCTCCCGGCCGAACTGCATGCGACGTTGAAGGAAGTGGAACCCTTACGCGAGGTACCTAAGGATAGGCCGCCTATCACGGCCAACTATGTGAACTGGAAGGAGCGGCAGGAAGGACAAAAGTGAAGTATCTTCAACTTATGATCCGGACCGTCCTTTTGATCCTATTGGGTTCGCTCCACCTGGCCGTGATGGCGCAGCTCGGTGCCACCCGTTACTTCGATACCTGGCGTTTCAACGACTCGCTGCTCATCGCGTTCGATGGTGTGAACCCTCCGGTCCTCGACCCCATGAGCCAACCCACACTTTCCGGCAATGCCCAGCTTTCCATGTGCGACCCGTATACGGGAGAACTGCTTTTCACTGTGGACTTCGAAAAGATCCTGGACGGGCAAGGCAACCTGCTACCGAGTGGTTTACTGCCTACCAGCTTGTGCTCGGCGGCGCTACCCCACCCCGGGAACTCGGACCTGTACTACATCTTCACGAGCAATTACGACTCCCTCTTCTATTCAGTCTTTGACAGGACGCTGAACGGAGGCTTGGGAGGCATCGTTCCCGGTCAACGCCTCATTCCGCTTTGGGTTGTATTGAGCGGGGTTACGGCATTCACGAACACGGAAGGCACGCGACATACGCTCATCGGGCATGAGAACGGGACCGATCGTTTCGTGATGTTCCATGTGACCGCCTTGAACGGATTGGAGACTACGCCTATCTCAGAGACCGCTGGTCCGGTGATCGCTGGTTGGTGCGCACCGGGTTGGATCAAAACGTCGGCATCCTCGCATCGCATCGCGATGATCCACCCAGAGAACGAAGAGCGCATCTCGGTCTACGACCTGGACCGGAACACTGCTCAACTGACCCATGCATTCACCTACCACTGGCGCGACAGCCTGGCCTCCTTTGAGTTCGCTCCCGAGGCGGATCTCCTGTACATCTCGGACAATAACGACAGCGACGGCAGCTTGTATCAATTGGATATCAGCACGAGTGATACAGCCCTGATCTCGGCCTCCGAATTGCGTCTGGATGTTGGACCCAACGGACAATTGGGCTTTCGACCCATCCTGCAATTGGCTCCGAATGGCATCCTGTACTACTACTACGATGTACCTGTCGTGTCGCCTTCGCTCGATCACATCCAGGCCATTCTCTATCCGGATGTCTCAGGACCTGGATGTACCGTTGACATCGATGCCATGGACATGCAACAGCCTTGGGGTATATGGCGTTGGTGGCCTTGGGTCTTCTGGCCGCGCTACAATTTCGTAAGCGTTCCTGAGCTTTCTTCGGTCCCTCAGGCCAAAGCCTACCCGATGCCCATGAGCGATCAAGGCTGCCTGGTGATCGAGCAGGGTATCCCTGACCGGGTCGAATGGTCGGACTACTTGGGACGGATCGCGCGCATCCAAACTGCGGTCAGGTACCAGGACGGCTGGTCCTTGGACGGACAGGGCCTTCCCTCCGGCTCTTACACCGTACGCGCTGTCGATGACGGGACCATGCTTGGTGTGGCCCGCGTTCAGGTGGCTGGGGAATAAGGCCGAGCGAGCTGTCCTAGCAGAGCGGCATCCCGATCAGGGAAGGATACCTTCGCCGCATGCAGATCCCCCTGCTCAAGGAGATCGTCCTGATCCTGGCCCTTGCGGTCGGTCTTTCCTTGTTGCTGCGCCGGTTCAAGATGCCCACGATCCTGGGCTTCCTGGCCACGGGCGCCATCTTCGGCCCCCATGGATTCGGCCTGGTGCCGGCCAGCCATGAGGTGGAGCTGTTGGCAGAAGTGGGGGTCATCTTCCTGCTGTTCGTCATCGGGATCGAGTTCTCGCTGAAGAGCCTGGCGACCTTGGGTGCCGTGGTGTTCGTGGGCGGCGGCGTTCAGGTGGTGGGCACCACCGCAGCCACGGCCCTTTTCGCCCGACTATGGGGTATCGATTGGCCCTCGGCCATCTTCCTGGGTTTCCTGTTCTCACTGAGCAGTACCGCCATCGTGTTGAAGCTCTTGCAGGACAAAGGCTCCATCGGCGCACCCCATGGCCGGGTCATTTCCGCCATGCTCATCTTCCAGGACGTGATCGTGGTGCCCATGATCCTGGTCACCCCCATGCTGGCCGGGCGGTCCGATGACATGGCCGGGGACCTGTTCGCGCTGGCAGGTAAAATGATCATCCTTCTGATCCTGGTGTATGTGCTGGCGCGATACGTGGTGCCCTGGGTGCTGGACATCGTCGTACGCACACGCAGTCGTGAACTGTTCATCGCCAGCATCGTGGTGATCTGCTTCTCCACAGCCTGGCTCACCTCTTCGATCGGCTTGTCCTTGGCGCTGGGTGCCTTTTTCGCCGGGCTGATCATCAGCGAGAGCGAGCACCGTTTCCAGGCGACCGGCAATGTGCTGCCCTTTCACGAGGTGTTCATCAGTTTCTTTTTCGTGTCCATCGGCATGCTGCTGGACCTTTCCTACCTGTGGCATCACCTGATCGCCATCGTCCTGCTCACCATCGGCACCATCCTGGCGAAGGCCTTCGTCGCCGCGGTCGCTGCGATGGTGCTGCGTTACCCCCTGCGCACTTCACTGATCACCGGCTTCGCGATCGCGCAGGTCGGTGAATTCGCGTTCATCCTGAGCGCCACGGGGATCGAGAACGGCCTCCTTGGCGATGAGCTTTATCAGCTGTTCCTTTCAGTGAGCATCACGACCATGGCCTTGACCCCCTTCGTGGTGAACGGATCCGAGAAGATCGTGAAGTTGCTGATCCGTTCTTTGATCCCGACGAAGGTGCGGGAACGCCTGGATACGCTGTCCAAGATGCGCGAGGCGGCGCGGGCAGGTCTTCAGGAAATGAAGGACCACCTGGTCATCATCGGTTTCGGGTTGAACGGACGCAATGTGGCGCATACCGCGGACCTGGCGGGGATCCGGCATGTGGTGATCGAGCAGGACAATGCCCAGGCCACCGAGGCCAGACGCTTGGGGCATGCGGTCGTGACCGGGGATTCGTGCAATGAACAGGTGCTCAGCGAAGCCGGTGTCACGCGGGCCCGGGTGATCGTGGTGGCGATCAGCGATCCACGAGCCACATTGGAAACGGTGACCCACATCCGACGTCTGAGCGATGCTCCGTACGTGATCGTGCGCACCAAGCATGTGCGTGACATCGAGGACTTGATCCGGCAAGGGGCCAATGACGTGGTCCCTGAGGAATTCGAGACATCGATCGAGATCTTCGCCCGCGCCTTGCGCCATTATCTGGTGCCCGAGAACGAGTTGGAGGATCTGGTGAACAAAGTGCGTGGGACGCACTACCAGGCGCTTCGGAACATGGGCAAACCGGGCCTGGTGGACAAGATCACCCTGCATGCTTCCGATCAGGAGCTTGCGGCGCTTCCAGTACGTTTCCGAAGCAACGAACTCGTTGGTAAGGAACTGGGGGCATCCGACATCAAAGGCCGCTTCGGGGTCAGCGTATTGGCCATCAAGCGCGGCCAGCGTGTGCTTACCCAGCTCGAACCTTCCACGCGCATCCAACCCGATGATGTGCTTTACGTTCTGGGTGATGCGGATGGGATCGCGCACCTGGACCGCTCGCTGAGGGTGTGAACGAAAAAGGAGGCCTTGATGGACCTCCTCTTTCCATGCGGTGGCGAACGCCTCAGGCCGTATGCCTCCCGGTCAGGGATCGTGGCAAGAAATACGCCCCCACAGCGATGAGGGAGAAGATCCCCAGTAGAAGCATGGTTCCCGATCCAGGACCGCCCTTCCCCCCATCCTGATCGAATGGCAGACCGGTCGGCTCCAAGGCATTGCGGCGCTCCGGGACCAATTTCCTGCGAACATCAGCGAGGTAGCCAGCATGCTGAGAGATATCCCAGCCTGCAAGTGCATGCAGCTCATCGAGCTCCATCGCCCGGCGGTAGTACAGTTCCTCCAGGTAGTCCTGTCCGGCCTCGCAGCTCAGGTCGCCTTGAGCCGGATGTGTCAGCACATACCGGGCTTGGTAGTGCTCGGTGTTCGGGGTCACCTGGAAGAAGAGGTCCTGAGGGAATTTTTCGCGCGAGTAGCGCACATGAAGGCGGGTGAAGAAGACCTGTCCGCCCCCGTTCCAATTCCCAGCCCAATCAACACCGGCGTCCACGAACTCCTGTGGCATGGGTGGCGGTCCGACACAGGGATCGCACTTCATCCCGTTCCAGCTCGGGGTCACGTTCCACGCGTATTCCAAGGTCACGGCGTTGCGCCCCTCCTGCTTCCACTTGCGCTTGAAGAGGTCCTTGTAGAACTCGCCGAATCGCTCCTTCACGAACAGCGGCACCTTTCGGTCGGTCGGCATGCGCACGGTGCGGTAGTTCACCGCATCCACGCGCCCTTCACGGGTGAAGGCATACACGATCATGTCCTGGGTACCCTTGCTGTTGGCCATGCCGAGCCGGATGGGCAGCATGAACTTCTCGCTCTCGAAACGTACCTGTATCGGTCGAAGGAATTCAAAGCCTTGGGCCTGCATGCGCTCCAGGTCGATCTTGACCACGAAGAATTTCAACCCGCTTTTGATGTATGGATCAAGCACTTCGTGTGCGGTCGACGGGATCTGATAGTCGTTGTCGAGCAACCAGCGTTTGAGGCCGTTGCTTTCCTGGGCGCTCAGGATCAGTACATCATACTCTCCCACGGTGTATCGGGCCTCAATGGTGACCCCGTATTCCCTGCGTGCGCGCGTGCTTGCTTTGTCCGCCATGGCTTCAGCAGCCATCGGCACGCGCATCACATCCAGCTCCTCGGCGTACTCCCATTGAATGCAGGGGTTGCCATCGTAGTATTCCACCAGTCGCGGGGAACTATAGCTGTCCAGCACATCGAATACGCGGCGTTCCACGATCCGGATATCGTTCCGGTCCAGCACGGTCGGCACCGGCACCACCATGGCGAAATCCTTGACGTCGCCTTGGAAGTCGTTGCTCATGGTGATGATGGTCCGGCGACCATCGCGCACGAGGATGACCTCGGAGCGGTCGTTGAACAAGGTGGCATCGGCTTTGGCCACATAGAAGCCGCAGAAGGCTGATGCCGAATTGGCCGCCAGCAAGGCCAGCGAAGCGAATTGAAGGTTGATGTTCATCTTTCCTGAAGTGTTGGTTCGACGTTCAATGTGGGCGCACGATCGTGGAACGGCGCTGGTGCCAGCCACGAAAACCGGGCGCCACCGAAAGCACGATCGAAGAAGGGCGTGAGCGCGCAGAGCAAGGCCAGTGCCCAGATCGGGGCCGTATGGACGTAGGCGAACGTGCCCATCGCAAAGGCGACCATGGCGATCGCCGCGCTCCAGAGGACCCGGGCGCGAGGCGCATTGGGTGTGGTCATGGGGTCGGTGATCATGAAAAAGGCGAAGAGCAACAAGGAGCCGTTCATCATGCGGTGCAGGGTCACATCAAAGCCCCAGCCCAGATAAAGCATGCTGCGCACCAGGTCCAGCGCCATATAGACCGTTAAAAAGACGACCCCGGTATCAATGCGCCCGACGCGCAACAACACCATGCTTCCGGCCCCTGCGATCAGGAACAGCAGGATGGGGCCGGTACCCCACTGACCCGGACTAATCCATGCGTCGCCCGTGAGCAGCACGGTCAGTACGATGCCAAAGAGCCCCGGATTGAAGATGTGCTTGCCTCGATCGCGGATCAGGAACTTGCTCGCAATGGCCAGCGAGGCAGCCAGGGCAAGCGTGACGAGGCTACCGGCATGCAGCAGGAGCGATAGACCCAAACCCGTGATGGCGGCGCTCTTCCAGGAGCGGATGTCCAGACCAAGCCGCCGAATGAAGAAGAACTGGGTGGCCAGTGTGGTCCCCAGGATCACCGCCACCTCCTCGGCCCGTCGTGACCAGTCCAATGCCAGGATCCCGAAAAGGAGAAAACCGCCGAGGAAAACGATCTGGAAATGCCGGGCATCTCGTGCGAAAGCTGTGATCCGTTCTTGCATGACCGTGGTTCTGAGCTGCTGTACACCTTTGGCCGGATGAGGTTCGATCGCTTCGATCTTTTTTTGGAACATCCCAACGGGTCCTGCGTATGCATGTGCTCAATGGCCGAAGCACAGGAACGCCGCCTGGACCACATCGTCTTGATCGACGATGAGGAGGATTGCAACTTCGTCACCAAGCTGGTCCTGCAACGAAGTGGCTACAAAGGCAAACTGACCTGCTTCACCAGCGCCCGTGCGGCACTTGATCATCTGGAACAAGCGAAGGAAGCCCCTGACCTGTATTTCGTGGACATCAACATGCCCGGAATGACCGGGTTCGAGTTCATGGAGCAGTGTATCGAACAGGGCTCACTTCCGAACGGCCGTTCCTCCGTAGTCATGTTCTCCTCCTCGAACCGTCCCTGCGACATGGAGCGCGCACGTTCCCTTCCGGGAGTGATCGGGTACGTCGAAAAGGCACTTACCCCTGAGGCCTTCGAGGAAGTGAAGTACAAACACCTTCACGCGGGGAACGGTAACTTAGACAACACACCATGAGAAAGGTCCTGATCATCGAGGATGAATCGATCATCTCCTTCGGATACCGGCTGCAGATCGAACGTATGGGCTTTGAGGTGATCGGTGTGGCACGCAGTTCGGCGGAGGCCGAGGAGATATTGGAGGGCGAGCGCCCCGATCTGATCATCATGGACATCTATCTCAAGGGTGAGAAGAACGGTCTTGAACTTGCCCAGGAGATCCATCAAAAGGACCCGATACCCATCCTGTTCCTGACAGCCAGTGCCAAGCCGGAGATCCTCTCAGCGATCAAGGAACTCAAGGGAGCCCAATACCTGGCGAAACCGATCAGTACCGACGGATTGGGCGACGTGCTCGAACGTTTCCTTCGTGACCATGACGGGTGACCAACAACCCGGGACCAACGAACTCAGTGAGCGGCTCCACCGCTTCTCGCACGACCTGAAGAACAAATTGGGCGGCACCCTGGAGGTGGTGCGCATGCTCGCCACGGAGATCGATGCGAAAGAACGGGCGGAATTCAGCGCGTTCGCGGAAAAAAACGTGTTCCATGCCCTGAGGACATTGGAGGAATTAATGGACGAACTTGGCGTGGAGCGAGGTGTTCAGCAGATCACCATCGAGGACCTGGACCTGAACGAGCTGATCCGTCAAGCTACCAGGGACCTAGCCGCGCGCCTGGAACGCAGGGAACAACACCTATCCGTTGAATTGATCGGTGACCTTCATGTTCCCGGCGACCGCGAGCTGCTGTTGGAACTCCTGCGTGCGTTGTTGAACAATGCCTCGCGCTATTCGGATCCGAAGAGCACCATCAAGCTCTCAGCCTTACAGGATGGAGGACGCGTGATGATCACCGTGCAGGACCAGGGGCAGGGTCTATCCGATGCAGATCTGAAGGAACTGTTCACGCGCTACGCCTGGCTTTCCACACGAAGCACCGATGGGTCAGGACAGGCGCGGGCAACGCTTTCAAGGGCGAAACACTGGGCCGAGTTGCATGGGGGTGCCCTTCAGGCATCCAGCGAAGGGCCTGGCACGGGCAGCACCTTCACCCTGAGGCTGCCCGGATCGAACGACCCTGTTTGATCAGGCGTCCACGGTGACCCGGGTGATGTTCAACGCGATCCGTTGACCCTTGTCGTTCACACCGAGGTTGAACTCCACTTCGTCGTCGACCATGAGATCGGCGAAATCCACATCCTGAAGGTCGCCGTGCAGGAAGAACAGGTTGTTGTCAGGATACCTGATGAACCCGTATCCCTTGTGCAGGCTCATGATCGTACTGCGATGCCGCTCGTCGTCGATATCCTCTTCAGTGTAGCGCGCAGTGACCGGTTCAACACGACCTTCCTCCTCCCTGGGACCCTCGCGGGTCACGAACAGTTCCTCGACCAGCGCGTCCTGATCCTTCAGTCCTTCATCGATCCGATCATGCATGGCCATGGGATAGGATACCTCGTTCCAGAGGTCGTTGCTGGTCCGCGTGACCTGCGGCATCCCGGACTCCTCATCCGTGAACTCGAAATCCCACGCGAGCAGCATGGTCTTGCAACCCAGGGCATGGATTTTGCGAACCAGGGGAACATGGTCACCATCACCCGCGATCAGTACGACGATGTCGTATCGCTTGAGCATACAAAGCTCGTAGGTCTCCAGGGCCATGAGCACGTCCACACCCTTTTCCCGCTTCCGGCCGTTCTGATCCTTGACGGGCAGATAATGAGTCTGCACCCCATTGTACATCAGCACTTCGTCGAAGACCCGGTCGTAGTACAACTGATTGGCTTTCTCGTTGGCATCCTTGGCAGAGAAGCGCCCCCGGAAGAAGTGGGCATCGATGATGTGGCACAAGCCTGGCTCGGTCCGTTCCCGGTCGGCGATCATGTGTCGGACGTAATCGTGCAGACCACCGATGTGGATGCGCCGGCGATGAGCGTGAACGTAATTGTAATAGTTGCTGATGTGGCTGAAGTAGCTCCCGTCATAGAAGACCCCCACCTTCAAGGCCAGATTACCGTTGGATGCCATGGATAATGCGATCGGATGGATAAGGCCGCAAAAATAGCGACCTCGGCATGCGCCGAACATGGAAGGGTGACGGCTTACATTGGCCCCATGCTCCGGCAGCTGCTATTCTGGGCGACCTTCGGCCTGCTCACGTCGCTCCCTGCCCAGGTGCCGGACAGCTCGCGTGCGCTGCAGGTCAACAGCTCGATCAGCCTACCCATGAGCCGCCAGCAGATCCTCGAGCACGCCTCCGATGCATGGAAGGTGAGCTTCGGTCGTGAGATCGGCGCGGTGATCACAGCCGTTGATGCCGAGCAACACGCGATCCATTCTGAAGGCCATTTCAACTTTCGTTCGGACATGCTCGTGGGACGTGAGGAAACGATGGGCCGGGTGCGCTATACGGTGAAGATCGAGGCACGGAACGGAGAGTGCCGCACCTCCGTGGGCCCTTTCGTACACAGGGGGAACCACAATGGCATTCGACCAGGCGTAGACATGGGTACGGTTCCGGTCGCTGGCCGACCCACCGGGCCGACCCCGGGCATGTCAGGACGCAGCGCTGGAAAGGTGATGAACGAGGTAAGGGAGCTTGCCTTCAAGAAAGCCCAACAGCTGATCCGGAGCTTTGAGGGCCAATTACGGATCCAGGGCCAGGACCGCTGAAACTTCGTTGCCAAGCCTTCGTTCAAGGACCGTTCCAGGAACGGTGAACGTGCAACTCGACTTTCGCATTTGGCCACTGATCGCCGGGGCTTTGGCCTCGATCTTCATCGCCTTCGACCTGTATCTCGTGAGCGAAGCCAGACAGGTGCAGCGCAACATGAGCAATGAGCTCACGCTCCTGGACCAACTGGATGCCCTGGAGGAGGAGCTCGGGGAAACCATGACGCTGCACCGGGTTGCGCTTCACACCGGACAGGTGCGGTGGGATGAGCACCTGGACGGGATCCGGGAGCGGGCACGTGGCATTGCCTCCCGGTACGCGAACGAACCGGGCGTAGATGGACTGCGACCCGCCCTCTCAAAGGCGCTTGTCGAGATCGACTCGCTCCATGTTCGAACGACCTATGAAGCGCAGGACCTCGCACAGGAACGCGTGGACCAGGCTGTCCTTCAGCTCATCGTCCGAAGGGCTGAGAAGCAGGTACAGGCCGCGTCCCGAAAGGTCCACGAGCATGGCCTCAGCCAGCATTCCAAAGCGCTCTCCCAGCGATGGGACGAAGCCCAGGTGCTCATGTTCCTTTCCTGTCTGATGGCGGTCGTGTTCGCGCTGCTGGTAGGCATGAACCGGCGCCTGCTTCAGGATAGTCGCACCCGTGGTGAGGAGCTCGAATCCGCACGGCAACGGTTGGAGTCGACCAACCGCGACCTGCGGGCCACCATGCTGAGCAAGGAGGAGAAGGAGGTGATGCTGAAGGAGATCCATCATCGGGTCAAGAACAACCTTCAGATCGTGAAGAGCCTGATCCGCTTCCAGATGGACCAGGTGGAGGATGTGGATACCCGCGAGCTGTTCAACGAGTGCATCACGCGCGTCAGCGCCATGGCGCTTGTGCATGAGCAGAGCTACCTGAGCAAGGACCTCGCGAACATCGACGTCAACAGCTACCTGGATCGCCTGGTCAGGGACCTGGTCCATGTCTATACGATCGATACGCGTTTGAAGATGGATATCGATATCCGAGTGAGCACGCTGGGTATCGATACCCTCATTCCGCTCGGACTTCTCATCAACGAGATCATCAGCAACGCTTTCAAGTATGCGTTCCAGGGTCGGGAGGAAGGTCGGATCACAGTGCATCTGGCCGGCTCTGAAGGGCGAGGCATCCACCTGATCATCGGCGACGATGGTGTGGGCCTGCCTTCACCGGATAAATGGTCGCGCCCGGACAGTCTGGGTATGGAACTGATCCACACCCTTGCCGATCAGCTCGATGCGGACATCCGCTTGCTTGAACGTCAAGGGACGGTCTATGAACTGCTTTCCCGGGCAGGTGACCATCGTGCCGTGGCCTGAGCACGCCCTGCAGCATATTGAACGCTTCACCCCGACCGGGTCGACCGCCGTTGGGGACCGTGCACCTACCTTCGCGGGCCATTCCTTGTTGCCATGCGTACAGCCACCATCTTTGCCGCCGCGTTGCTCGCGGCGTGCGGCACCGCTCCCGACACCCGGATGACCGAGGAGCCCATCACCTATCCTGAGACCCGACGAGATACAACGGCAGGCGACGACCTGCACGGAACGTTCGTGCCCGACCCGTACCGGTGGCTGGAGAACGACACCAGCGCTGAGACCGCTGATTGGGTGACCCGACAGAATGCGGTTACGGATGCCTACCTCGGCAAGATCCCCTTCCGCCAGGCCATAGCCGATCGCTATGAAGAGCTGTTCAACTATCCGAAGGTGAGCTCCCCGAGAAAGGTGGGAGACCTCTTTTTCCTTTACAAGAACAGCGGGCTCCAGAACCAGAGCGTGATCTACGTGCGCCGAGGCATCGATGGTGAGGATGAGGTGTTCATCGACCCGAACGCGATCGACCCGGAGGGTACGACCAGCATCGACCTGATGAGCTCGAGCCTGGACGACCGCTACATCGCCGTGAACGTGCAAAAGGCCGGAAGCGACTGGCAGGAGATCGAGATCTGGGACCTGAGCACCATGACCAAGCTGGACGACAAGCTGGAATGGGTGAAGTTCAGCGGCACCGCGTGGTACAAGGACGGCTTTTTCTACAGCCGCTACCCCACCCCTGCCAAGGGCACCGAGCTCAGCGCTGCCAGCCAATGGCAGAAGGTCTACTATCACAGGGTCGGTGACCCACAGGAGGCGGACGTGCTCGTCTACGAGAACAAAAGCAACCCGAACCTGTACATGGGCATGGGCGTCACGGAAGGAGAAGAATACGCCACGCTCTATGTGAGCACAGGTACTGACGGCTTCAGCATGTATTTCCACGACCTGCAGAGCGGCGGTCTGCCCACGCCGTCCACTGCATGGAAGGTGCTGCAGGACGGATTCACCCAGAAGACCAGCATCGTCGACTTCATCCCTGAGGGAGTACCCGGAGTTGGTGGCAAGTTCCTTGTACAGACCGACGTTGACGCTCCGAAGTACCGCCTCGTCGCGGTCGACCCGAAGGACCCCGACGCGAGCAAGTGGGTGGATATCATACCTGAGCAAGCGGAACTGTTGGAAGGGGTAATGACCGGTGGCGGCAATCTCTTCGCCAGCTACCTGAAGGATGCGACTACGCGCATTTATCGCTATGCCTTGGATGGTACGGGCAAGGACGAGATCCAATTGCCCGGGTTGGGAAGTGCAGGTGGTTTCGGCGGAAAGCGGGACGACACGTACTCCTTCTATTCCTTCAGCAGTTTCACCGATCCCGGGAGCACTTTCAAATATGACTATGCCTCGGGTGAAAGCACCTTGTACTACCGGCCGGAGCTGAAGTTCGATCCCGACCAGTACACTTCCGAGCAGGTGTTCTTCACCAGCAAGGACGGCACCAAGGTGCCCATGTTCATCGTGCACCGCAAGGACGTGAAGCCCGGCGGAGCGCCCGCCCCCACCCTGCTCTACGGGTATGGTGGCTTCAACATCAGCCTGAGCCCCTTCTTCAGCACCTCGCGGGTGATCCTGCTGGAGAATGGTGGCGTGTTCTGCCTGGTGAACCTGCGCGGCGGTGGGGAATATGGCGAGGAATGGCACAAAGCCGGCATGAAGGAAAAGAAGCAGAACGTCTTCGATGACTTCATCGGTGCTGCCGAACACCTGATCGCCCAAGGCTGGACGGACAGCGACCACTTGGGCATCGCCGGTGGCAGCAACGGCGGCTTGCTCGTCGGCGCGGCCATGACCCAGCGTCCCGAGCTCTTCGCCGTGGCCATGCCCCAGGTAGGGGTCTTGGACATGCTCCGATACCACAAGTTCACCGCTGGCTTCGGATGGATACCTGAGTATGGATGCGCCGATAGCACCAAGGCCGAGTTCGACTATCTGTATGCATACAGCCCCCTGCATAACCTGAAGGAGGGCACCTGCTATCCGGCCACACTGGTAATGACCGCCGACCACGATGACCGGGTGGTGCCAGCGCACAGCTTCAAGTTCACCGCTGAACTTCAGCGCGTACAGGCATGTGCCCAACCGACCCTGATCCGCATCGAGACGAGCGCGGGGCATGGTGCGGGAAAGCCGACCAGCAAGATCATCGAGGAGCAGGCTGATATCTGGAGTTTCTTCTTCCACCGTACCGGCGTGACGCCTGGTTACGGGAATGAAGTTTCCGCGTCCGAATAGTTCCGGATCATATCGGATGAGAAGCCCTGGTCATTGGACCGGGGTTTCTTCGTTGGGAGCGCTACACTTGATCCACGACATAGATCATTGTGGCCATCATCGTGAGGCCCAGCAGGACGAGCGTCACGGATACGACGACCAGCCCGGACAGGCTGCTCCGAAGCCATCCGATGCCATGGACGTTCCGCAAAGCCAGGACCAGCTGGACAAGGCCGATAGGAATGACCATCCATGACATGCTGCTCCTGACGAGCTGGTCCACGAGGAACAGCAACATGAACGTCAACAACAGGAACGCCGCCCAATGAAAGGAGAACACCAGATGCACCACGAAGAAGCGCTTCCAGAACAACAGTTTCAGCACCAGGGCCAGCAACGGCAGCATCAAAAGCAAGGGTAAGGGCAGTTGCTGACGGAAGCGGTCCAGAACAACGGGCATAAGGCCCTGATGGTTCAATAGGACCAGCTTCTGGCCGAATCGTTCCATCGGATCACCCTCGTCCAAATGAGCCCGTTTCCATTCCTCCACACCCAGGCTATCCACTTCGGCAACGGCATCCTCCATACCCTCAATCGTATAACCAGGTCCGTCCTGATCCACCAGACGTCCATCCTTGATCAGCCTGCTCTCGGAGGAGAACAGCGCGAATACGAGAAAGGCGATCACCGATACGAAGACATACAGCCTGACAGCCGGGATGTAACGAACATGCCGACCGGCAATGAACTCCTTTGTGAGCGAACCGGGCCGAAAAAAGAGCAAGGGAACGCTCCGGAAGAATTTGCTGTCAAAAGCGAAATTCTCGCGCAGCACATCCTGGAACAGCTGGCCCAGTGGCACCACCCGTTCCCGCTGCTCCTGACCACATGCCGGACAGAAGCGCATCCCCTCCTCCAGCGAGGTCCCACAGTTCGGGCAGGTATCATTGGCCATGCCCAAATATCCGCAACGGGAAAGGATCAGCGCAGGATAACCGGTATCCTTGATCCGAGGGCCGGTACTGAAATGACGTATGGCCCAGCAGGAAGGTATCGCAGGTCAAGCTGTCCGCTGTACGGAAGTTGATCGATCAGGCGTCCGTCCGCCGTGAATACCAGGATCTCTGTATTCGACCTCAGGTCAGGGATCACCAGTCGGAACAGACCGTCCGAAGGATTCGGATAAGCGACCGCATGCTTCCCGCCATCGATCTCTGCGATGTTTTCGAACACGCACAAGGCATCCAGCTGATACTGGGTATCAGCGGTCTGAATCGGTACAGTGTCCAGCGTGAGCGAAACGTTGGAGACCGCCAAGGTGAGTTCCTGGACCGCCGGAACATGGTCCGAAACGCTGACCGATGCGATCTGTTGCAGGTCACAGCTCTGCAGGTCCGCGTCAAGTGTGACCACCTGGTCCTCGGAGATCACATGGAGATAGTCCTGGTCGATCTCGGCGAACCCATGGAAGGTCTCCGGTCCGTTCAATGCCGGGTCGTATCGTCGGACCCAAAGCAGGTCACCGTTCGCAGTCAACCGGGCGAGGATCCCCAATTGGTCCTCGTTACCACCGCATACGAGTACATCCCCACCGGGCAGTTCGATCACATCCCGCAGGTAAAGGCTTCCACCGGTGTTGAACAAGCGCTTGCACCAGATCACAGAGCCATCCAACGCGGTGCGCATCACAAATGCCGAGAATTCCAGAAGATCGGAGGAGGAGCCCGCCACGACCAGGTCACCGTTGGCAGCATGGATGATCGCCTGGCCATTCTCCACTTCCGCCCCCGTGGCCCCCATATCGTACATGGTCAATCGCTCATTGGTGCCGCCCAGCACGCCGATGAGGAGAGAACGCTCACCCGGGGCTGCTTCGAGCTCTGCCGTCCCGGAGACCGCATGCTCCATGCCGTTGCCCAGGCCCACGGCATCCATTACCTGGAAGAAGGCATCCTCCTGAACACCGTATCGGACCGATGAGGTGATCTGTCCCGCATCCCCCCCGTTCACCCGAAAAAAGGCGGTCTCGGGCGCTTCAGCACGGGTGTAAAGAGTGAAGTCAGAGCCTGTGGCCAGGATCGTTCCGATACGGTCCTGCCCATTGGTAAGACCATCGAGCGCCAGGGACCACACCGGTTCGGCCAGGGCATTCGTATGGAGCAGATACGGTCGGGTCGGGCCCAACATGAACTGCGCGCCGCCGAGCAATACGCCATTGCCCAGTTCCGCCAGATGGTCCAGGCGGCGCAATGGCTGGTCCAACACCAGACGAAGGCCCACGAAGGGAGATTGCGAGGGAGCCCCGAACACCAGTTCGGTGGCCGCGGAATCCATGCCGAAGCGAGCATGTGCGGCCAGTGCCCATATCCCTCCGTTCACATCGATCAGGTGGATGTTGTCCACTTGTCCGGGAGGCGCATAGCGGTAGTTCGCCAGGACCTGGGACCCCGCCGTGTGAGGAACGCATAGCGCAAGTAGCAGCAGAAAGGGAAGACAACGCATGGCAGCTGGGATGTTGGTCGAAATTACAGCGCCGGTCGAACGCAATCCTGACGATCGACAGGCCGATCAGGATGCGCAGCGTACGCATCGATCGCTGTGGGGCATCAGCAACATGCGCTGGACAGGAATACCCTTCCCGCATCGAACGCACCGACCGAATGCGGGTTCATCCACGCGCAGGCGCATGCGCTCCAGCTGCTCCAGCTTGCTTTCCGCGTGACGCAGGGCGGCATCGGTGATGCTCTGATTGTTGATCGCATCCATCCGCGAGATCCGACCGATGGCATCGTCCGGGGATACCGGCCCTGTCATGGCCTTCATGTCGGCAATGGAGGATCGGACCTTCTCGATCTCCTGCTCGATCGCTTCACGGACGTTCGCTGCGGCCATCCCTGCAAGATAGTTCCCTGAACAGAGCGAACAGGCCACCTATCTTCATGCACCGGCGTCCCTTCTCCATGCAGCCTGTTCCGTACCTGGTCCTGCCGCTCCTCATCGCGCCCTCGAGCCTGGCTGCCCAATTGCACTACCAATTGGACAGCTCGATCCTGGCTATCGAAGTGGTTCTCGACACGAACGAGGTGGACCTGCCGTGGGAGATCATCTGGGCCCCTGATGATCGCTTGTGGATGACCGACGGACCACGTATCAAGGCCTGGGACCCGACGCTCGATCGGATCGACACCTTGATCACCATGCCCCGGGGAAATGGCCTGGGCCTGGCCCTTCATCCGGATTTCCCGGTCGTTCCGCAGGTCTTTGCGGTGTTCGACACATCCGTGTACTACGGGGGCGGAA
>JAGQVN010000205.1 GCA_020437905.1 Flavobacteriales bacterium
CGGGTCGGGCTACGAGGAACGAGGAACCTGGAACCGGGGCCTCGGAGACCCTGGCGAGCACGGAGAACAGCAACGTGGTGAGGAACGATCACGCAGGTAGGATGAAACCTTCTCCTTCTGGGGATCCTGCGCCCCGTGTGGGGAACACGACCCTGACGGCGAAGAAGACCACAACCGAGGATGCACTTGGACCGGAGCAGACCTCTCCCAATGTGCGCGACCTGCCGGTCAATGCGGACCCCGACAATGGCGCGAACGATGAGGGGGGCGCGGAATTGGCGATCAGACCGAGCGTGACGGAAGGTTGTCCGGGAACCACGGTCGAGTTCTCTGCTGAACATCTGCCGGACGAGGGCATCTTCCTCTGGAACTTCGGGGATGGCAGCTTCAGCAACAAACCGAATCCGAGCCATGCTTATTCCAAATCAGGCCGGTTCGAAGTGATGCTCTCCCATTCATCCATGGCGGGGGGGAACATCCGCAACAAACCCTCCTCTGACCTGATCGTCATTCATGAGGCTCCGGAGGCCGATTTCGTCCCCCAGCCCCAACAGTTCAACGGACACCTGCCCTCCACTCATTTCGAGAACCGCTCGCTTGGCGGCAAGCAGTACCACTGGGATTTTGGTGACGGGGTCACTTCGAACGTGCCGCATCCTGATCATGTCTATCGCAAACAGGGAACTTACCATGTCGAACTCGTTGTGACCAATGCCCGGGGGTGCGTCGACAGGCAGGAAAAGAAGGTGGTGGTGGAGCATGATTACAACCTGCTGGCCCCCGAGGCCTTCTCCCCGAACGGAGACGGCACGAACGACCTGTTCATCCCTGAGGCGCTCAGAGACCTTCACCTGCGATTCAAATTGTCCATCCACGATGCGGCCAGTGGTGAACTGGTCTATGAGACCACCGATGCCACCAAGCCTTGGACCGGACGCCGGTCGAACAGAGGCGACCTTTGTACGGCCGGCACCTATGTATGGGTGGTGGAGTTCCCCGATGCCGCTCATCTCAGTGATATTCCGTTCCAAGGTGAGGTGACCTTGGTCCGATGAGTTCAGCCTTCCCATTACCTACGGAGGCCGCCCCGCGCAAGCGGGGCTTCTTCGTTGCCTTGACAGCAGGCCTCCGGGGACCGGGTATCATGGTCGTCCTCATGACCCTTCTGGTCACCACGACGGCTCTGGCACAGGGTGGTCCGGACTGCACCTCGGCGTTGAACGCCCCGATCTCGCTTCCGTTCAATGCGGTGGGACTCACCACCTGCGGCAGCGGGAACGGGCTCACATCGGCCACCACCACCCTCTGTGGCAGCGCGCTTTATCTCGCAGGTGAGGACCATCTGTTCGCCTTCACCCCCACCGTTACAGGGGTGGTGGAGGTCAACGTGACCTCCGGCTCCTCCTCCTTGGGGCTCTTTCTGTATGAAGGATGTCCGGCAGGTGGCAACTGCCTGTCCAGTTCCTTCAGTGGTTCCGGGAACCAGGACCTGCAGGGCCTTGTAACCGCCGGCACCACCTACTTCGTCCTGGTCGATTCCTGGACGACTCCCTGTCACCCGAGCTTCTCCCTGGACATCACCGCACCAGCCCCGCTTCCTCCGCCCACCACCCAGGACTGCTTCGGCGCCACGCCGGTGTGCCAGGACATCTACCAGGAGCTGAACAGTCCCGTGGGTGAAGGGAACTACCCCGATGAGATCGACGGTGGGATAAGCTGTCTTGGCGGAGGCGAGGTGGATGGGATCTGGTACACGTTCACTGTACAGAACAGTGGCTCCGTCTGCTTCTCCATCACCCCGAACGACCTTTCAGATGATTATGATTGGGCGGTCTACGACCTGACCAACGCCACCTGCAGCGACATCTACACGGACCCTTCCCTGGAGGTGAGCTGCAATTTCTCAGGCCTGCCAGGCATTACCGGGGCAAACGGAGCAGCAGGAAACCAGAACGAGCCATGCGTCAATGTGACCGTAGGCCAGTCCTTCGCGCTCTATGTGAGCAACTGGAGCCAGTCACCCAATGGCTACACCCTTGATTTCGGCCTGCCCAATGCCACAGCGGGCATCTTCGACCAGAGCCCCCCTACCCTGGATACGCTCCTCCAGGTGCCTTGCTCTCCTGACCAGATGTTGGTCGTGTTCAGTGAATTCGTGCTCTGTTCCTCCGTCCAGGCATCCGACCTGATCGTCTCAGGGCCCGGCGGCCCCTATGTGGTCGAGGACATCGAGAGCCCGATCTGTGCTACCGGCGGCGGCCAGGACAATCAATACGTGCTCACCCTGTCGCCGGGGATAACTGGCGGAGGTGTCTTCACGGTGGAATTGATCGACGATGTGGAGGACCTGTGCGGGAACATCGGGAATTCCGGTCTCGCAACAGGCCCGCTCGCCCTGCCCCTGTCCGTTTCCGCTTCCGCGATCGGCGCCGGATGCAATGGGCAACCCGGCTCGGTGAACGCACAAGCCAATGGCGGAACGGCGCCCTACACCTACGATCTGGCGGGGACCCAGCAAGTGAACAATGGGCTATTCGGCAACCTGATGGCAGGCAGTTACGCACTGACCGTCACGGATGCGTTCGGGTGCTTGGTGGACACCGTTCTCGATGTGCTGCAGGCCGCCACCTTCCTTGACAACGACACCATGCTGATGTCTGTGGCATGCGCGGGTGGGTTGGACGGGATGTTCGCAGTTTCGACCAGTGGGA
>JAGQVN010000206.1 GCA_020437905.1 Flavobacteriales bacterium
AGGAGGTGGTGGAATGCGATGTGGTCCTGAGCGCCGTGGGGGTGATCGCGAACATCGAAGGGATCGGGCTCGAAGAGGTCGGGATCGCCACCGACAAGGGCAAGATCATGGTGGATCCGTTCTATGCGACCAACATACCGGGGTATTACGCCATCGGCGATTGCACTCCCGGTCAGGCTCTGGCCCATGTTGCAAGCGCAGAGGGGATCATTTGTGTGGAGCAGATCGCAGGGCAGGCCCCGGACCCACTGGACTACGGCAATATCCCCGGCTGCACCTATTGCAGCCCGGAAGTGGCCAGTGTGGGCAAGACCGAGCAACAATGCAAGAACGAGGGTCTGGACATCAAGGTGGGTAAATTCCCTTACAGTGCCAGTGGCAAAGCCAAGGCGGCTGGCAACACCGATGGCTTCGTGAAGCTGATCTTCGACGCCAAGTATGGCGAACTGCTGGGCGCCCACATGGTCGGTTTGAACGTGACCGAGATGATCGCCGAGGCGGTGAGCATCCGCAAGCTGGAGACCACCGGCCACGAGATCGTCAAAACGGTCCATCCCCACCCGACCATGAGCGAGGCGATCATGGAGGCCGCCGCTGCGGCGTACGGCGAGGTGATCCATCTTTGACCTAAGGCAACGGACCGGGCTCCCGTTCCCTTCGGACGGAGGACCGGCGCGGTTATGAAGTACTGATCGCTTAGGTTCGATCCATGTGCGGTTTGGCCGGGACATATGCCTTCAGAATGGATGGTCGAACGGACCCGGACCGCTTCGCGTCCGTGGTCCGGGACCTGGCGCACAGGGGGCCTGATGATGAAGGGATCCACCACGCTGGCTCGGCCATGCTGGGGCATCGACGCTTGAGCCTGATCGACACTTCCAGCGCGGGTCACCAACCATTCACGGACGAGGAAGGCAGATACACCCTCATCTTCAACGGAGAGGCCTTCAATTTCGAGCCGTTGCGCGAACTGTTGAAAAAGCAGGGGCACCGGTTCCGAAGCAATTCCGATACCGAGGTGGTGCTCCATCTTTTCAAGGAAAGGGGTCCCGACTTCCTGCACGACCTGAACGGGTTCTTTGCTCTGGCCATCCACGATGCGGATACGGATGAACTGTTCGTGGCCCGTGATCGGTTCGGGGAGAAACCCTTGTACTGGACCGCTGACGAAGAGCGGTTCCTGTTCGCCAGCGAATTGCGCAGCTTGATCGGTCTGGGAACTCCCCTGGTCCGGGATGAGCTATCGGTGGAACAGTACCTCACCTATCATTACATCCCAGCACCTTTCACCCTTTTGCAGCATGCCTCCAAATTGAGGCCCGGGCACTGTCTCCATGTCTCCAGGGATGGTGTTCGCCTGGAGCGATGGTACCAGTTGGTGGAACGGGTCCGTAAGCTGCCACCCGCCGACGATTCAAATGGGCAACTCCATGAGTTGCTCGAGGATGCCGTGAGGCTCAGGCTCATCGCTGACGTACCCGTGGGCACCTTCCTTTCCGGTGGCGTGGACAGCAGTATCATCAGCGCGTTGGCGGCCCGGCAACACAAGCACCTCCACACCTTCAGCATCGGGTACTCCGATGACCCCTTTTATGATGAATCCCAATTTGCGCAGGCGGTGGCAGAGCACATCGGAAGTGAGCACCATGCGTTCATCCTGAGCACCGACGACCTGGCCGAGAACTACCTCGGATTGCTGGAGGCCATTGACGAACCTTTCGCGGATAGTTCAGCCCTCCCCTCCTTCATCCTTTGCCAACGGACCAGGCATTACGTGACAGCCGCCTTGAGCGGCGATGGGGCTGATGAGTTGTTCGGAGGCTATCGCAAGCATCAGGCGGAGCTCCGCTGGTCCCGGCCGGGACCTGTGGAATTGGCGGTAAGGGCCCTGGCACCGCTCTGGCGCGCCCTTCCCAGGTCAAGGAACTCCCCCATTCAGGATAAGGTCCGGCAACTTGATCGGTTCGCCGAGCTGTCCGGAATGGACATCACGGAAAGGTTCATGCATTTGGCCGCCTTCCATGATCCCATGGCATCCCGCGGTCTGATCCGCGATCCAGGTCCGCTCCAGGGCTTGAAGGACCGGGAGCGCATGGCGGTGAACCCAATCGCTGAGTTAGCCGGACTGAACGGGGTCCTGCTTGCCGACGTGTGCCATACCTTACCGAACGACATGCTCCATAAGGTGGACCTGACCAGCATGGCCCACGGGCTGGAGGTACGTCCGCCTTTTCTGGACCATCGGGTCGTGGAATTCGCGTTCGGACTGCCCGCGGAAAGGAAACTGAGAAAAGGCTCAGGAAAGCATATTCTTCGGGAGACCTTTGGATACCTCTTGCCGACCGAGGTCATGGCTCGGACGAAGAAGGGGTTCGAGGTCCCTTTGCTGCGATTGCTGATCGGACCTGTCTCCGGGCTTGTGGATGAGCTTACCGCCGGGGATCTAGTTCACGAGGCAGGACTGGACCCGCACAAGGTCAACGCTGCCGTTTCTAAAATGAGGTCCGATGCTCCCGGCACCTCACAGGCAACCGTACATGCGCTCCTCGTCTATCTATCGTGGTGGAGGTCACAACTAGGAAAGAGGAACGCAAGGGTCTGAGGTCTGATTAGCAACGCTGCGAAAGATGCCAAGAGTATTGCGTATCATCAATCGATTCAATTTGGGAGGACCGACCCACAATGCCGCCTATTTGACCAAATATCTTGGCGACGATTATGAGACCCTTCTTGTAGGCGGAATGTGGGATCCCTCGGAAGAGGGTTCGAAACATATTCTCCAAGATCTGGGTATTGAACCTTTGATCCTTCCCGAAATGCGTAGGGACATTGCCCCATGGCGTGACCGGGAAGCCTATAGAAGGATCAAAAGATTGATCAAGGAATTCAAACCGGATATCGTGCATACGCACGCATCCAAGGCAGGTGCGGTCGGGCGATTGGCGGCATCAGAAATGAACGTGAAGGCGATCGTTCACACTTTCCACGGCCATGTGTTCCACAGCTATTTCGGCAGCCTGAGAACGAATATCTACAAGAACATTGAGCGCTTCCTTGCCCGGAAGAGCTCAAGGATAATTGCGATCAGCGATCGTCAAAAGGAGGAATTGGTAGCTGAACATCGCATCTGTGAAGAGGACAAGGTCAGCGTGATCCCCTTGGGCTTTGACCTCACCCGGTTCAGGACCGATAGGGCGCAAAAAAGGGCCTTGTTCAGGCAGGTATACGGGCTGAAGGAAGATGAGGTGGCCGTGGGCATCATCGGGCGATTGGTACCGATAAAGGACCATGACCTGTTCCTGCGGGTACTGGAAAAGGCCGCGCGGAGTTCCAGCAAGCGGATCCGGGCGTTCATCGTCGGTGACGGGGAGGAACGCGATCGTCTGGAGCAGCTATGTGCGGAGCTCGGTATCCGATTCGTCGCAGGTCCCTTTTTCAATGGACATGGGTTCGGTCATGGATTCCGCGACCGACCCATGGTGGAACCGGTCACCCTCACCTTTACCAGCTGGATCAAGGAGGTCGACATCGTCAATGCTGGGCTGGACATCGTGATGCTGACGAGCCGCAACGAGGGTACTCCGGTCAGCCTGATCGAAGCACAAGCCTCGGACAGGCCGATCGTCAGTACCGATGTGGGCGGTATCGAGAACGTGGTCCTTCCGGGAAGGACGGCATTGCTGAGAAGGTCGGGGGACATCGAAGGTCTGACCGCTGATCTCGTGAGCCTTGTGGAGCGGCCTGAGCTGCGCTCGGATCTGGGGTCAAAAGGATGGGCCTACGTGCAGGAGCGTTACCACTATACCCGACTGGTCCATGACATGGGCCAATTGTATGCATCCTTGTTGAACTGATCACGGGAAGCTCAAAACGCTACTTTTGCGCGATGCCGAAGGTCTTGCGAACCACCTGGCCGCTACTGGTCCTGCTGATGGTCCTTTCCGGTTGCACGATCAACCGGGACATCATGTTCAAGACCCCAACGGACTTCGAGTTCGATGCGATGCCCGATTCCATCGACCCGAAGTTCAAGATCCAGATCAATGATGCGCTCCAGTTCCGCCTTTTTGCGAACGACGGGTTCAAGATGATCGACCTGGTCTCCCAAGGTGGTCAGGAAGCCCAGCGCAACTTGATGCGGAACACCTTCAGCTACATGGTGGAATTCGATGGCCTGGTGAAGCTACCCCTCGTTGGTCGGATCTATCTTGCAGGAATGGACCTTCGGACGGCAGAGATGCATCTGGAGGACCTCTATACCCAGTATTACAACCGCCCCTTTGTTCAGCTGAGCATTTCCAATCGGCGCGTGGTCGTGTTCCCGGGTGGAGGGGGCGACGCCAAGGTCGTGAACCTGGAGAACAACAATACCACGCTGCTCGAGGTGATCGGCGACGCCGGAGGTATCGCTCGCAGAGGACGTGCCGGAAGGGTGAAACTGTTCCGCCGCAATTTGCAAGGCACGCGAGACGTGTTCATGTTCGATATGAGTGATATCGATGGCTTGAAGTACGCTGATATCGTCATGCAGGGTGATGACGTGGTCTATATCGAGCCCAATCCGGAATTGGTCCGGGAGCTCCTGTATGATGTTACGCCCATCATTACCCTGTTGACCACCACCGTCCTTGTGATCGGTTTGGTAAGAGGGTTCCAATAGGTCCGGGGATGCTGAGCGAGGACATCAGCCAACGCAACCTCCATTTCGAGAGCTATCGCGAGCGTATCACGAACTTCAGTAATGAGTTCGAGCTCGGCCTGTTCCTGTATATCGTCAAACGCTCACTGATCTGGATAACCCTTTGCATCCTGTTATCCGGTGCTGCCGCGTACATCTACCTGCGTTACACCGCGCCAACCTACGAGTCGAGCGCTGTCATGCAGGTCAGGGGCTCCAATACGGCCCAGAAGGTGTTGGAGGTCAATGAGTTCATCGATGATGATAACCTTCAAGCGGATGTGGAGCTCTTGAGGTCGAAATTCTTCGTGGACAGAGCCTTGAAGAAGCTCCCCCTTCAGGTCAGCTATTTCCACAAAGGGCAGATCTTGACCAAGGAGTTGTATTCCGGATCCTTCTTTCGGGTCGAGATGGTCGATATCCTGGATGCTGGGGTCCTCGATGTCCCCATCTTCATGGACCTTAGTGCGGCTGGCAAGGTCACACTGAGCTATTATGTCGGAAAGCAGGCGTTCAACGGGACGTTCCCGCTATCGGAATCCCTGACCACACCCCATTTTCGGTGCAGCATCTGGTTGCTGAACGCAGATCTGTTGGACCAGTTCGAACCGGATGCTTCGACCTATTTCAAGATCAACGACCCAAGCACGTTGGTCGATAAGTACTCGCGACAGATCACGGTTCGCATAATCGACAATAACGCCAAGACGATCGGCATCGCATGCAAGGACAACAATCCTGTGCTGGCGAGGGACATTGTTCAGGCCATGGCGACCACCTTCATCGAGTATGACGTGGAACGACGAGGGGAAAGTGCGGAGAGCATCCTGCGATTCATCGAGTCACAGAAGGATACGGTGTTCCAGGAGCTCAGGGAGTCCGAGTATCGCATGCAGGCGTTCAAGACGAACAATCGCGTGGCCGACATGCAGGAATTGACCCCTATCTACCTCGAACGGACACGGGAATACGAGAACCGGTTGCTGGAGCTCCAGATCGAACGCGCTCTGCTCGAAGCCGTGCAACGGGCGACGGATAAGGAGGTGGAGCGGATCGATGTCCATAATCTTTTGCCGCTTCTGGTCGGAACATCCTACGAGAAGTCCTTCGCACGAATGATCGATGTGCTTCAGGACCTGATCGAGGAGCGAGAAGTGCTCTACTTCGAGGTAACGAAGGACCATGAATCCATCATCGGTGTGGAACGACGCATCGAAGTGCAGAAACAAATGATCATAGAAAGCATCGGCACGCTGCTGGAGCGCTATGACGAGAAGGAGAAGGAATATGCGCGAACGATCGCGGAGATCGACACCAAACTTGGTGGTCTTCCTGAGAAAGAACTCGAATTCGCGAGGATCGAGCGATTGTTCAATATCAACGAGAAATATTACACCCAGTTGCTCGAAAAGGATATTGAATACAGGATCAGCAAGGCCGGATTCGTTCCGGACAATCGCATCCTGGACAAGGCCGTGATACCTACCACCCCCATCGCTCCCGACCGGAACCTCGTGCTTCTGTCCTATCTCCTGACAGGGGTCATCATCAGTTTCCTGATCGTGCTCATCCGGTACATCCTGCACAGCGATATCACCTCCCTCAACGACATCGCCAAGCTGTCCAATGCGACCATTGGCATCCTAGGCATGATCCCGAAATACAAGAAGGAGATCCCCATTTCACAGCTGTTGGTCGACAAGAACCCGAAATCGCTGATCGCGGAATCCTTTCGCAGCGTGAGGACCAATCTGCAATTCGTTGACAATACACCGGGCCCGAAACTGATCGCCATAACAAGCACCATTTCCGGGGAGGGAAAGACTTTCGTTGCGATCAACCTTGCCGGCATCATCAGCTTCAGCGGCAAAAAGGTCATTGTCCTTGACCTGGACATGCGCAAGCCGAAGATCCATCTCGGCTTCGGGGTCGAGAACGTCAAGGGGATGAGCACCTTGTTGATCGAACGTGACGACATATCGAGCTGCATCCAACACAGTTCCTTGGAGAACCTGGATTTCATCACTGCCGGACCCATTCCTCCGAACCCATCAGAACTGGTGATCAGTGAGCGAATGAACATGATCATCGAGGAGCTCAAGCAGCACTACGATGTCATCCTGATCGATAATCCCCCCGTTGGTCTGGTCACGGATGGTATCGCGATGATCCAGCGTGCGGACTATCCCATCTACATCTTCCGTTCGGACTACAGCAAGAAACAGTTCGTCCAGAACGTTGACCGCCTGATCAACGAGAACAAGATCACCAGGCTATCCGCGGTGTTGAACGGGGTTGATATCGACCGTAACAAGTACGGATACAACTATGGGTACGGCTATGGGTATGGGTACGGTTATGGCCAGGGATATGGATATGGCTACGGTTATTACGAGGATCGAAGCGGCGCGAAGGATGGTAGGAAAGGTTGGTTCCAACGCCTGTTCTCACGCGCATGATCCGGATCGAACGAACTCCCATCAAGGACCTGCTGGTGATCCACCCGCAGGTGTTCCGCGATGAACGAGGTTATTTCCTGGAGAGCTTCAACGAACGTGAGTTCCATGAGGCCACGGGAGGCGATCATCATTTCGTGCAGGACAATGAATCACGTTCCAACTCGGGTGTGCTTCGGGGGCTGCATTATCAGGAGATGCCGTTCGCGCAGGGCAAGCTCGTGCGCGTGCTCGCAGGGTCCGTTCTCGATGTCTGTGTGGACCTCAGGCCGGATAGCCCGACGTTCGGTGAGCATTTCAAGCGCGTGCTTGACGAAAAGGAGCGCGCCATGATCTTCGTTCCGCCCCAATTCGCCCACGGCTTTCTGGTGCTCGAGGAGCGAACTGTCTTCGCATACAAATGCACGGCCTACTACAATCCCGATGCTGAACGGTCGATCGTCTGGAACGATGAGGACCTGGGCATCGATTGGGGAACAAGCTCGCCGATCCTCAGTGAAAAGGACAGGCAGGGAGCCTCGTTCCGTTCGATCATGAACGCCGCTGCGCGTTGAACCAGCTGCCATTCAGGCGATGTACTCCAACTCCCAGCTATTCCTGATCTTCTCTGGTCTCTTCTTCGCAGCGGTCATGTTCTCGCTGCTCATCAACTCCTTGTTCATGCGTTTCTCCCGCACACTGGGTTCGCGTGAACACAATGCCGATCTGGCACGTTGGAGCGACACCCACAAGCCTGCGTTCGGGGGCATCGCGTTCTTCATTGTCTTTCTCGGAACGTTCGCCATTCACGGTGCGCTCTTTCCCGACCTTTCAAGGTCCTGGAAACCGGAGCTCTTCGGCCTCCTAGCCGCCACAAGCATGGGTTTCCTGATGGGGCTGGCCGACGATGCGTACAACACCAGGCCAGTGTTGAAATTCCTTGTCCAGGTCTTATGCGGAGTCGTAATGATCGTCTCCGGGACCAGCATCCGGGTATTCGATGTCACATGGGCGGACCATCTGCTGACCATTGTCTGGGTCGTGGGTATCATGAACTCGATAAACATGCTCGACAACATGGATGCCGTCTCCTCGATCGTATCCATTTTCATCTTCTCCACTGCGTTGATGGCCAAGCTGATCAGCGAACCCTTTGACAGCATCCAGGTGCTGCTCCTGGTAGGCACCATTGCCGCGCTCATCGGCTTCCTGTTCTTCAACTGGCACCCCAGCCGCATGTACATGGGGGACACCGGCAGTCAGTTCCTGGGGGTCTATCTGGCGTTCATTGGTATTCAGTGCTTCTGGAACGGTCATCGAGGTGCTGATCATGCCGGAGGCATGGAACGGGCCACCATCACGCTCCTCGTGTTCCTGCTGCCCATTATTGACACGACGGTCGTGACCATCAATCGGATCGCACGAGGGACCTCTCCCTTCGTGGGTGGACGGGACCACACCACGCACCACCTGAGCTATGCCGGATTGAGCGATGCACAGGTCGCGCTCACTTTCGTAGGACTGAGCACGGTCTCCATGTTCCTTACCTTTGTCATACACTTCCTGATCGACGAATGGCGGAACATTCACAGCGTCATCTTCGTTTCTTATGCGGTCATCCTGTTCCTGGTATTGTTCTTGTTAACCAAAAGAAAACGTAGCAATGACGCTGTTCCCAAGCACTCCTGAAATGCCATCGGGTCGCTCGCTCTCCAGGCTGGTCGTGGCGGTCTTTACCCTTGCCGTGGGTGCCTTGATCCTGAACCTTTTCGTGTTCTCCGCTTCAACGAAAGGGACCGATCTGGACCATCAGCGGTCCTTCAATGACAATTACAAGATCTTCGCGCTGACCTTGCCCAACTCCGTTTCATTCTGCGGGGAGAAGGTCCCGTTGGAACTGATCGATGTACGGGAGCGGCTGGACAGGGAACTGCTCGTGAACACTTATTGGCAGTCCAATTCCATCATGTTGCACAAGCGAGCGGCTCGTTGGCTCCCGATCATCAGCGAAGTGCTGCGTGAGGAAGGGGTGCCGGATGATCTGAAATACCTTGCCATGATCGAGAGCGGCCTGACCCAGGTGGTCTCTCCCGCCGGAGCCACCGGATTCTGGCAGTTCATGGCGCCGACCGCGAAGCAATATGGATTACGTGTCGATGCAGAGGTGGACGAACGTTATGACGTGATCAAGAGCACTAGGGCTGCATGCCGCTATTTGAAGGGATCCCATGCGAAATATGGATCCTGGGCTATGGCTGCGGCCAGCTACAACCTAGGTATTGGAGGTTTGGACAAGCAGATCGCTCGACAGCAGGAGACCAACTATTTCGACCTGCTCCTGCCGGAAGAGACCTCGAGGTACGTATTCCGGGCCTTGGCTGCAAAGGAGATCGTTTCCGACCCTCCGAGGTACGGGTTCCATATCCGGGAACAGGACCTTTACGCTCCTTATCGGACACGTGCGCTCGAACTCCAGGCCCCTGTACTGGACCTTGCTGCTTTCGCCAAGGAGCAGCGAACGGATTACAAGACCCTGAAGCTGTTGAACCCCTGGTTGCGCGAAACCCGTCTTTCCGATCTGCAGGGAAAAGAATACACGTTGCTGTTGCCGGCAGAGGGGTTCAATGGGCCCACGATCAGCAGGGAATGACCCGGGTCCGGTGTTAGGTGAAGGCCTCCCCCCCAAGGCAATGGACACGGCAGAGGAACCGGATGAGCCCTCGGAAGGCTGTATCGAAGTGTTGGGTGCCCGTGTGCACAACCTGAAGAACATCGACGTTACCATACCCCGCGATGCCTTGGTCGTTATCACAGGGCTCAGCGGAAGCGGCAAGAGCAGTCTTGCGTTCGACACCTTGTATGCCGAAGGTCAGCGTCGTTATATCGAAACGTTCAACGCCTATGCACGTCAATTCCTCGGTGGCATCGAGCGACCCGACGTGGAGATGATCACCGGTCTGAGCCCCGTGATCGCGATCGAGCAAAAGACGATCGGGCGCAATCCGAGGAGCACGGTCGGTACCATCACGGAGATATACGATCTACTGCGCCTGCTGTTCGCCAGGGCCTCCGATGCGTTCTCCTCGGTTACCGGCGAAGCCATGGTCCGTTACACCGAAGCGCAGATCAATGATCTCCTCCTGGAAGAGTTCAAGGGCCGGGAAGTACTGCTTCTTGCTCCGCTGATCAAGGGAAGAAAAGGACATTACAAGGAACTGTTCGAGCAACTCCTGCGACAAGGATTCTTGCGCGCGCGCGTCGACGGAGAGGTCATCGAATTGATATCCCGACCCAGATTGGACAGGTACAAGGTCCACGACATCGAAGTGGTTATAGACCGGGTCAAGGTCGGGGAACCTGCGCGGAAACGGCTGGAGGCCTCCACAGCCACGGCCATGAAGGTGGGTAAAGGGAACATGTTGGCGATCGATGTTGCCGAGGGGCGGATACGGTGGCTCAGCAAACATCTGATGTGCCCTACCTCCGGGATCGCCTATGAGGAACCGGAACCGAACCTGTTCAGCTTCAATAGCCCCTATGGCGCATGTCCAAAATGCAGTGGCCTGGGCCAGGTCACGGATGTGGACCCCGGGAAGATCGTACCCGATCGCAGCCGGTCTGTCCGCAAGGGGGCCATCGCCCCGCTGGGAGCCTACAAGAACAGCTGGGTATTCCGGCAGATCGAGGCCGTCTTGGAAGCCTTCGGGCATGATCTGGACACACCGCTCGATGACATGGAGGATGCGGTGCTCGCGGCCGTTCTTAACGGCATGGATGAGCCATTGCGTATAA
>JAGQVN010000207.1 GCA_020437905.1 Flavobacteriales bacterium
ACCTCCCCGCGCTCATCCCGCACGTCGCCTTTTACGATCAGCACATCCTCCGGTCGCACGTCCTTGGGGAGTCCGAAGGAATAGATATCCAGCCCTCCGGCACCCTTGTACCGTCCGCTGGCGAACATGGCGGTGCGGCTGTCGGCGCTGACGATGAGCCCGTGCTCATCCTGATCCGTATTGATGGGATGGCCCACATTACGTGGTTCTCCCCAGGTTCCATCCTCTTGCATCCGGCTGAAGAAGATGTCGTAGCCGCCAGCTCCGCGATGTCCGCGCTCGAGGTCGGGTTCCCCGTTCTCGTCCACAGGTGGTCTTGCAGCAAAATACAGGGTCCTGCTGTCGCTGTGCAAGAAGGGCGCCTTCTCATCACCACTGGTATTGACCGGTCCGGGGAGGGGTTGTGCGGCGCTCCAAATGCCATCGTCACCTCGCGTGCTGAAGTAGATGTCCGTGCCCTTGCTGTCCGGTCGAACGGTGGCGAAATACATGGTCCGACCATCGGCACTGAGGGTCGGCTGGCTCTCCCAGCTGTCCGGGCCATTCACGGCTTCGCTCAAGAGCTGCGCTTCGGTCCATTCCCAGGTCTCCTGACCAGTGCCGAAATCCATGTGCGAGTCATAGTGGGTGCGGTACAGGTCACAGTTGCGGTAGCCCTTGGGATCGGGCTTCCCGCAGATCGTCACGAACATCTCCTTGTTGTTCACGCTGATGGTGACACCACCGTAACTGTCGCCGGTATTGAAGGGCTCGGGCAGGGCGCGACCCTTGCCATAACCGGCCTGTGCTCCACCTCTGCTTTCAGTGAGCTCCTCCACATCCACGGACACGAAGCTGCCCTTGGGTTTAACCTTGCTGAGGCGGGTGAAGAACAGCAATTCGTTGTCCGGGCTCAACATGGGCAAGTACTCGTCCGCTTGCGTACTGACCCCCGCAACAAGCTTCGGCTCGAAGACCGCATCACTGCGATAGAAATCAAGGTAGAATCGCAGCTCGGGCATGACCTCCTCCACGTCCGAAACCTTCTTCTCCATGTCCCTGGGAAGGATACGCTTATCCTCCGTCGGAAAGTCGAGGAAGCGCTTGAACGCCAAAGCAGCCTCCTTGTAGCTTCCGTTGGCATAGTGCATCGTACCCTGGTGATAGGGTACGTCAGCATGGAAGTCCGGGCAGAGCTTTTCCAGCCGATCGAAATAATCGAGCGATGCCTTGAACGTG
Organism: Flavobacteriales bacterium; assembly: GCA_020437905.1. Lineage (GTDB taxonomy): Bacteria > Bacteroidota > Bacteroidia > Flavobacteriales_F > PHOS-HE28 > PHOS-HE28. The sequence goes on from JAGQVN010000207.1 coordinate 1,219, forward strand.
GCGTTGGAGGACTGCGCGATCCGGAATGCGGACATGCCCAACCGGAACAGGCATTCACCACAATCCACGCCTGTCTCCAGGGTCTCCTTCAAGGTCCGATGCCTTTCCGCGGGGTCCTTGGCCTTGTCAGCGGCCTCCAGGAGCTTCACCAGTTTCTTGTCAGTGGGTGGGTCGCATGGGCCCGGATCTTCCTCTTGTGCCCGGGCCAATGAAGCCAACATAAGTGTCAGCAACAGGATCACGCCTCGCATCCCGGACCGCCTTTCGATCATGGATAGGACGCGCACTACTTGATCGTCGTGTTGGTCTGTTCGGCGCGTAGGATGAGGGCATCACCCTGCTTTCGTGCCTCAGCTACGACGGCATCGGCCTTCCTGTCCGCTTCGGCGATGGCCCTTTGCTCCTGCTTATCCGCTTCCTCCTTTGCCTTGTCAGCCACCAGCTTGGCGGCCATCTTAGCCAGCGGATTGGTCACCTTGGCCAGTTCATCGTCCGCAGCTTTGTACGCTTGAGCCTTCAGGTTGGCAGCTTCCCGGCGAGCGCTGGCTTTCAGCGCATCAGCCTGCTTCTGGGCTTCGGCCATGAGCTTGTCAGCCTCGGCTCGTGCCTGGGCGATGGCTTCTTCCTTCGCCTTGTCGATCTGTTCGTTCAACTCCTGCTTCACTTCCTCGACGACAACATCTTTTACGTTCGTGTTCCCACCTGCGAAGACCGGTTTGATGATCGGCTTCGTGACCGTGCCGGTGATCTTCACAGTGACATCGAGGTCCTCCGGGACCTTGAAGTCGGAACCGACCGCTTGATTCGCTTGTCCAAGAAGCCCGGAAACGAAGGAGGTGGCCTGGGCGCCGAACATGCTGGTGGGCACCTTGGCCTTCATGTCATAATCGATGGACTGATCCTCGAAGGCGGTGCTGCCGCCCACGTTGGCCTTCACCTTGTCGATCTTCACGTCGAAAGGTTTGGTGATCATGCGGCCGTCCTTGAACTCGTACGAGAAGTCGATGTCCTGCATGCTCGTGCTCTGGATCTCACTGATCTTCAATGCCTTGGCAATATCGACGAGCGGCTGGAAACCATCGACGCGCAGGTCCCTGCTCCGTAACGTACCCTGTCCGGTAAGGGAATTCATGATGGGTTGCATATGCTGGTCCAGCTCAGCCATCATGCTCAGCGAGGTGGAATAGCGACCCTTGCATGTCTTCGCGATGGGTGCCACTTTTCCGACCAGCTCGATGTACTCCACGGTGGGCTCGATATCCATTTCGCGAATGTCGTAGCGCATGTTGACGGTCGGCCTGGTGATGTCCTGCGTGGAATAAACGCCATCCATCTCCACCTGGCCCTTGAAAAGGCCGAAGGAGAGCCCATCCAGGCCCACTTTCTTGTCGAAGATGTGTACCGCTCCCCGCACTTGGTCCAGTACCAGATCGTCATAGAGCACGCTACCGATCTCTGTGTTCAGGCGGAAGTCGATGTTGCCGGGGACCTCGAACACCTCCATGGGAACCGTATCAGCCTCGGCAGTGGTCGCGGCTTCGGTCTCCTCCGAGGCCATCAGCTCGTTCAGGTCCATGCGCGAGCTGCGCAGGTTGAAGCTACCGGTGAGCGTGCTATCGCTGAGCCACCATTGCAGATAATTGTCGAAGCGACCACTGGCCTGTACGTCGCTGCTTCCGATGGTTCCCGCATAACTGTTCAGGGCCAGGAAACGCGGGCTGAGGCTGAGTTCCATGCGATCGATCCCGACCGGGAATCCGATCGAGTCGCTATGGTAGTCCATGTCCTGCAGGAGCACGTTCCCTTCCGCAACGAAGTCATTGTAGCGCTGCGCTTCGATGGCGCTCAACCGGCCTTTGACACGGGCATCGATATCCAGGATGCCACTAAGCTTCTGGTCGCCCATCGGCACCACCTGCTCCAGCTTGGACAGATCGAGCTTGGTCCGTAATTCCGTGTCAATGTCTGGATCGGTGATGGGATGCTCCATGTGCAGGCGCCCATCCAAGGGTTGTTCGGCCAGGACCATGGCAAAGCGCGGCACATCCACCACGACCTGGTCCAGGTCGCTACTTTGGGGGGAGGTGACGCTCAGGTCCACCTCGATCCGTTCCACGCTCTGCGGCAGATCGGGGTATTTGAATCGGCCGTTCTTGACGCCCACGTTCAGCGCGAACGCTGGTAACTGATCGCCGGTATAGGTCCCGTTCACGAAGCCATTGAAGGCCACGGTACCTTGCATGTCCACGCCCTCCAGGTCCGATGCGAACTCCGCAGGCACCAGCGAGAGGATGGTACCAAGCTCGTTCTGCTTCAAGTCCCAGGTCAGGTCCATGTCGATCGGATCACCGGGCATGGCCAGCCAGCCGTCCAGGCCCAGCACCAGCTTGTTGAGTCGTGCCGTGTTCTCCTTGAATGCGAACTTCATATTGGCCATATCCATATCGATATCGGCTTGGATATCAGCCTCCACGTTGCGCAGGTAGCGGATCTTGGCAAACACCAGGTCTGCCGTGTCGGCATGGGTCTCGGTGCTCAGCACGAACCGGTCCAACGACAGGTCTCCGCTGCCTTTATGGTCCAGACCACCCAGGAAGAGGCTGAACTCCAGCGGTGCATCCTCGTAGCGTATGCGTCCATCCTCGATCCAGTACTCGCGCAATTGGATGTTGACGGGGGCTGCCTGGGTCGTATCGGCCGTCTCCTCCCCCTCGGACGGTTTGGCGATGTCATAGTTTGCTGAGCCATCGGGCAGCACGACCACGTGCAGATCCGGCTGCACGAGGCCGATCATCTTGACGTCCACCTGCTCCCGTAGTACGCTCTTGATGTCCAGCGTGGCGGTGAACTTGCCTATCCGCGCCAGACAGATCCCTTCGAACGGTGCCTTGTTGCAGACCTTCACGTTCTCCACTTCAATGGTCAGGTCCGGGAAGCTCTTCCATATGGTCAGGTCCCATTCGCCCCATTCCACAGTGGCGTTCAGGTTGGCGTTGATCTGTTCCTTGACCATGGGCTCGATCTTCCCTTTCAAGTAAAAGGGCAATGCGATGAGCGTGATGAGCAGCAGCGAGAAAAGCACCACACCGATGATCACCAGTCGTTTGAACCACTTAGCCATGCTGGGAATAGTTGGACATTGTTACCGAGCTTACAAAGATCGTGCAGCATCGACCGCCCCCGGCGGAAAGGAGCGCATGACTGTCAATGATCCCCTGTTCAAGAGCGCTCCCCGGTGAACAGGCGTTCGCCTTGGGAGTGGGCCACAATGCTGGAAACGGTCGCATCGCCGCTCACATTGATCACCGTGCGGCACATATCCAATGGGCGATCGATGGCGTAGATGATCCCGATCCATGCCGGGTCCAAGCCGAGCGATGTGAGCACCACGATCAGCATGATGAGCCCCGCGCTGGGGACCGCAGCAGCACCTATGCTGGCGAGGGTGGCAGTGAGGACAATGGTCATCTGGTCCGCAAAGGCCAGGTCGACCATATGGAACTGCGCCAGGAAGATCACTGCAATGGCCTGATAAAGGCTGGTACCGTCCATGTTCACGGTCGCTCCAATGGGTAGCACGAAACTGGCCGTACTGCGGCTCACACCGATATTCTCCTCAACGCACTCCATCGTGACCGGCAACGTTGCCGCGCTGCTGCTCGTGCTGAACGCCAACAGCTGAGCCGGACCCATGGACTTGAAAAAGCGACCGTACACATTGCGCCTCAGCACCAAACTCAGCGCTATGGGATAGATCACGAAGAGGATGAGGGCCAGGCCCAAAAGCACGACCAGGCCATATGCAGACAGCCCTTTGAACAATTCGATGGCAGCACCCGGATCATCGCCGGACATACGCGCAACGACGCCGGCCATCAAGGCAAAGACGAAGAACGGTGCCGCCTCCATGACCAGGTCGACCATTTTCATGAACACCTCGTTACAACCGTTCATAAAGCCTACCACGGGTCCGGCTTTCTCCCCGGGTATCAGCAGCAGGGTGATACCGAAGAAGATCGCAAAGAAGATCACCTGGAGCATCAGCGTGTTGTTGAAGCTCAGGAAGATGTTACTGGGAACCATATCCACAAGGAACTGGAGCGGCCCCTGCTCCTTCGTCCGGGAGGCTTGATCGATCTTCTCGCTCACCCACTCCCCTTCTTCGGAGCCACGTGCCTCACGCACTGCCTGGACCAACTCGGTATTGGCCGGGTCGCAGCTCATGCACACTCCATCGATCGGACGTTCCACGGAGCCTTCGGACGCGACCCACAGTTCATAATCGATGCGGTTCCGCAACCGCTGCTCATCATCGGCCATCTCACCGGGTCGGATCAGGTTCACCAGGGCCAAGCCGACCAGGATGGCGGTCATGGTGGTGGCCAGGTAGATGAGCAGGGTCCGGACGCCCAACTTGCCAAGCTTGGTCACATCGCTCATTCCAGCCACCCCACTGATGATGCTGAACAGCACCAAGGGCACCGCGATGAGCTTCAACAGGTTGATGAAAATATCACCGAAGGGAGCGATCCAATCGATGGTGAACGCGCTCCAACCCAGGCGGCTGGAGAGCAGCGCCCAACCGACACCCAAGAACAGAGCGATGATGATCCGCGTGTGAAGGGGCAGTCGCTTGCCGTTGATGGTCATGCTTTCGAGGTGCGTTGACGCAACAGATGGTCGGCCAGGACCAGGCAGGTCATGGCCTCCACGATGGGTACCGCACGAGGAAGCACACAGGGATCATGCCTTCCCTTTGCTTTCAGCATGACCGCATCGCCGCCGCGATCCACGCCTTCACGATCCCGCATCACGGTGCTGACCGGTTTGAACGCTGTTTCGAACTCGATCGCCTCGCCGTTGCTGATCCCACCCAGGACCCCCCCGCTCCGGTTGGTGCGTGTGCGCGTTCCGCCTTTCCCCTGGCCTACAAAGGCATCGTTGTTCTGAGATCCGCGCAACGCTGCGGCAGCGAACCCATTTCCCACCTGGAAGCCTTTGGCGGCATTGATGCTCATCATGGCCTTGGCTAGATCCGCGTGCAACTTGTCAAATACCGGTTCGCCACAGCCCGGAGGTATCCCCATGACCCGGCATCCGATGGTACCGCCAAGCGTATCACCCAAGGCACGCACCTCTTCGATCAAGCGCGTCATGCGCTCTGCGGTCGCAGGATCTGGGCACCTCACGCTGTCCACCCAGGTCCGTTCCGTGTCCAACGCGTCCCAATCCACATCCAAGCGTAGATCGCCAACTTGGGTTACGAAGGCATCCACACGCACACCTGCGTTGGACAGGAATTGGCGTGCTATGCCACCGGCCACCACACGGGCCAGGGTCTCCCGGGCACTGGATCGGCCACCTCCACGGTGGTCCCGGATACCGAATTTTTGTTCCCAGGACAGGTCCGCATGGCCGGGTCGGAACACATCCTTCAACGCATCATAGTCGGAGGAACGGGCATCCTTGTTCCTCACTGAGAATGCAATGGGTGTCCCCAAGGTCACGCCATCAAGCAAGCCACTGTGCCATTCGATCCGATCGGCCTCAGTGCGAGCTGTACCCAACGGGTTGGCCCCGGGACGACGCCGATCGACCTCCACCTGCACTTGATCGAGATCCAGATGAAGCCCGGCGGGACAGCCGTCCACCACCCCGCCGACCGCTGGACCATGACTTTCGCCGTAGCTGATCAAGCGGAAGATCGTGCCGAAGACATTTCCTGCCACGGAGCGAAGGTATCCCGGGACATGGAATGGTCCGGCATGTATCCGGAGCCCCGCGGAAGCGTGAAAGGGACGGCCCGGTCGTTCGTTCCGATCACCACATCAACCAATACGTGATGATCCCCCCGATGTAGCCAAGAAACGCTGGAAAGCCCAGGCGCTTCATATACCAGATGAAGTCAATGTGCAGGATGCCCATGACGGCCACTCCGGCCGCCGAACCGATGATCAAAATGCTTCCGCCCGTACCTGCGCACAATGCCAGCAACTCCCAAAAAAGATGATCCTGTGGGAACTGGGTCATCGGATACATCCCCATGGCACCTGCCACGAGCGGTACGTTGTCCACGACGGCGCTGAGCAAACCGATCACGGCGTTGATGGCGTAAATATTCCCGAGGTGCCGATCCAGGAAGAGCGCCAGATCGTTCAAATGACCTACGGTTTGAAGGCCGGCCACCGCGAGCAGGATCCCCAGGAAGAAGAGGATGCTGCTATGGTCCACCTTGGAAAGGATCGAAGAGACGGTCATGAACTTCCGCTCCCGCCATTTCGGATGGCGCCAATGCAATAGTTCGGTGACCACCCAAAGGATGCCCAGTCCGAGCATGATGCCCATGAAAGGCGGGAGATGCGTGAAATTCTTGAAGATGGGAACGCCAAGAAGCGTGCCCAGACCCAGAAAGAAGATGAGGTACATCTCGGCCTTGGTCAGGCTCTCGGCAGGTTCACCTTTCTCCGGCTCGGGAACATCGATCAGTTCCAGGCGCCCTTTGGCTTGAACGCTGAGCCAAATGAGCGGAACGATCAGGACAACCAAACTCGGCAAGATCAGCTTCGAGATGATGTTCACTGTACTGACCTGGCCTCCGATCCAGAGCATGATGGTGGTGACATCGCCTATAGGGCTCCAGGCACCACCTGCGTTTGCCGCAATGACCACCAAGCCCGCGTACAACCAGAGGTCCTCCTTTTCCTTGATGAATTTTCGCAACAAGGCTGCCATGACGATGCTCGAGGTCATGTTATCCAACGCAGCGGATAGAAAAAAACTTAGAATACCGACCACCCAAAGCAGCGTTCGCTTATTGGTCACCTTGATACGGTCGGTGATCACCCGGAATCCCTCGTGGGCGTCCATGAGCTCCACCACGGTCATTGCACCAAGCAGAAAGAAGAGAATGCTCGCGATCTCGCTCAGGTGCTCGTACAAGTGATGAAGAAGCCCTTCCGTCCCTTCATGCTCACCGTGGAACAGATCGCTCTGGCCCAGCATGATGAGGGTCCAGATAAGCATGCCGGTAATGACCGCGGAAGCTGCCTTGTTGACCTTTAAGGGGTGCTCCAGAGCAATGAACAGGTAACCGACAATGAAGATGAGCGCGAGCAGGATATACATGGGCACTTCGAAAGGCGGCGCAATGGTACGAACAATGTCACATCAATTCCCGAACACGGGAACCACCGCACTGTTCGCTCAGGGCTTCCTGCGGAGGCCTCAGGCCTTCTTGGTCGGGCACGTACTCAGACCCAGCACCGAATAGATCGGACAAGTGCCCAACAACGATGTGAGGACGAAAACACCCCCCAGAACGAGCAGTACGATACCCACCGTTCCCTGCACCATACCCGTGGCGTAAAGGCCTGCAAAAACAAGTGCGAGCACAATGCGCAGCACCCTGTCGACGGTTCCCATGTTCTTTTTCATAGTTCCAGGTTCAAATGGTCAAGGCTTTAACAAAGGACACACCTATCCCGACCAATGCGATGCAGATCGCACAGGCCAACACAATTCTGGTCCATTTGGGCCAGGACCGCATGGCAGCGAACGTAATACAAAACAGACCGACCTTTGGTGACCCGAGTCACCCAATGACTTTGATACCCTCCGCCGAGCGCTTGATCCGGCCCTCCTGCTCCAGTTTCTTCAGCGTGCGCGTCACCACCTCGCGTGCAGTACCCAATTCCTGGGCGAGCTTGGCATGACGCACATCCAAGAACGCACCTTCATTGATCTCCTGCAACTTTCGAAGATGGTCCAAGAGCCGAGTAGGCAGATCACCGAAGGCAACTTGCTCCACCGTGCGGAGCATGTCCATGTAGCGCCTGCCATACTGGGTGAACAGCATCTCGTTCATGACGGGATGTTCACGGAGCATTCTCCGCATATCGGGTTCCGGCACCAACAAGAGCTTGCTCGGTGTTTCTGCCACGGCATTGACCCGGCTTGCCGAATGGTCCATCATGGCCGCGAAGCTCATGACGCAACTATCCGAAGGTTCAATGAAGTAGAGAAGCAGCTCCTTGTCATCATGACCGATGAATACCCGCAGTGTGCCTTCCAGTAGAATGGGGAGCTCCTTGACATAGGCACCCTCACGCAGGACCACAGCTCCTTCGTCGACATGAACGACCCGCCCAGCTTGGTACATGTCCTCGGCCATCTTGCCTGGCACACCGGGCAGGGCGTTCATGATCTGGGCCAATTCGCTCATGAGCTAATGGAACACGATGCTACCGCGCACCAAATTCCTTGCACCTGGCACGGATGGGCGATCAACATGGCCATCCCGAACGATCGGGACGAGGGTGGAAGACCGGGCTCGAACCGGCGACCTCCGGAACCACAATCCGGCGCTCTAACCAACTGAGCTACATCCACCATGTAGCCCCACAAGTCGTTGCCTGACCCGTGGAGGGCTGCAAATATACGCGGCGGGGAGAACGTCACGAAGGCTTGGCGAGGCCCCCGCATTTATTTTCGCCGCGGCCATGCATGTGCTCATCGTCCCCAAATGGTATCCGGGCCGGAACGACCCTCAATTGGGAGATTTCATTCGAAAACAGGCCATCGAACTGTCACGGCATATGAGCATTTCGGTCCTCTTTGTGCACCCATCCCCCGACCTCGAAAGGAGGTTGTCGATCGAAGAGCATGCAGAGGGTGCACTGCGGGAACTGCGGGTCTATTATCGACCTTCTCGCATTTCGCTTCGACCCTTGAGAAAACTGGTGAACCTGGGGAGGTTCCTCCAAGCAGCGCGTTCGGGATCCAAGAGGATCATCGAGCAGACCGGCGTTCCTGATCTGACTCAAGCGTACATCCTGGTCCGCCCTCTGCTGGTGGCGAGGTTCATGAAGTGGAGATATGGCGTTCCCTTCATCGTCTCCGAACAAAGCAGTGAATTCCTCGACGGCACCTATGCACAACGCTCTTGGATCCATCGCGCATTCGTGCGTTCGTTCTCCCGATCGTCACGGGGATGGACCG
>JAGQVN010000208.1 GCA_020437905.1 Flavobacteriales bacterium
CTCTTCAACAAGGCCGTGGCCGTTGCCAACATGGGTGATCTGGCCGGGGCGGAGGAGGAGTTCGCGAAGCTCGAACACATGGCGAATGAGCGTGGGATGGTGGACAACGAGATCGATGCTATGTTGAACAGGGCGGTCCTTCGAGGAATGCAACATGATACCCTGGGAGCGGAACTGATGTTGAGGGAAGCCCTACGCCGGTGCAAGGAAGTGGATTGCCCGATGCGAGGGGACATCCTGCGCAACCTGGGGGTCTCGATGGTTCATCAGGGAAGGGGGCAGGAGGCCTATCTGCTGTTCGACACAGCCTTGGTGCTGGCGCGCACGGCTGGAGAGCTTGAGCAACAGGTTCTCATCCTGAAGGACCAGGCTGGCGCAGCACATGAAATGGGCCTTCATCAGTTGGCCTGGGAGCGGGACAGCCTCCGGGATGTGTTGAAGGACAGCCTCTTGAACGTGGAAAAGGTACGTGCGCTCACCGATGTGCAGGAGAAATACCAGACCGAACGCAACCTGCGTCAGATCAAGGAACTGGAGGTCCAGAAGCTGGATGGAGAGCTCCGTGAAACCCAATTGCAGCGCACCCGCAACATTTACCTGTTCAGCGGCATCGGTGTGGTCGCCTTGGCCATCGGCCTCTTGAGCCGCCTGCGGCATGTGCATCGTTCAAGGGAGGCCATCCGGAAGGAAAAGGAGATCAGCGAAGGTTTGCTCTTGAACATCCTGCCCGAGGAGGTCGCCGCGGAACTGAAGGCGAAGGGCGAGGCCGATGCCCGGCAGATCGAGGAGGTGACCGTGCTGTTCACGGACTTCAAAGGGTTCACCGCCCTGAGCGAGGTCCTCGGTCCCAAGGAATTGGTCAAGGACCTGCATGAATGCTTCTCGGCCTTTGATACGATCGTGGAGAAACACGGGCTGGAGAAGATCAAGACGATCGGGGATGCGTACATGGCCGCCGGCGGTCTGCCGGTCGAGAATGCGACGCACGCCATCGATGCGGTGAACGCAGCCCTGGAGATGCGCGACTTCGTCGCGCAGGGCATGGACCGGAAACGGGCCAAGGGAGAACCTTTCTTCGAGGTCCGCATCGGCATCCATACCGGACCCGTTGTTGCTGGTATCGTGGGCGTTAAGAAGTTCCAGTATGACATTTGGGGGGATACCGTGAACACGGCCAGCCGCATGGAGTCGTCCGGTGAACCCGGGAAGGTGAACATCAGTGAGGCGACCCGCTCCCAGCTCGATGGGATCCCCGGCTTCGTGTTCACGCCACGCGGAATGGTCCACGCCAAAGGGAAAGGGGACATGCGGATGTACTTCGTTGAACGAACTTCCACCGGAACATGACACGCAGCAGGTTGGACCCGGTTTCGACATTCCGATACCGGAATTGGCTTCTTCGGGGTGTATGGACCGCCATGATCGGTCCCGTGCCGTTCAACCTGCACGCTCAAGCGACTCAGGACAACGGTGCGACAGTGGAGACGGCATACCCGATGGATGGGGCATTGCTTCCCACCCGGACCAGCCTGCTCACCATCCCCAGCGAACGTTTTTCCGGCCCTCCCAAGGGATTCATCTTCCCCAGGGAGGTCGATCTGAGGCCCTTCCTTCCGCCTCCCGGCGACCAGGGGAAACAGAATGCCTGCATCGCCTGGGCCTTGGCCTACGGGCTGAAAAGCCTCCAACATGCGCTGGTCGAGGGAGCGCGACCGGCTGATAGCCTCCCGATCCTTGATCCCAGCCGGACCTATAGTCCTGCGTTCGCCTTCAACCTGACCAAGACCGACTTCGATACCACCGACCATACGTGCCTCGGCAGTTACTTCAATGAGGTATTCTCCGTCCTGGTGGAGCGAGGTTGCTGTACCTGGGAGCAAATGCCCTACGACCCGGACCCCATGGGTTGTTTCCAACCGGTCAGCAAACGGGTCGAGGCCTCGGCCCGGGCACACGGCATGGCCGATCCGCAACGGGTGACGCCCTATGACAAGGTGCAGGTCCGCTACCACCTGGCAAGGAATGAACCGGTGGCATTTGCCATGGGCATTGATACGGCCTTCATGTTCGGTGGGAGACGAGCCGCTCGTTCCGGGAGGGAGTTCAGCTGGACCCCGGCCTGTGCGCAGCCCATGCCCGGAAGCCATGCCATGCTGGTGGTGGGATATGATGATGAAGACAGCACCTACCTGGTCATGAACTCCTGGGGTACGGAATGGGGAGAGGCCGGTTTCTTCAGACTGCCTTATGCGGTATTCGGGTGTCATGTGGTGGAAGCCTATTTCGCGCGATCGACACCCGGTGATCGACGTCCCACCGCACCGATCCTTTCCCCAGCTTCGCGACCGGTAAACGCTGACCGCGCGATGGCGAAGCTGTCAATGGGACAAGCGGTACAAGTAAAGGATGTGACCATCGGGGTCGCGCACATTGCGTTGGACCATTCGCAGGTCCGCGTTCAGCTGAGCGACAGCCTTGGCTTGCTCCGGACGCCACACGTGGATCTCGTGGAAGATCAGCCGGTCCGTGTTCTCCTGGACGATGGGTCGGTGACGTTGACGTATACCACGGTCAGCCGAAAAAAAGATGTGCGCCGGACAAGGGCGCACATCGTGACAGAACTGGACGAAGGTGGTTCCGACCCGGCGGTGGAACGCGCCCTGCTCGTGGCTGAACGGATCAGGACTTCTCGTAACCCTTCTCGCTAACCTCGTCGGCCAGCAGGTCGCCGGTGCGTTTCTTCGAGAAGCTGTACTGGGAATTGCTCCCGTTGATCTGCAGCTGCACCTCGGTGTTCCAGTCGTTCCCGTTCACGTCGTCGTCCGAGAACCAGACCTCCCAATACATGGTCGTGGGCACCTTCTGGGCGGGATCGGCTTCAGTGACCACCAACATGTAATCGTAATTACTGGAACCCGGTGCGATCATGCTTCCGCTCCGCTGGGGAACCACCTTGACCCCGGCAGGTACGGAATACCCGAAGACGATGCCGTACATGCCGGGGTTCGAGTTGCGTAACATGCCTTCCACCGAAACGCCGAACCCCGCAGGCACACCGCGGGGAGCGCTTTCGTTCGTGGGGATGGTCGCTTGAAGGTTGCTCGGGCGGGTGTTCCCCAGAGGGGTCTGCCCATAGATCTGCGAAAGTGCCATGATGTGTTGGTTTTGGTTGATGCTCGTTCGGAAGAGACCACAAGTAAGGACCGCTTCGAACAGCCATCAATACCCACTACTGGGTATATGGTGCCAGGCCTCAGGGCTTGACGAATCTCACACCATGGAGCTCAAGACCGCTGCGATCGCGTATGATCAGCACGTATGCCCCACTGGCGAGTTGGCCGATGGGCAGGGTCGAAGGAATGTCCGATGCCAGCGAAAGGCGCTGCGTCCGGACCGTTCGTCCGGAGGCATCCATGACGATCGCTTCACCCTGGACGTTCCGTTCCGACCGGATGACGAGCTCCTCGTTCAGCGGTCCGGTCACATGGAACCCGGCGTTGCGGTCATCAGGCTCGACCGCGGTCGAAAGATCCTGCAGGTCCCAAAAGAGGTCCACTTCCGTTCCGTTCCGGTGAGACCAGTAGGCCCCCAGCTTGCCATTGTCAAGGGCCACCAAGGCCGGTTGTTCAGCGATCGGGACCACCCTTGGACTGTGTTCGCTGATCGCCTCTTCCGCACTGAAGGCCTCGGGAAGGGTGGTGTTGGCCCATCGGTGTACCAGTCGGTCAAGTACGGGATCGCTCTGTCCGGGCGTGGTGAACTTGCCATACACAAGCTCGACCCGCGTGCTGCCTGCAACGGTCCTTCCAAGTGCCTGGAACCCATTGATGACCTCCCCGGCACCAACGGAAAGGGTGAACGCAGTGCCATAATCCTGACCACTGTTCAGGCTCACCAAGCCCTTCAGTGCCGTTCCGAGAGCGGGTCCCTCTTCCCAGAAGAACCACACGACATTTCCGATCGCGACCGAGCCGAAGCGCCATTTGTCCCGCGTAACATCGGTCACCACATCCTGGAAATTAGCGACACCGACGTTCAGGTCGCCGGGCGCTGCCTCCGTGTAGCCCGCTGCCCTGATCTTGCTCTTTGGTCGATCCGCAAGGACAGGTCCATAGTAGTTCAGCGTCACCGAATTCCCCGGTCCGAGCGTGACCCGGGGCACGGCCCCCTGACCGGTCACGCTGGCCATGTCCCCGCCCCAGGTCAAGCCCCCGTCGTTGCTGCCCGCCCGACGGATGTCATCTGTCCCGGGAAGCTGGATGAACAGATAGAGCCAGCCTGCGTCCGTCATCACAGCGTCGAATTCCTCGGCTGCGTAGTCGAGGTATGCCCCGATCGTTCCGGTGGAGGGGTGAAAGACCCGCACCGTATCGTTCAGCAGGTACGCACAATACAATTCCGAGGCACTGCGCAACAGCTTGATCCGGGGTGATACCCCGGTCGCGTCGACCTGATACGGGGCCATGCTCCAGGTGGCACCTTCGTCCGAGGAAAGCATGAAGCGGATCAAGACGCCATCGTTGGCCACGGTGTCGGCATAGGCTACGACCACTTCGCCACCCGGTGCCTGGATGCTGTGGATCGGACCTGAGTTGGAGGAGAGCTGGACCGGTGTGTCCGGCCCCCAGGCGAACAGCAGGGTGGGGGTGGCCAGGACCGCAAAGAGGAGCGATGTGTGCTTCATTGGAGGAAGGTAAGCAGCGCGGACCTGCCCGGCAAAAGCAGGGCTCAACCGGCAAGCTCCAGTTGCAGGGTGTCAGGTGCATGCATCGAGCGCCGCAGGTGGTCCCAGTAACGATGATGGATCCGGCGCGCCAACAGGAACAACTGGCGCGTACTGATGCGCTCCGGGTGGAGCAGGGTGGGGGGCCTTTCCTCCTGTACCCGGCCCAGTTCATCGATCGTGTAGATCCCGGCAAAGCCTGGAATGTCCGGACGACCCGGCTTGCGGAGCACGGCGCATGGCATGGCGAACGAGAAGTAGTTGGGCCCCGGATGGGGCGTAGCCTTCGTTCCTTGCTTCCGAGCTCCCATTGCATGCGGGGTGATCCCCTTGACCAGGTGACCTCGCTGATGCTTGGGTTTCTTCAGGTCGTTCTTCAGGTCCGAGCGGGAGCACTTCACTTCGATCTCATGCACCAGACCCAATGGCGATACAGTGACCAGATCGCTTTCCCACGCGTACAGGAATACGTTCGGCGTGATCCACTCGTGGTGCTGTTCCTGGGCGTGGCAGCGCATGTGCCAGGCGATCTCGGATGCATTGACGGAATTCTTGGCGGCCACGGCCTGTCAAGATAATCCCCTGTGATCCGGACCAAAACTTTTTCGCTTACCCGGCGATAGGATCAACCGGAACAGCGATCCTGGATGCCGGTTGGTCGATCTGGTCCGGGATAGGCGGAACGGTGCGTACTCGACCAGCGTATCCCAGTACATGAAAATGCTCGGAACCATGGAACACGACCGCCCTTTCATCCTGACTTCCCTGTTGGCCGTCCTGCTCATTGCGGCACCGGTCAGGTACACCCTCGCGGCATCACCCGGGGACCGACCCGGTGACGGGGTCCAGCTCCGCGGTTGGCTGCACGTGGAGGACCTTTCCATGCGCCAGGCCGTTTTGAAGGTGTATGTGAACGGTACGGTCACCGAGGTACGCATGTCCGAGAGCGGTCGCTTCGACCTGGAGCTTCCGGTGAACGCAAAAGCCCGGCTCCGCTTCGAGAACCCGGGTCACCTGCCCAAGGAGATCGATGTGGATACCCGTCATGCACGTGATGGCTTGTTCGGACGGAAACCGCGCCAGGTAAGGTTCGGCGTGATCCTGGAACTTGAGCGCCATATGGGCCGCCTGAACTATGCCGGACCGGTCGGTGCCATCCGGTTCGACGCGGAGGGCGGATGCCTGGCTGTGGATCACGACAAGCAACTGGTGCCACAGAAGAAGAACAAACCGATGGTCTTCTGACGGCCTGGGCCTGCACATGTGGGAAAGGCCTGCTATCTTTCTCACATGCGCTCCTTTCATTCCCTTCTTGCTGGAACGTTCTTGGTGCATGTCGGTACCATACAGGCTCAGGACTGCAGCATTCCGTTCAACACACCTTTGTACCCTGTGCAGGAGGAGCACGATGTGTACTATGGGACGGCCACACGGTACAACGGCGCCAGCGAGGACCTGTACCTGAACATTTTCAAGCCGACCGGGGACGGGCAGCTGCAGCGCCCGCTCATCATCGTCATCCATGGTGGAGGGTTCACGGGTGGTCATCGCGACGATCGGAACGATCTGTGCCGTGACCTGGCCAGTATGGGCTGGGCTGCAGCGACGATCAGTTATCGGCTCGATTTCTACGGGACCTGGCTGCTCAGTTCGCCATGGGCCTACGATCCCGCCGAAGTGATCCGAGCTGCATACCGGGCCCAACAGGATGCCCGAGGGGCCGTCCGGTTCCTGAAGGCCAGAAGTGCGATGGACAGCACAAGCGCGGACAACATCATGCTCTGGGGATTCAGTGCAGGTGCCATCGCAGCGCTTCACGCGGCCTACGTGGATGACCCCAGTGAGAAGCCCGCAGCCTGCGGCAACATCAACAATGTGGTCCACTTCCTCAGTTCCTATCCGCGCCCTGACCTTGGTCCTTTCCAGGGATCGTTGAACCTGAACGGCCAGGATGCGTCCGTGCGTGGGGTCGCCTCCTTCTATGGCGGCTTGTTGGATACCAATTTGATACCGGAGCCCCTTCACCCTGCGCTCTTTGCCTACCACCAGAACGGTGACCCGGTGGTCGGTTGCTACCACCAGCAAGGCCTGTGGGGCATGCCGCTCGGGGTCGGTGACAATTATCCCTACCTCTTCGGCTCATGCATCATGGATGCCCACATTCAGGAGCAGTCGCCATCCCCTGATGCGTATCAGTTCCACGAATATGCTGGTGGGGCCCATGAGGTGCATGACGAGGCGACCTTGTTCAATGAGGCCACGCTCTTTCTGCGTGCGCTGTTCTGCAGCACCGCCGCTCAGGTCCGGCTGGCCCTGCGGGTGATGCTCCAGGGGCCTTACGACCCGGATACAGGCTTGATGAACGATGCGCTCCGCAGCCTGGGCACCTTTCCGTTGATGGACCCGTACCCTGGTCTGGGTTACGTACACACCGGGCAACAGCAGAACAGCATGGTGACCCCTTCCGTGATCGCGGCGGGAGGTCCGAACGCCATTGTGGACTGGGTGCTCGTCGAGTTGCGACAGACCTCGGACCCGGCCGTGGTCCTTGCCAGCAGAAGTGCCCTGCTCCAGCGGGATGGTGATGTGGTCGATCTGGACGGATCCTCTCCGGTGACCTTTGACATGGCCCCCGGCAATTACCAGGTGGCTGTTCGGCACCGCAACCACCTGGGGGTCATGACCGCCGATCCGGTGTTGTTCGAGACGCTCCCGGAGCCGGTCGACCTGGCCGCTGGTCCGGTCACCGTTCACGGTGTTGAGGCTCAGGTCGCGATCAGCGGAACATACCCGGCCCAGGCGCTTTGGGCAGGTGATGTCAGTTTTGATGGTCAGGTGAAGTACGCGGGTCCGGGTAACGATCGCGATCCCATCCTGTCGGCCATTGGGGGCTCTGTACCCACCGCAGTGTTGGCTGGATACCATGAGGAGGATGTGGACCTGGACGGTCAGGTGAAGTACGCCGGGACCGGCAATGACCGCGACCATGTCCTTCAAACGGTGGGTGGAAGTGTGCCTACCGCCGTGCGGGCCGAACAGTTGCCGTGATGTTCGTTAGCGCCCTTGCGAAGGGTCATAGAAAGCCCTGAACGGGAGGTATATTCGTCCATGCGCTCCCTCGCCTGGCTTCTCTGGGTGGCTCTGGTCAGTGGGATGTCCGCTCAGGCTCCCGACCATTGGGCTGTTCAGTTCGGTGGTGCAGGCCCCGATCAGGTAAGCGATGTGCAGCAAGGGCCTTCCGGGGATCTTTTTGCGATCGGGGACTTCAGCGCAACCATGCTCGTGAACGGTGTCGGCTATGGCAGCGCCGGACAAAGGGATGTCTTCGTGTCGCGCTTGGACCCGGATGGGCTGGTGCTGTGGGTGGTCACCGCTGGTGGGCCTGGCATGGACCGTGGCCTGAAGTTGATGCCCACGGATGATGGGGATGTAATGGTCACTGGACAATTCATGGGTCAGGCGCTGCTCTTTGACACCCTTGTCAACTCCGCGGGTGGTACGCCGGATGTGTTCGTGGCGCGATTGGATGGCCTTACAGGCGAGAGGATCTGGCTGCGCACGGCGGGTAGTGCCAGCGCTGGTGATCGACCGGGCGGCATATCGGTCTCGGGCTCCGGTCAGGTCGTTGTCGCCGGCGAGTTCAAAGGGGAATGTTGGTTCGACAATACGATGCTCAGCAGTATGATCGACCCCCTCACCATGGAACCGGGTTTCGACGTGTTCGTGGCGAGCTATGGACCGGGTGGAGATCTCCTTTGGGTGCAACAAGGTGCCGCGCCATACACCGACCGGGCTGTGGATGTGGTGTCCGATGAACTTGGCAATGCGTATGTCGTCGGTCAGTTCAGCGATACGATCACCTTCGACATCGAGCATCCGAACCAGATGTCCAATGCCACATTCCTGTTGAAGCTGGATCCTGCAGGACAGGAGCAGTGGATGATCCGCGCAGGTGGTGGTCTTTTCAATCACGCGAGGGACCTGGTCCAGGTCGCGGATGGGACCATGTTGCTGTGTGGTGAGTTCCAGGGAAGCATGAATTACCTGGACGACCAACCCGATGTGATCTCATCGTCGAACCCATGGGCCTATTTCATCCTCCGGATCGATCCGGACGGACAGCTGCTCTCTGCTGCATCAGAAGGCTCGGAGCACCCGATACGCGTCGGCGGCATCTGTTCGATCGAGGATTCATTGGCACTGGTCGGGTCTTTTGATTGCGGCTTCACCGCCATGCAGGATCGATATGGTGAAGGCACGTTCATCGCCACCGGTTCCGAGGACCTCTTTGTCGCGCTGCATGCCGCTGACCTTTCCTTCCTGCGAGCGCAGCAGTTCGGCGGGGTGGGGGCGAAGCGGCCTGGAGCCATTGCATGGCCAAGCTCCGGACCGGTCTGGTGCGCTTCTTTCAGCGAGGACATGGTCTTCCCTGCCGATACCGCCCAATGGTCAGGCTTTGCGTCGGTCACGGGTCCGAATGATCAGCTCGGAACCTACTGTGGGGACCCGTACTATGGCGTTTTCCGCGGGATGCAGGCCGTCGGCCAACAGGATGGCTATCTGGCTTCGGGCTTTGCCATGGAACGGTCCGCCTATGATCCCTGGGTGCGCGGATCGGGCACACCCTGTCAACCGGTACCGCTTGCCCCGTTCCTTGCATTGCAGGGAGAGGACCAGCACATGGACACGGCGAACGTCTGCTGGCCTCCAGCCCCGGGTGGTTCCTCCTTGCTCCTGGAGGTCCGATTCCCTGGCGCCTATTCGATCCCGGGCCAGCCGCATGTGCTGCATCCCGGTTTTGGTCTGACATTCCTATGGAACACCGGTGAGACAAGCGACCGGATCACGCCGACCAGCACTGGCTGGTATTGGTGTACTGTTTCGGCCATGAACGGCTGCGATCAATGGACCGACAGCATCTGGGTCCAGGTATCCAGTTATCCGACCGTGCTGCTCAGTGATGGGGTCGGGTTCAATGTGAATGCCCCCTTCGGACAGACCGTTCCCATGGAGCTATGCGGACAGACCTCCCTGATCTGGATCTCGACCCTGAACAATGCCGACAGCATCCAATGGTATGTGAACGGCATCGAAATGCCCGGCGATACCATGGTCGTCGATACGTCCGGCTTGTATACCGTTATCGCGTACAACGGCGAAGGCTGCTCGGCGATCAATAGCATCACCGTCATCTCCGAACAGTTGGTCACGCTGCCGGCGCTCTCGGATGTACAGCTTACCTTCTACTTCCTGGATGGGTCGGTCCTGGATGGGGATTCCGTGTTGGCCTGTGACCAGGTAGGTTGCATTTTGGGTACCGCCGGCATCACCTGGCTCAGCAATGGCCAACCTGTGTCGCTTCCAGCGGGCACGGCGTTCCAGGCGTCGACCGACCTCGGCTGCTATACCGGAAGTTCGGTCATCGCGTTGGACTCGATCTTTTGGTCCGTGGCGGCGCTCTCATCCGGATGGGTGCCGTTCACGGTTTCCTTGAGCGTATCGGATGCTCCCTGTGGTTCCACCGCATACAGCTTCAGCGTCACGGACAGCCTTTACATCGTCACGGTGCCCTTGCCCGGCTTTGATCCTCCTCCGTTGGACTGGACCCTGTGCGCCGGAGATACGATCGAGCTCTTTCTGAGCAATTGTTCGAACTGCGATTCGATAGCATGGAACGGACCGGGCCTTCTGACCACGTTCGGTACGCCCGATACAGCCTGGGTCGTGACCCCGGGTCTGTACAGCTACCAGGCCATGAGCATCGCTGACGAACTGTCCTGCAGCTTGCAGGACTTTCTCTTTGTGCTGGGACCCGAGCCGGCCAGTATCATGATGGACCCACCGGATGGGATAATCTGCCCGGGTGACACGGCCTTGCTCAGCGTTGATCCAGGCGCGGTCAACGTACTCTGGTTCGGCCCGGACGGACCAATGTCCGATACGACCGCAACGATCGGGGTCACCCAGATCGGGGACTACGAAGTGATATTCACGGACAGTGCGGGGTGCGAGGTGGGAGGAGGACCGGTGCAGGTCGCCTATTTCGGATCTCCGTACCTGGAGCCGGGGGCGTCCGGATCGGTGCTATGCCAGGGCGGCGTTGTGGAGATCATGGTCCAGGCCCCGGCAGCAACGGCGATCCAGTGGGACCCGCCACTGAGCGGTAATTCACCTTCCCAATTGGTAACCCAGCCCGGCAGCTATTCCTGTTCCGTCACCTCCTGCGGGACCATGTATTCCGTCGCTATAGAAGTCCTGGCCGGAACAGCCGAAGCCCAGGTGCTGACGCCAGGCCCATTCCAGTTGTGTCCCGGGGATACGGTCGTGCTTCAGGCCCTTCCCGGTCAAGCCGAATACTTCTGGCTGCCTGCTTCCGTCCCTTCCGAAACGCTGCTCACGGTGGAACCCGGACAGATGCAGCTTGTGGTGGTGGATGACCTGGGTTGTACGGATACGAGCGACGTGGTGCTTGTAGAAGGATACGCGTTCACCGTGCCGCTCACCGCGAACGCAGATACGGTCTGCGCAGGGACCGACAGGACCCTCGTCGTTCCAGCCTCCGGTAATATTGCCTGGTATGGCGACCCGATGGGATCCATGCTCGTCGGAACGGGACCGACCCTGGGCCTTGGTCTTGTGGATCGGGATACCGTGGTCTATGTCACCCAGCAGGAGGGACCTTGCACCAGTTATCCGGTACCGTTCATGCTCCAAGTGGTGGAACCCGTGGACATCGATCAGGTGCTTGGCCCGACCACCTTGTGCGAAGGGGAAATGAGCGCGTTCAGCGTTGGCTTGCCCGATCTGATCGTGCAATGGATAACGCCCTTCGGCACGTTCGTAGGAGACCCGTTGATCATACCCGAGGCAACGACCGGCAACGCTGGGAACTACACGGTCATTGCTGCGAATGGGACCTGTCCTGCTGATAGCGCCATATTCTGGGTCGATGTGGATCCGTGTGACCTGGTCGTCCCGAATGTCTTCAGTCCGAATGGAGATGGTTTGAACGATCGCTTTCTGGTGGATGGCAATGGTAGGGACCTGCAGTTGGTCATCATGGACCGCTGGGGTCAGGTCATGGCCAGGAGACAGGGTGGTGTCGTGGATTGGGACGGTCGACAAATGAGCGGAGAGATGGTCAGCGAAGGCACGTACTTCTATCTGTTGGAGATACAGGGGACATTGAGCCCACCGCCGGTGATACGTGGTCATCTGCTGTTGCTCCGGTGACCGCGCCGTGGGGGCCGGGCACTTCCCCATTGCCGAATATCTTGCAGCGCTCCACCTTGCTCTGGATCATGCTGGGCCGCCTCCTGTTCGCGCTTTGCTGCTCGACCATCATCGGTCCACCGAGCATTCCGTTGCAGGCGCAAGGCCGGGTGACCGGCACGGTCCAGCGTTGGTACGACCTGATCGGCATCGATCAAGGGCTGTCCCAGGGCATGGTCTCTGCCATCGTTCAGGACACCGTCGGATTCCTCTGGGCCAGTACAAAGGATGGGCTCGACCGATACGATGGCTATGGATTCAGGGTGTTCCGGCACGACCCTGATGACCCGACCTCGCTCGCCGAAAGCCATACCGAGGAACTGTTGATCGATGCGCAACAGCGGCTCTGGGTCGGGACCTATAGCCGCGGGCTGGACCTGTTCGATCAGGCACGTGAGAAGTTCATCCACATCAAGACCTTCGATGCCCGGAAGACAGGAGGTCGCGATAATGGTGTTTCGCGCCTTGAGGAGGATCCGTTCGGTAATGTATGGGTCGGGTTCAAAGGAGGTGGGCTCCATGTGCTTTCCGACACCAGGTCGGCATCGCGGAGCGCCGAAGCAGGGGGTCATACGGTCTTTTTGCGCCCTGCAAACCAGGTCGTGCGAGGGTGTACTTCCCGGTAGTAGGTGAACCACAGAAAATGGTGCATCGACCCGGCCGGGCGCCTGTGGGTGAGGTTGAATGATTCCTTGCACCAGTACCAGTTGGACATGGTGCAGAGCAAGGCCCTCCACCGCTTCTCTCGTTCCATTCTTGAGGGGCGCGATGAAATGGTCCACGCCAGTTCGAACCTTCATGTGGTCCCCGGCCATATAGGCGTCTTCCACAGTTACATCAGAGCGCTGGAGCGGCTCGACCCGGATAACGGGGACGTCCTCGATCGATTCGTTCTGCCAAGCGATATGGCGCTGCTGTCGCAGGTCGCGGCCTTGCCGAACGGGCGCATTATCCATGGTCTTCACGGTCATGACATGCTCGAATTGGATAGTGCGCTTTCCGAGGGCATACGGATCGAGCAGCATGTCGTAGGGCTGATGGGCCAGATGAAAGCAGCGGTGCATTGTGTGTTCCATGATGAACAGGGCAATACCTGGATGGGGACCACCGGATACGGCATGTTGAAGCGATCGAGAAATCAGGATGCATTCGCCTTGGTCATGGAGGAGGACGGCAGCGCCATGAGCGTACAGGGGATCTACGAGACGATGTCCGGGGAGGTGATCGTCCCTCAGCGTTTCGCGGATGGATACACCAGGGAACGTTGGGAGCGATTCGATTGGGAGGTTGGAGCGAAAGAGTTGGGTGCGCGGTTCGAAGGGGTCTACCCCAGCGTGGTGGAAGGCTTGGATGGTAGGCGGTGGAGCTGCTCCGGACAAGGAAGGTTCATCCACCTCTATTGCTTCGACCCCAAGCTCGGACGCCTTGTTTCGGATACCCGGGCACCCCAGGCCTCTGACAACCAGTTCCAGCCCTTGATACGCTCCCCGTCAGGCGAGATCTGGTACGGTCGCGTCGCCAGTGATCGCTTTGAACTGTGCTTGCTGAACGAGCAGGACCCGGAGCAAAGCACGTGCATCCCGATCCCGGTCGCCCAGCGCGACTTCGGGATCCGGTTCATCTCGGACATGTATTTCGCCGATGACGGATCGATCTGGTTGGGGACCTTGCTCGGTGTTCTAAGGCTCGATGCGGATCGTCGCAGGTGGAAGCACTATCACCGCATCGGTCCGGACGATGGGACCCTCGGGGAGGACAAGGTCTTCTCGTTGTGCCCGGATCCCGGGGCCCCGAACACATTCCTCTGGGTGGGTACGAACGGCGGTGGCCTGTACCGGATGGACATGCGGTCCGGTCGCTGTGATCACTACAGCGAAAAGGACGGGTTGCCGAACGAAGTGATCTATGGGATCCTTGCCGATGATCGGGGAGGACTGTGGCTCAGCACGAACAAGGGGCTCTGTCTGTTCGATCCGGACCAGGGGGTCCTTCGGCTTTTCACAAGCAAGGATGGGCTGCAGAGCAACGAGTTCAATCGCTACGCGTATCGCAGGCTCAGCAACGGGGAGCTGGTGTTCGGTGGCGTGAACGGTTTCAATCATTTCCGTCCGGAACAATTCCACCAGAAGTCCAATAGTTCACCGATCAGGCTGCTCGAACTCCAGGTCATGAACCGCACGGTGCATCCGGATATTGCGGATGAGCAGGGAAGGGTGCTGTTGAACCATCCCATTCACGGAACCAAGGAACTGGTCCTCGATCACAGCGACCGGATGTTCACGATCCGCTTCGGGTGCATGGACCTGACCGATGCCCAGAGGAACAGGTTCCGATACAAGCTGGAAGGCTTTCACAAGGACTGGGTCGAAGCCGGCACGGACAATGAGGCTTCGTTCACGAACCTGGACCAGGGGTCCTATCGGTTCCATGTCCAGGCCATGAACAGCGAAGGCGTCTGGAGCGACGAGCGCATGATGCTCACATTGACAATAGACCCTCCATGGTGGGGCACGTGGTACTTCCGGATATCGATCATGGTGCTCTTCGCGGGCATGTTCTATTGGTACTACCGTACCCGGATCGCCCGGTTCCGGCGCGAACGGAACATGGCTTTGCTGGAAACACAGGCCTTGAGAAGCCAGATGAACCCGCACTTCATCTTCAACGCGCTCAAC
>JAGQVN010000209.1 GCA_020437905.1 Flavobacteriales bacterium
CGCAAGCCGGATTCGCTCTTCAGCACGTTCCTGTTGACCCTGGTCACGTTCCACCTGGTGCTCTATTCCACTTTCCTCACGCGAAGCGGGGTCCTTGGTGATACAAGCGTCCACAGCTTCACGGGTGATGGGATGATGCCCGGGCTTACGGTGTTCATGATGTTCTTCATCTGGTTGGCCACCCTCTTCCTTCACCCGGAACGCCTGCAGCGCACCACCTACACCCTTGCGGCCGCTGCGCTTTTCCTGGTGGGCACCCTGTTCGCGCAACCGGTCGCTGCGATCGTCCTTTTTCTGGTACTATCAGCGGTATGGACCTTCAGCGCCTACCGGAGCGGGCATGCGAAGAACACCGAAGAAGAAGGGCTCTGGTCCAGGGAGTTCTGGATGTTCATTGGCGCCTTGGTGCTCCTGCTTTCCGCTGCGCAGGTCACGTTCAGCACCTCGGTACCCGTCTTCAATCTGCTGCTGGGGCCCTTCAAGCAACCGCTGCAGGGTATTGGCAACACGTGGGGTTGGGACTGGCTCATCACGCTTTCCAAAGCTGAAATGGCCCCGCCTGGTGAGCCAGTGGCGCACTATAACAAGTGGCAGATCCCGTTCGCGTTCATCGTGTCGATCCTGGTCGCTTTCGTGCAGTATCTCCGTTACAAGAGCACGGATATGCGCAAGTTCCGGAAGCAGATCGCCGGATCACTGGTCGTTTCCATCGTGATCACGGCACTTGCGGTAGTGCTCCTGCGCTACACGCTTTCGGAACTCGACCTGATCGCCCTGTTCTTCGCCACCTGTTTTGCAGCCGTGGCCAATGGTGCGTACATCTGGAAAGGCCTGAAAGCAAAGTGGTCACTGGCGGGTCCATCCGTTGCACATATCGGTTTCGGATTGGTGCTGATGGGGGCGTTGGTGAGCACTTCACGCCAACAGGAAATGAGCCGGAACAGCGAAGGGATGGACCTGCGCTATCTGGCCGAAGGACTGAGCAACAACACCGACGTGCTCTTGTATCGCGGCGATACGGTCCTGATGGGTGAATTCTATGTCCATTACAAGGACAAACGCAAGTCCGGGGTCGACCTGAAGTACGCCATGGAGTACTTCGCTCCTGAACCGCGCCGATACGGTGCCGGCGATACGGTGCGGGTCGGGAGCATGTTGTTCTCCGCGAAGAACGACCATCTGGCGGGCGAGGCCTTCCTGAGCGATCAACCCGACCATTGGGCGCCATTGGAGGACTACCCGAGAAGAGCAGTATGGAATGCGACACCTTGGAGGAACAACCGGCCGGGAAAAGCGCTTTTCACCTTGGAACCGTTCGTGCAGATCAACCCCCGTTTCGGGAACGTGGCGGAGCCGAGCACCAAGCACTGGCCCCACAAGGATCTTTACACCCATGTGAGATATGCCGATCTCGAGGAGGACGCCGCTGCCGACACCAGCGCGGTGCACTACATGCCGCCGCGCACGTATGAGAAGCAGGTCGGCGATACGATCGTCACCCCGACCAGCCTGATCATCCTCGACAGTCTGCGCATGGTGCAGGACAGTGTCACCCGCAGCATGCTCGGACCGGAGTTCACCGTTTATGCGCTATCCACGAGGGTCCGTGACCTGTACGTGCCCGATCGCTGGTTCGAGGCCAAACCCGTGGTCATTTACCGCGATGGCTTGCCCGTTGCCGGAAAAGGTGCCGAGATCCATGCGCTCCGCAGCAAGATCGAACTGTCACGAGTGGAGGGAAGGGACCTGGAGGTCCGTATTCTGGAGCATGAGTTCGTGGTCATGCAGGCGATCGTATTCCCTGGGATCAATATTCTTTGGATCGGATGCGTGCTGATGTTCATCGGCACCTTCATGGCTGTGCGCAGACGCATCGTTCCCGCACGTCGCTCATGAGCTCAGAGCACCCGAGGATCAGGGTCCTGTTGGTCGGGGCAGGGGGTGCCGCCGAGCATATCGGCCAGGCGGTGATGGGATCACCGCATGAGCTGATCGGCATCATGGCTCGGGACCCGGAGCGAGCACACGCATTGGCTTTGTCGTTGGGCACCGTATCCCATCCGTGGAATACCAAGGTCCCTGTTGCCGATCTTGTTCTGTTGGCCATTCCCGACGGAGCACTTGCGGAGGTCAGCGGTCGATTGCTGGTCCAAGGGGCCGTGGTGGCACATTGCTCTGGAGCCACGGGGCTCAATGTCCTTGACGGCCATCAGCGTCGTGGTGTGCTCTGGCCCGTACTCAGCATGAGCCGTGGCATTCCTGCGGACCTTGGCTCAGCCACCATCGTCGTTGAAGGCAGCGACGACGAGTCACGAACGCTGCTTTGGGAGATCGCCAGGCACATTGGAGGTTCGGTGGTCGACATGGACCTCGAGGAGCGCCGGACCCTTCATCTGGCCGCGGTGTTCGCTTCGAACTTCCCTGTCTTTCTGATGGAACAAGCCCAGGCACTGCTCGAAAAGGCCGGTATTTCGGTCGAGCACCTGCTGCCGCTTTGGACATCCATGGCACACAAGGTCGAAACAAGCGGACCTCGCTCGGCCCTGACCGGCCCGGCGGTCAGGAACGATCAAACCACACTTGCCGAGCATATGGACTTGCTGCGCGATGAACCCGATCTTGCACGCACGTATGAACTGCTCAGTGCGTTGATCATTAAGTGGCATAGCGACCCAAGCCCATGAGCCAGGAACGGAATTTCAAGGAGATCCTCCCGGAGATCTCCACCTTCCTCTTCGATGTGGATGGGGTGTTCACAGACAACCGGGTCATCCTGCTGCCTGGTACCGATCCCGTGCGCACCTTCAACACAAGGGATGCCTATGCCGTGCAGCTTGCCGTCAAGGAAGGTTATCGGATCATCATCGTTTCAGGTGGCACGAGCCAAGGGGTCAGGGACAGTTTCGACCGACTCGGTGTCCGGGAGGTCTTCCTGGGAACGTCCAACAAGGTCGAACGATTCACTGAGCTGGTCCGTAGCGGTCTGGACCCGAAGGGCTGTGCATACATGGGTGATGATATCCCCGACCAGCGGGTGATGGAGCGGGTGGCTTTACCGGCATGTCCCGCAGATGCCGCGGAGGAGATCAAGGCCATTTCCGCATTCCATTCCCGATATGTGGGAGGGGCCGGTTGCGTGCGGGACCTCCTGGAACAGGCCATGCGTGTTCAGAACAAATGGCGAACGGATAGTGCTTACACCTGGTAAGGTCCTCAACGGCATCCGGCTTACGAGACCGGTGAACCTGCTGATCATCGCGGGAACGATGCTTGTGATCCGCTACGGTGTGATCGGAGCGCTCGTGGGAGCCAGCGGCCTGGAACTTCAAATGCCCTTGATGGACTTTGTAATGCTCATCCTGAGCACGACGGCCATTGCGGCAGGCGGGAACGTGATCAACGACTACTTCGATACCCGGATCGATCGCGTGAACAAACCGCAGAAGGTCATAGTGGGCCGAAGCATCGAACGTCGATCTGCCATGTTGGCCCATGCCCTGCTCAGCGGTACGGGCCTGATCCTCGGCCTCTGGGTGGCATGGAGCAGCGCGAACTTGCGCCTGTTCATCATTCCTGTTTTTGCAGTAGGCGCGCTTTGGAGCTACAGCATCAGTTTCAAAAGGCGCTTTGTCATCGGCAACGGCACGGTTGCGGTGTTGACGGCACTGGTGCCACTGACCGTAGGGCTCTACGAACTTCCCATGCTCCAACGGGCCTATGCCGATGAATTGCTTGAGGGATTAGGGTCCGTGGATCGGATGCGCACCTACTTCCGGGTGATCTGGTGGTGGGTGGCCGTGTATTCGGCGTTCGCGTTCCTGAGCACCTTGGTACGCGAACTGCAGAAGGATATGGCGGACGTACCAGGCGATCGAGCGGACGGTTGCCGTACGGTCCCCATTGTCCTGGGGGTCCAGGTGGCCCGGTGGTGGACCATCGTGTACATCCTGGTGCTAGTCGGCGGTATCCTGTTCCTGCGGAGGACCTTTCTTCATGACCCCGTTTCGTTCTGGTATCTGGGACTTGTTGTTCTCGCCTTGCTCCTCACGGCAGGTCTGACCTTCGCCGCAAAGGACCGCACAGGACATGTCCGGGCAGGGAACATGATGAAGGTGGCCATGGTATTAGCGGTCGGCTATGGTCTGCTCGTGGAACGGATCCTGCTCCTGGAATGACCGCCGCGCCGATCCATCCATGGCAGGTGATACTGGCCTCCGCCTCACCGCGAAGACGTGAACTGATCGCTGGACTGGACCTGTCCGTATCGATCACGCGCGTGGATGTGGACGAGACCCCGTCACCTGGAACTCCATTGCGAGAGGTCGCCGAGGAGCTCGCAGTGCGCAAATCGCATGCCTGGCCTGGGACCTTGGGACCGGACCAGGTCCTGATCACCGCTGATACGACCGTGTTGCTGCACGATCGGTTGCTCAACAAACCCGCGGACGATGAAGAGGCTCGTTCCATGCTGCATGCCTTGTCCGGGGTGACCCATGAGGTGGTCACCGGGGTCTGCCTGAGGACCTCCGGTGAGCTCATTTCGTTCAGTGATGTGGCCTCGGTGCGGTTCGCAGACCTTTCGGATGCCGAGATCGAACATTACATCCGCCACTACTCACCCTTGGACAAGGCAGGCGCCTATGGTGTTCAGGATTGGATCGGCCATACCGGTGTGGAGCGGATAGAGGGCAGCTACTTCACGGTCATGGGACTGCCTACGCATCGGGTCTACCGCGCGATCAAGGAGCTGCGTCCCACGTGATGCGTACCGCTCAACGCAGCAGGGTAACGTGCCCCTGGGCTCGATAACGTTCCCCGAAAGGATCCCGCACCGACAGGACCCATCCGTACACGCCCATCGGCGCTTCCGAACCCGAGCTTGTTCCATCCCAAGCCGGTTCGTTCATCCCACTACTAAAGACCAGACCACCCCATCGGTCGTACACCAGCAACTCGTAATCCTGCAGCCGGAAAGCATTGGTCACAGGCAGGAAGACATCGTTGAAGCCATCCCCATCCGGAGTGAATGCGTTCGGAACATGCAGTTGGAACCGCTCCTCCATGCACACCTCGGCTCTGGCCGTGTCCGAACATCCATCGGTCGACGTGGCAATGAGCTGCACCGGATGGCAGCCCACGGCAGGGATGCGGGCCGTTACCGACGGATCGGTCGAACTGGCGAACACAGGAGCACCAAGCGACCAGGACCAGGTGGCGGCGTTCTGCGGGATCGCACTGACCGTAACGAAGGGGTCTTCCGCATTGACCACCGCAGGCGTTACACCGATGGCCACCACCGGAGGTGCCAGAACCGTTATCGCGGGAAGCGCGACCGTGGTATCGCAGCCCGCCCCGTCAGCTATGGAGACCGTTGGTGAATAGATACCCGGACCCTGAAAGCAATGGACATACGATGCGCCCATGGCCGTGGCACCATCGCCAAGTTCCCATTGCACCTGGGCCGCTCCGGGACTCATGTCCGAGAGATCCACACACCAAGGCGCGCAACCCGTTGTCGGACCTATGGACACGACCGGTGTCGGCGCTTGTCCCACCGTGATGACCACTTCGTCAGGCAGTGATTGGCAGCCATTTGCATCCACCGCAACGACCGAATAAGTGGTCGTGGACGTTGGAGCCACGCTCGGTCCGAAAGGTGTCCATTGTACCGTGACCCCTCCCGTGCCGCCAGAGGTCGTGGCCGTGAGCTGCACGTTCGCTCCTTCGCATATTCCGAGGTCAGCCATCGCCTCCACCTCTAACGGAGCTGGCTCGACGACGGTGGCTGTTGCCGAGGACGAACAGCCTGAAGTGGTCGTTACCGTAATGGTGTATTGTCCTGCCGATAATCCGCTGACCGTGGGATCCGTCTGTCCTCCAGGCTGCCATAGATAGGTCTCCGTTCCATCACTTCCTGGCATGATCGCTTCCACCGAACCCGATCCTCCGAAACACAGCGGGTCCGTGCTGCTGGCAAAGACTTCCGGAACGACCACTGAGAGGGTGATGGACGACATTGGTGAGCAGGGTCCCGTCACCGACAAGGTCACCGGGTAGGTACCCGGACCGGGGTAGGTATGGGACGGCGACGGCTGGTTGCTGGTATTCAAGGCTCCGGACCCCGGGTCGCCGAAATCCCAGGCATATGCACCCGGGCAGGAAGCGCTTTCATCCAGGAAGCTGACCACGCTTCCGGCACAGGTGTACGAGAACGCGGCGGTCGTCTGCGGGGCCTGCTGGATAAGCACATCGTCCACGGCGATACCATCGTAATCGTTGCAGGTGGTCCCCGCCCCGAACAGGAAGCGGAACACGACAGCAGAGGCATTGGCCGCCTGCGGCACACAGTGCTTCGCTTCCACCCAACCACCGCTTCCATTCCCACCCTGACAATTTCCCACCGTGGGTCCCACCCTGCCGCTCCATCCGTGTTTCGGGTTGGCGGTCGTCAGGTTGGTGATGTTGCCGGAGTTGAACCAATTGTCGTTGAGGCAATCCACAGGGTCCCCCCAGGCTCCCACATTGCTCCATGTGAGACCTGCATCCGTGCTCACTTGCAGATTCATGCCATCGTACTGTCGCTCGCACTCCCAATAGATCTTGAACGAGATCCATGGCTGGTCGAGCGCGCTCATATCGAAACAAGGACTTTGCAACCAAGACAGTTGACCGAAGTTGTAGAAGGTCCCGGTAAGACCTCCAATGCACCAGCTCTGCAATCCACCACCCGCTGTATTGATCAGAGGATGGGCAGGCATACCCCATGCCCAGTCCGGGACCACACCCCCAGTTGTCCATGCCGGGCCACCTTCAAAATCCTCGACATACGGGAAGGTCGCTATCGGCGCTACGCACTGCCCCAGAACGGTCCCGCCAACAAGGAACAACGGAACGATCGCCGACCAATGTGCACTTCTCATGCTTTAGCGTATGACGCACACGGGACTGCAAAGTTCGCTCATGACCAAACACCCCGGTTCAGTCAGCACGCTTCGAGCGTTCCCAATACCGGTCCATCTCCTCCAGGCTCATCTCCCCCATGCGCTTCCCGTCCGCCCTGCTCGCCCGCTCGAGGAATTGGAACCGCTGGATGAACTTGCGGTTGGTCCGTTCCAGCGCCTCATCCGGGTCCACACCAAGGAACCGGGCATAGTTCACCACGCTGAAGAGCACGTCGCCCACTTCAGCTGCGATCTTCTCTGAACCGGCCTGCACCTCGGCTTTCAGCTCGTTCAGCTCCTCGTGGACTTTCTCCCAGACCTGGTCCTTGTACTCCCAGTCGAAACCGACACCGCGGGCTTTATCCTGTATCCGGATCGCTTTGACCAGGGAAGGCAACCCGCGCGGAACACCGTCGAGCACACTGCCCTCCTTCCCGGCTACTGCCTGTTTCTCCTGCAGCTTGATCCTCTCCCAATTCGCCTTTACTTCCTCCTCGTCGTTGACCTGGACATCCCCATAGATGTGCGGATGACGACGGACCAGCTTATCACAGACCGTATTCAGTACGTCCTGGATATCGAACGCATCTTTCTCACGACCGATGCGCGCATAGAACACCATATGCAACAGCAGGTCACCCAGCTCCTGCTTCACCCCTTCGAGGTCATCGTTAAGGATCGCATCGCCCAATTCATAGGTCTCCTCGATGGTCAACGGACGAAGTGTCTCCATGGTCTGCTTGCGGTCCCAAGGGCATTGCTCACGCAGCTCGTCCATGATCCTTAACAAGCGCAGAAAGGCCCTGGCCTTGGCGTCCTTCTCTTCGGTATGGCTGCTTGGATCGGTCATACGGCATTCAGTTCGCACGCGAAAGTAGGCCCAACCTCCTGCCGGTAGCGATCCGCAGAACGGCATCGATCGCCGTACTTTGCAAGGCCTGCCAGAACAGGCACCAGGACCATGAAAAGAAAGGTAGGGATCATTGGATCGGGTATGGTCGGTCAAGTGCTGGCCAACGGGTTCCTGAAGCACGGCTACGCCGTGATGATCGCAACGCGGAA
>JAGQVN010000210.1 GCA_020437905.1 Flavobacteriales bacterium
CATGCAGGGTGCCGCCCACCACGCGCGCCACCTCATCCATGCGGTAGCCCGGATGGTTCATGGCTTCACGGCCTTGCCCGAAGTGCTCGCTTCCTGTTGGGCACGGGCCTTGTCGAAGCAGCCCCGGCACAGCGGTTCGTAGCTGTCGGTCTCGCCCAGGTGGATCAGGTCCTGGCTCACATGCGTCCGGTGGCTGAAGTTGGCCAATTGGCCACAGCGCATGCAGATCGCATGCACTTTGCTCACGTATTCAGCGATGGCCAATAGGTCGGGGATGGGGCCGAAGGGACGCCCTTGGAAATCCATGTCCAGGCCGGCCACGATCACGCGTACCCCGCTGTTGGCCAGCTGGGCACACACGGTTGGCAGGCCATCATCGAAGAACTGCGCTTCATCGATGCCTACCACTTCGATGCCATCGGCCAAGAGCAGCAGGTTGCTGCTGGACTGCACGGGCGTGCTGGGAATGCTTGTGCTGTCGTGGCTCACCACTTCGGTCTCATGGTAGCGCTTGTCCACGGCGGGTTTGAAGATCTCCACCCGCTGGCGGGCGAACTCGGCACGGCGCAGGCGACGGATCAGTTCCTCGGTCTTGCCGCTGAACATGCTTCCGCAGATCACCTCGATCCATCCCTTGCCGGGCGAACGGCTGCCGGTACGTTCCAGGAACATGCGCAGGATCGCTTGAAGGGCGCGGTACACGTGCGTGTTGCGCCTCGGCACGAAATTAGACATCTTCGCGTTGGACCGAACGAACCAAGGCCCTGGAAATGGCGACCGACAAGGCATTCAAACGCATCCACGAGCTGATCCGATCGCTGGCCGAGGCCGAGAAGGATCTGGAACGCGGACGCATGGATCTGGAGCGCCTGGACCAGGCCTGTGACGATGGCCGGGAGCTCTACGAACGCTTCGTGGTGCTGCGCCACAAGGCCCGTGAGCAGTACGGAAGGACCCCGCCTGCTGCGGCACAAGCCCTGTCCATGGCCGCCGAACCCGGTGAGCCCATGACCATCCGCCTGGACACCCGATCGGAGATCCGACAGACCTCGCTGATCGATGCCATCGCCGAATCGGAGGACGGCAGGAAGCGCAAGCGGAAAAGCTCTTCCAAGCCGAAGGAGGAAGCACCGGCCCGCCCCAGCTCCCTGGGCGAGAAACTGGAACAGGCACCCATAGCCCAGTTGTCGAAAGCCATTGCCCTAAGCCAGAAATTCTGGTTCGTGGCCGAGCTGTTCAAGGGTGACCGCGAGGCCTACGAGGCTGCGTTGGCGAAGTTCGAAGAGGCTGGCTCTCTCGATAAGGCACAGGGATTGCTCGATGGCATCGTCTCCGCGTTGGATAAGGATCCGGACGAGGAGGCGCTGAACGCATTCACGGAACTGCTGCAACGCCGATACCCATGAGAACTTCTTTCGCTGCGCTCCTCCTGTTGGTCGGCGCACCGCTCTTGGCGCAGACCGATGCGCCCGAGGTCGCCCAGGCACGGCAATACATTCAGGCGCTCTGTGCGCCGGAGATGCACGGACGCGGCTACGTGAACGGAGGTGATAGCATCGCAGCCGACTACATCGCCGCGCAGTTCAAGCGCCTTGGCTTGGAGCAGGTGAAGGAAAGCTACTTCGAGCCCTTCTCTTTCCGGGTGAATACGTTCCCGGAAAAGGTCTCGCTTGCCATCGATGGGAAACCCTTGATCGCCGGGACCGACTTCCTCGTTGATCCGGCTTCCGGAAGTGCGAGCGGTCGAATGGACCTCGTGCACATCAGCAAAGCGCAATTGGCATTTCCCGAATTGCGGGCCATGGCCATGAGCGTGATCCCAGGGAAAGCCGTCGCGCTCGATTTGCCACCCACGAAGAACGCGGACAGCATCGCGCTGTACAACACCTACATCGAGGACATGCTGCACTATGGTCCTGTCCTCCGCAAGGAGACCGGCAAGCTCACCTGGGGCGTAGCCCAGGAGGCGCATCCCTTCCCCTTGATCCAGGTGGCTGCCGATGCATGGCCGGATAGCGCCGAATACGTGGATATCGTCGTGAAGAACCGGTTGGTCAAGCACCATGCCCGCAATGTGCTCGCCAAGGTGAAGGGCAGGAGCGGCAAACGCACCCTCGTCCTCACTGCACATTACGATCACCTCGGTCGCATGGGTGAGGTCCTTTTTCCGGGAGCGAACGACAACGCCAGTGGCGTGAGCATGCTGCTGAACCTCGCCGCGCACTTCGCACAGAACAAGCCGAAGTACGACATCCTCTTCATCGCCTTTGCGGGCGAGGAGGCGGGGCTGCTGGGCAGCGAGTGGTGTGCCGTGGACCGCGCCTTCGATCTGTCCAGCGTGCGCATGCTTATCAACATGGACCTGATGGGCACCGGAGATGACGGCATCATGGTGGTGAACGCGACCGATCAGAAGGAGGTGTATGACCAGCTGCTCGCCATCAACGAGCGCAGCCGCCGCCTGGCAGCGGTGAAGTCACGCGGACCGGCCTGCAACAGCGATCACTGCCCCTTCGTGAAACGCGGTGTTCCGGGCATTTTCATCTATACCCTCGGCGGCATCACCGCCTACCACGATGTCCTGGACGTGCCGGAGACCCTCCCGCTCACGGACTACCACGACCTCTACCTCACCCTCATCGACCTCATCGACGGACTGTAGTGGGCAGCGGCAGGCTCATCCTGGTCCCCACGCCCATCGGCAACCTGGAGGACATCACCCTGCGCGCCGTGCGGGTCCTCCGCGAAGCGGATGCCGTGGTGGCCGAGGACACGCGTGTCAGCGGACGCTTGTTGCAACACCTCGGCATCAAGAAGCCCATGCACAGCTTCCATACCGCCAACGAGCACCGTACCGTGGATGCGCTGGTGGAACGCATGCAACAAGGCCATGCGCTGGCCTTGGTCAGCGATGCGGGGACGCCTGGCATCAGCGACCCGGGTTTCCTGCTCGTCCGTGCCTGCATCCAGGCGGAGATCCCGGTGGAATGCCTGCCTGGTCCAACAGCCTTTGTGCCGGCCCTCGTAATGAGCGGCTTGCCCTGCGAGCGCTTCTTGTTCGAGGGATTCCTACCCCAGAAGAAAGGACGACGGACACGCCTCGAAGCCCTGAGGGAGGAGCCGCGTACCATCGTCCTCTACGAAAGCCCGCATCGCTTGCTGAAGCTCTTGGGGGAACTGATCGAGGTGCTCGGTCCCGAGCGGATCGCGAGCGTGAGCCGGGAATTGAGCAAGCTTCACGAAGAGACCGTGCGCGGAACGCTCTCCGAGCTGCAAGCCCACTTCACGGAACGACCACCCAAAGGGGAGTTCGTGGTCTGTATCGGCGGGGCCTGAACGCGTTCGCGGGGCCGTTAAGGGCGAAGCGATCTCTTTCCCTTGCTGTCATCCCGGCCCCCGAGCCGGGATCGCGCTGTTCTCCCTGTTGTCATCCCGGCCTCCGAGCCGGGATCGCGCTGTTCTCCCTGCTGTCCTCCCGGCCACCGATCCGCGCCGTCCTCCCGTGCGTCATGGACCATATCATAGCGTCTACCATCCCAGCACGCCGGGCTTTGGCTCCGCCCCAACCCCAAATGGCTACTATCTTCAGAGCATGCCAAGGATGAAGGTCGTCGCTGTCCTCCTTGTTATTCGAGGAATGGGTTTGGTTCCCTGTGAAGCACAGAACCTGGTGCCGAACGGTAGCTTTGAGCAATTCGATAGTTGTCCGGATTTCTGGAATCAATTGGAGCGTGCCAGCGGGTGGACCAGTGCAGGTCTGTCCCCTGATTTCTTTCATGAATGTGATGTAACAGGATTTGTTGACGTACCATCGAATGTAGTCGGATTCCAGTATGCTGCAACTGGTTCCGGTTATGCAGGTGGGTATGCGTGGTGCGAATTTCCTGCGAATCGTCGGGAGTTGTTGAGTGTTGCATTGGACGAACCACTGACCCCGGGAGTGCCGGTTTACCTCTCTATGAAAATAGCCTTGGCGATAGATGGTTTCCAAGAGAACATGAAATACAGCATTGCTGGTATGGGTATGCGCTTCACGATGATACCGATGTGGTATGACCAGATGGGGCCATTGCCCGATGAGGCTACCATGAGCATGATTACTGCTCCGAATAACACGAGTATCTGGTATCTATTGAGTGACACCTATGTTCCCGATTCGGCATATGCATACCTGGCCGTGGGCAATTTCTTCTCGGACGGCTATGCCACACCTGAATTGGTCAACCCCCTTGGCTCTCATCCATGTGCGTATTTCTATGTGGACGATATCTGTGTATCACCATTGCCAGGATATTGTGACATGGCTTCTCACGTCGATGAGCCGCACATGGACCAGCACCTGATCAAGCTTGCTCCCAACCCTGCATGGGAGAACTGCTTTGTTACGTGGAAAACAACTGGGTATACACCAACGCTGTTGTCTTTGTATGACTGTTTTGGAAGGTTAGTGCTTAAGGAACAGGTGGGAAGTCTGGATAAGTTGGTTATTAACGTTCGACCATTGGCTCCAGGCCCCTATCATCTGATTCTGGAATCTCCAAATGGCCCAATGAATGCTACACTTCTTTTGACAAACAACCCAAATCCGTGAGATCATGAAGAC
>JAGQVN010000211.1 GCA_020437905.1 Flavobacteriales bacterium
AAGGCTGTTCGCGTTCAGCACGGCCACATCGTTGTCCGGCATATCCCAGCCAGCGGCCCGGTTGCTTCCTGCCCCGCCGCTCACGATGTTCGTCCAGTTCCCTCCGTTATCGTCCAACCACTGGCCCGCAGCATCCTTGCGCACTACCAGGCTCTGCGAGCCGGGCATCGTGTTCGCCGGGTTCAAGGGCGGTTGAAAGGATGCCCCATTGTTCGGGATCGGCACCGCTCCACCATAGGGGCCGTCCGGGTCGGTCACATCGTTCGGCACACTCGTGCATGCCCCACCTCCGGATTGTTCAGAGCAGATCCCTCCGGCCATGAACTCATTCCCCGGCACCACCGTGGTCTGATTGCCCGATTCAAAGAAGGCCGTGTAGACGGTCATTCCATCCGGACTGACGGCCATCGCACGTGGCTGCTCGCCGATCAGCAGGACCTCGGTGGGTGCTGCGTCCAAGTCGGAAAGATCAAAGACCTGGATGCTCTCCCGGTGAGCGCAGGAGACGAATGCACGCTGCGGTGACCCGGCGAACACCACATCGTTGGGCTCGTCCTCGGTCCTCAGGCTGCGGATGACCACTTCCTGGGTCAGGTCCACGATGCTGATCTCGTCACTGATCACGTTCACCACCCAGGCCTCGGTGTTGCTCCTGACGCGCACAGAGACTGGATCGAGACCGACCGGAATGCTCGCCACATTGAGCAGGGCCTCATCGGTCACCTGAAAGACCTCCAACGTGTTGTTGGCGGTGTTCACGGCCAGCACTTTGGTCCCGTCCGGGGTCATATCCAACGGGTGAACATGTCCGGATTCGAAATTCACGAACTGGGTGGGCGGCACGGCAGAGCCCACGTTCGGGAGCTCAAAGGCCTGGAAGGCCGAGACGAAAACCACGGCTGCAATGGCCGTAGCGCTCACGATGATCTTGGTGCGTAAGGTGATCTTTTGCATGGGATGCGCGTATCGGAGAAGCTGGCCCGGACCGGACCAACGCCCCAAGATAATGCCCTCCCATGAGAGCGTCAAGCATTAAGCAATGACCCCCAACTCCTTACCGACCTTTCCGAATGCGGCAAGGGCCAGATCGATGTGAGCGTCCGTATGTGCGGCGCTCAATTGCACCCGGATGCGGGCCTTCTCCTTAGGGACCACCGGGTAGAAGAACCCGATCACGTATATCCCTTGGGCCAGCAGCTTGTTCGCCATCACCTGGCTCAGCTTCGCATCACCCAGCATCACCGGTACGATGGCCGCACCGGACCCCACGGTCGTGAATCCGAGCGCCTCGATCCCCGAACGGAAGCGGTCCACATTATGCTCCAAGCGATCGCGCAGCTCGGTGCTTGCGCTCAGGATCTCCAGGACCTTGATCGAGGCCCCGACGATCGACGGAGCGAGGGAGTTGCTGAACAGATAGGGTCGGCTGCGTTGTCGCAGCATGGAGATGATCTCCTCGCGGCCTGTGGTGTAGCCCCCCATGGCCCCTCCGAGTGCCTTTCCCAGTGTTCCGGTAATGATGTCCACACGCCCCATCACATCGCAGTGCTCCACGCTGCCCCGACCGGTCCGTCCGATGAATCCGGCAGCATGGCATTCATCCACCATCACCATGGCCTCGTACTTGTCAGCCAGGTCGCACACGCCCTTCAGGTCCGCCACGATCCCGTCCATGCTGAACACACCATCCGTAACGACGATGATGTGCCTTGCGCCATCAGCCCTGGCGGTCCTGAGCTGCAGCTCCAGGTCGGCCATGTCGTTGTTGTTGTACCGGTAGCGCATGGCCTTGCAAAGGCGCACCCCATCGATGATGCTGGCATGGTTCAGGGCATCGCTGATGATCGCGTCCTCCTGGCCCAATAAGGGCTCGAACACGCCACCGTTCGCGTCGAAGCAGGCTGCGTAGAGGATGGTGTCCTCCGTTCCATGGAACTCCGAAAGCTTGGCCTCCAAATTCTTATGCAGGTCCTGGGTGCCGCAGATGAACCGCACCGATGACATGCCGTAACCGTGCGTGTCCAATGCGTCATGCGCAGCCTGGATCACCGCTGGATGGCTGCTCAGACCCAGGTAATTGTTGGCGCAGAAGTTGAGGACCTGTCTGCCGTTCACAGTGATCTCGGCATCCTGCTGGCTCGTGATGACCCGCTCGTGCTTGAACAGGCCGGCTTCTTCGATGGCCTTCAACTCGTTGAGCAACTGCTCCTTGATGCTTCCGTACATGGATGTGTGGTGAGGCGGGCTAAGGTAGCCAAGCCAAGTCCGCCCGATGCACGACCTGTTCGTTCGTTTCGGTGCCCCTGCGGCGGACTTCAGCCCTTATCCACCACCCGGGGGACCTTGAAGTAGTCGCTGTCCTTGACCGGTGCGTTCTTCAGGGCTTCCTCCTTGGTGATCGTGGAAATTGCCTCATCCTCCCTCAGGCGGTTCACTTCGTCGGTAAGGAATACCAGGGGTTCGACACCATCGGTATCCACCTCGTTCAGCTTTTCCACGAAATCCAGGACGCGCTGCATGTCCTTCACGGCTTGCTCCCTGCGCTTCGGGTCGCTCAGGTCCAGGCGCGCCAGTACGGCGATGCGGTCCAACTGTTCGTCGTCAAGCTTCATATTCCAACAAGGGACCTTCGATCAAGGCGAAGACCTGCTTTCGCAAAGTTATCACATCGGCTTCCGTCAAACCCAGCGTCGGCACGCTCGGATGCACAACCGCGCGGGCGATCCCTGGATGTCCCCGGCTTAGCAGGTCCTCGGGATCCCCGAACAACCTCCAGTGATTGGTGAACGTGACCGGAACGATGGGCACCTGCTTTTCGACGGCCATCCGGAACGCACCGTCCTTGAACGGCTTCATCCTCGGGACATCAAGCGGAATGGTGCCTTCCGGGAAAAGTGCCACACAGTCGCCGCGATCCAACGCCGCTGCCGCCCTGCGAAACGCCTTGGCAGCTTCATTGTGACTGCCCCGATTCACGGCGATATCCATTCCCTTGAAAAAGATCCGGAACAAGGGCCACCGCTGCAGCTCATACTTGCCCATCATCAGGAAGTAATCCGGGATCAGGTTGAACATGTGAACGATGTCGATGTAGCTGCTGTGATTGGCCACGATGACGTAGGGCGGCTCCGGAAGCGGGCCCCGCCATTCGGTCCTCTGGGGTACCAGGCTCACCCATTGCAGGAAGAAGCCCCAGATGCGCTTCAGCTTGAACGCGGCCCGATAGCGTTCCTCGCGGTACAGCAGGAACTTGAAGGGCAGATACAAGGTGACCATGGACACCACGAAGACCAGGAAGAACCACAACTTGAAGGCCAGCCTGAACGGCAGCAACAACCATTTGAGCACCGGATCTCTCCGGCTCTCTCCATCGCGTATCTGCGCTGCTGCAATTCTGTTCATGGACCCGACCCGCGCCAAGGAAGCGGCAAAACTAAGGTCCTATCTTCGCCGCGCACCGAACGGCATGACCCGCGTCCTAACAGGCATCCAGAGCACAGGGGTCCCGCATTTGGGCAATATCCTCGGTGCGATCCGACCAGCAGTACAGTTGAGCCGTGCGGACAAGCACGATGCCTTTCTCTTCATCGCGGACATGCACGCGTTCACCTCGGTGCGCGATCCGCAAGCGATCCGCGAACATGGCCACGCAGTGGCGGCTGCGTGGCTGGCGTGCGGGCTGGATGTGGAACGCGTGACCTTCTACCGGCAAAGCGATGTGCCGGAAGTGACCGAACTGACCTGGTACCTGGGGTGCATGACGCCGTATCCCATGCTGGCGAACGCCCATAGCTTCAAGGACAAGAGCGATCGCTTGAGCGAAGTGAACGCCGGGCTCTTTTATTACCCGGTCCTTATGGCCGCGGACATCCTGCTGTACGACGCGGACATCGTGCCCGTTGGCAAGGACCAGAAACAGCATCTGGAGATCACGCGCGATATCGCCGCGGCCTTCAACAGGCAATACGGTGAGGTCCTTGTGGTTCCCGAGGCGCGCATCGACGCGCAGGTGATGATCGTGCCGGGAACGGATGGGCGTAAGATGAGCAAGAGCTACGACAACGTCCTGAACGTGTTCCTACCTGAAAAGGAACTGAAGAAACAGGTGATGTCGATCGTGACCGACAGCACCCCCTTGGAGGAGCCTAAAGACCCCGACAAGGACCATGTCTTCGCCTTGTTCAAGCTGTTGGCCTCCGAAGCGGATACGGCGACGATGCGCGATAACTACGAGCGCGGCGGATACGGATACGGCCACGCCAAGAAAGAACTCCTCGGTTTGCTGCTCGACACGTTCGCCCAGGAACGACAGCTGTTCCAAGAGCTCATGGAAGACCGGGACCTGTTGGAGGAACGCCTCCGTGTGGGCGCGGAAAAGGCACGCACCGTCGCCCAGGCCACCCTGCGGCGGGTGCGCCAGGCCGGCGGCTATGCGTAGGTAAGTCGGTCGGTCAGGCCTTTCCCATGATCTTGAACATGCCGGTCCCACAGGTCGGACATGTTCCTTTCATGGCTTTGCGGCCGTTCTTCATGACCACCTCGTTGGCGTTCTTCATATCCCGCTTCGCCTTGCACTTCACACAGTATGCTTCTACAGCCATGGTCCTTCGGATTTGGTTTGTTTCGGTCAAGGTAGGCCGCTCGTCCTGAAATGCTGGGATACGCCTTTCCGACTTTTCCACGATCACCGGTGCCGCAAGCCGAGCTGAACGCTGCAGTATCTTGTTCCCATGCCACGTTCCGTTCAACACTTGCTTTTACCGCTAGGTCTGCTTTGGATGGTGGACCTCACCGCCCAGTCCTTGATCGACAGCATTCCATATCCCGGTCTTAGTGCGGGTCTCTGGGGGATCCATGTGACCGGTGACACGGTCTTTCTGGGGGCCGATGGGCCTGGTGATATCTATTTCAGCGATCACGGCGGAAACATCGTTGGTACGCTTCCCACCGGCTTCACGTACAACCATGGACTGATCAAGCGACAGAGCTCCTACCTGATCGCCAAGGACTACACCACAAGCGGGGCATTGCTGCAGGAGATCGATCTGAACGGAGCATCACTGAACACCTGGACCTTCCCACCCGTTATCGGCGGGAATTCGTCGGGGATCGGTGACATCTTCCCCGATGGGAACGCCATCTGGTACACGATGTACTTCCCGGATTTCAATGTGTACCCTTTCGCCTACGCCTACAAGTGGACCCCGGGGGATCCCACGCCCAGCGATACGGTGCCTCTGTGGGGCGAACAACCCTATGGCATCGCACTGAAAGGGGACACCCTATTCTATGTGACCGACAACCTGAACGGCGACCTGGAACGGATCTATGCGTACGACCTGACCAACGAACAGGATCTGGGTTGGGTGGAGCTGCCGGACACGCCGATCGACAACGACCAGTCACCGCGCGGGATGCACTTCGATGGCGAACACCTGTACCTGATCGCGAACCGCCAGGGCAACAACATATTCGCTTATCAGACCGTGTTCATCTACGACTTCGATCTCTCCACTGGCCTGCAGGAAGCCATGCTGAACTCTGCCTTCGCCATCGGACCGAACCCCTGCTCGGGCAGTTGTTGGTTGGACATTCCGTTCAGTCTGCATGATGCCTGGACCGTGGAGGTGATCGATACGCAAGGGCGGACGGTCTGGAACAAAGCATCGCGAGGAGGACGCTTGACCATGGACTCTTCCCACTGGCCGAGCGGTGCCTACATGATCCGGGCAGCGCGTTCGGAACAAATGCTGTCCGGCACGTTGATCGTTCCTTGAGCCCGGTTCACCTTTCCTTCAAGCGGGCGAGGTATTCCTGGTCCACTTGGGCATGCGTCGTCCAGAACCCCGGCGACGTGCGACCGTTCAGGTGCTCGGCCAGGATGTCCAGGTGCGTGTGCCAACCACCCGCGACGCCCAGCAGCTCCTTGCGATCCGGCAGGCGCTTGTGCGTAAGCACCAGCAACACCTCCTCCCCCTTCTCGCGCAGTTCAAAGATCACCTCGGAGATCCGGTCCGGAATGCCCTCGCTCCAGGAATAGGCCAGCACATGTGGCGGTTCCCAGCGCGTGATCTTCCCCAGCATCTCGCTCCCGTTCTCATACTGCTTGTACTTGTCAGGGGTCGCATCCGCAGCGCAATCCAGACTATCATGCTGGAACCAGAGCTTGACCGCGCCACCAACACGACCCTCCATTGCGCCTCCGGCCAACCATTTGCTCCGTTTCTCCGGTTCGGTCAAATAAGCCCACACGCGTTCGATGGGACCGGGAAGAAGCCGTTCGAAGCGGATCGTATCCGGTGATAATAGCGTGCCGTGCTTGTCCATGGTCATCAGGTCTTGGTGGTTGGTCGTTGAGTTCGTTCGTCGTCGCGTAACAGTTGCTCCAGCGTATCCAGACGGGAGGCCCAGAAGCTCCGTGTGTGTTCCAGCCACTCCGCAGCCGCATCCAATGGCTCAGGACGGTAGCTCAGGAAATGCTCGCGTCCAATGCGTCGTCGCTTCACCAGCTTGGCCCGCTCCAGTACAAGGATGTGCTTGCTGACGGCATTCAGGGACATGTTGAAAGGGCGCGCCAATTCAGTTACGCGCGCTTCGCCGGAGGAAAGGCGCTGCAGGATGGCCCGTCGGGTAGGGTCTGCCAGCGCGGCGAGGGTGCGATCCAGGGTGCGGGGCTCGGCCATCGCCCCAAATATATTCAACTATTTGGTTGAATAATAATCCGGACGCTCAGGGCGCCCGCTCGAAGTACAGATCCTCTCCGCGGGGAACATTGGTCTGCCAGTCCGCGTGGATGTACGCGTACCTGTCACCATGAAAGCTCAGGAACGAATAGATGATCGGATACTTCTTTCCGTCGCGGTGATCTTCCAACTCGATCAGCATCTTCTGCAGGGTGATCCGCTCTTCAACACGTTCGGGCGCCTGATCATGCTCGAACGTGCCTTCATTGAAGCTGCGCCAGACCAAGTGATAGTGCTTCAGGTCAGCCTTCTCAGGCGGCACCGGGCTGCTCGGCTGGGCAAGCAATTCCGCCTTGAACCGACCGAACCCGCTGGTGTCCTGGCCTTGGACATCACTGAAAAGGAAGGGCACGAAGAGGAGGGAAGTGGCTCGAAGCATGGACCTCAGCCTTCAAGTTCCATGCCTGAATGCGGACACGAGGTCAGTAACCTCCTCCCCCTCCCTGTCCGCGCTCGATGGGATGCCAGGTGGTCTTCACCTCCTGGGTGTCCAGGATGGTGTACGGGCCTTCGCCTGCTTTCTTCGGGTCGCGGTACACCATGCGCTTCACATTGCAGGTGGCC
>JAGQVN010000018.1 GCA_020437905.1 Flavobacteriales bacterium
TCCTGACCAACGTGGGGGGCTCCGTACCCACCAACGTCCGCAACGAACAGCTGCCCTAGGGATCGGCCACCACTACCTTCGTGCGCATGAGGATCAATGATTTTCGTGCGGTCGGACTGGTGATGCTCTTGGCTGCATGCGGCGGAGCACCTGAAGCCGAGGTCGATCGCCAAGACAGCCCACAGGAGGATCCTGAAGCCGTTGGTATCGACCTGTCCGCTGAGGGGTTTCCGCTGGTGGTCCATCCTCCCGAAGGCCTTGACGATCCCTTGGAGGTGACCTGGGTCGAGGAATTCGGCCATCTGGAGGTCACTGCGGGTGATCGTTTTGCCCTGATCATCACCGAGGGGCTTGCAGATATCCAGCGCCTGAAGGCTGACCTTGACCGCGACCTGCTCCGCACGCACACCGTTCTGCGGGAAGACGCCGACCACGTCGTTTACAAAAGCGCCTTCCCTGACGATCCCGACCTGGTGTTCGTGCATTTCTATCAGGTCATCGACGCTGGCGGCTCCACATTCGTGGTGGAAAGCCGGCCGGAAGGGCGCTTTGACCAAGCCGACGTGGATGCCATGGCCCAAGCCGTGAAAGCAAAGGAACCCGCTTGAACAGGTTCCTGCTTTGCTTCTTGGTGAGCGTGCTCACAAGCACCTCGGTTGCTCAGGTCGCCGGACCGTGGGAAGCGGAACTGTCCGATCATTGGGCTGGGATCGACTCCATGTTCGCAGATCCCATGCGCAGCCCGCTCGACAGTGCCGACCGGATCGGGTTCGTACAGGTGCAGCGGTACCCTGTGGATCGAGCAATGCGCGTATATGCGCGTTTCCGGCCAGCAAGGTCGCAACGAAGCTTCGGCATGCGCACCAGCACCGACCGTGTGCCCGTATATACGGATATCGGCACTCTGCAATTCAGATTGAACGGGAGGAAGTGTCGGCTGCACGTATACCGCAACGTGGAGCTGGTCAGACAGGAGGCGTATCGCGACCATCTGTTCGTGCCATTCACGGACCTGACGAATGGATCCGGGAGTTATGGTGGGGGGCGATACCTCGATCTGAAAGGGCCACTGGAGGAACGGGTGGTGCTCGACTTCAACCGTGCCTATAACCCTTATTGCGCCTACAGTGACCGCTTTTCTTGTCCGGTACCACCTCGCGAGAACCACC
Organism: Flavobacteriales bacterium; assembly: GCA_020437905.1. Classification (GTDB taxonomy): domain Bacteria; phylum Bacteroidota; class Bacteroidia; order Flavobacteriales_F; family PHOS-HE28; genus PHOS-HE28. The sequence continues at coordinate 1,170 of JAGQVN010000018.1, forward strand.
TCCAAGTGGAGGTCACAGCTGGGGCAATGGCCTTCGGAAAGGACCATTGAACGCTGCCTGCCCCTTTGGAAAGCCAGATCCATCAGGGGGTTTAGCCCATGCACTGGAAATCCGCGCCGGGATCTCGTATTATTGCCGACTGTTCACAGCTCTGATCCGATGCGTGTATCGCTCCTCCTTCTAGCCGCCTTGGTAGCGGCGCCCGCAATGGCCGGCACCATCGTGCTGGACGGTCACTACCAAGGGAAGAACGTCTTCGTCCAGAACCCGTTCTCTGAGGCCGGGGTGGGCTTTTGCGTCTTTGAGGTCACGGTGAACGACCAGATCGCCACGGACGAGATCAACTCGAGCGCCTTTGAGGTTGACCTGGGCAATTTCGGCCTGAAGATCGGAGACCCCATCATGTTGAAGATCAAGCACAAGGACGGCTGCACGCCGCTTGTGTTGAACCCGGAAGTGCTGAAGCCGAAGAGCACGTTCGACATCGTTTCGGAAGAGATCGCAGACGACGGCACCTACACATGGGTGACGACCAATGAGACGGGCCAACTTCCGTTCATCGTGGAACAGAAGCGATGGAATAAATGGGTGAAGGTCGGCGAAGTAATGGGTGTTGGCACCAGTGGGGAGCATACGTACTCCTTCAAGGTCACTCCGCACAGCGGTGAAAATACCTTCCGGCTGCGTCAAACGGACTTCACAAAGAGCAGTCGCATCAGTCCCAAACCCATCAAATTCACAGACCCCAAAGTGGCGCCGGTGACCTGGGGTCCGGAGAAACCCAAGGAGGCGATCACCTTCACCGGGAACACGCTCTATGAAATCTATGACCAGTATGGGAACATCGTGAAGCGTGGTTTCGGGAACAGTGTGGACGTGTCCA
>JAGQVN010000212.1 GCA_020437905.1 Flavobacteriales bacterium
GTTTGATGATGGTCTCGATCTGCTCCAGCAGGGCTTTCGTGGCGCTGTTGAAGATCAGATGGGCCTCATCGATGAAGAGCACCAGCTTGGGTTTCTCCGGGTCTCCTTCCTCCGGGAACGTGGCGTAGATCTCGGCCAGCAGGCATAACATGAAGGTGCTGAAGAGCCTCGGCTTGTCCTGAAAATCGGTGAGGCGAACGATGCTGACCACCCCCATCCCGTCCTGCATACCCAACAGATCCGCCACATCGAAGGAGCGTTCACCGAAAAACCGATCGGCGCCCTGTTGTTCCACCTCGATGAGCTTGCGCAGGATGGTGTTCACGGAGGCCGAGCTGACCTGCCCGTACTCCCGCTGGATCGCCTCCCTGCCGTCGGTGGTGATGTATTGCAGGACCGAACGGAGGTCCTTCACATCCAGCAGGGGCATGTGGCTGTCATCACAATACTTGAACACCAGCGAGAGAATGCTCTGCTGCGTGTCGTTCAGTTCCAGGATCCTTCCCAGCAACACCGGACCGAATTCGCTGATCGTGGCCCGGAGGCGGGCACCGGGTTCATCACTGAGGCTGAGAAGCTCCACGGGAATGGCCTGTGGTGCATACGGGATGCCGAGCTTGGCATGCCTTTCCTGGATCTTCGGATGGTCCGATCCGGGTGCGGCCAGACCGCTGAGGTCACCCTTTACGTCCATGAGCAGGGACGGAACACCGGCGAGGGATAGCTGCTCGGCGATCAGTTGCACCGATTTCGTCTTTCCTGTCCCTGTGGCACCGGCGATCAGGCCGTGCCGGTTCATGGTCTTCAGCGCCACCTTCACCAACGCCCCTTCAGGAACACTCCCTTCATACAACCCACCACCCAACGTGATCGACGACCCTTTGAAGGCATAGCCTTCACGCATCGAGGCTGCGAACTGCTCCTGTTTGCTCATGGTGTTCAAAGTTAGGGGGTGCCGGAATGATCAAGGGGCCCCGAAGAGCCCCCTGAACACGGTTATGACCTCCCTGCTCAGTCCACCGCAAAGGTGATCTTGCAGTTGCAGCGATACTCAGTGACCTTGCCGTCAACGACCGTGGCACTTTGATCCTGGATGTACACGGACTTGATCCCGCGCACGGTCTTTCCTGCTTCGGCCACAGCCTGGGCTGCGGCGTCCTCCCAGCTGGTCGTGCTGCTGGCGAGGACTTCAATGACTTTCAGAATGCCCATGGTAGATCACTTGGTCGCAGCCCATTTGCGGACCTCGGTGCGGAACCATTCATCGGCCTCGTCGGTCCACTTGAACTTGTCGCGGATGTAGGCCATGGTATCCTTCTCGACATCGGTGTAGCTGTCACCGTCCTTCACGGCGTCGTACAGCTTCCTCGCGTCGTCCATGGAGATGCGCCCGTCGCCACGTCCTGCTGTCAGCTTCTCCGCAAGTTCAATGATGTTGCCATCGTATTGCTTTCCATCAATGGTCTTGTAATAGCTCATGGTGTAAGGGTTTTCGTGGTTAGAAGAGGAAAAGATGGTCAAGCGCCGAACAGTTTCCCAATGCCTCCCAGCTTGCCACCCAGGTCGCCCAGGAGGTTTTTGCCGGCACCACCCAGTAGCGAGCTGAGCATGTCCTTGTTGCCTCCGACCTTGTCGCCCAGCAAGGACATCAGGGCCGGCAGGACCAGGTCCTTGACACTCGATGCTTTACCGGCATCCAGTCCAACCTGGCCGGTCAACTTGCCCAGGTAGTCCGAGCCCAGTTTGCTGAGCAACTGGTCCGCTCCGGTGCTGTTCTTGTCCTTCGAAAACAGGTTCAGGACATCTCCCAGGTCGATGCCATCACCACCTCCGATGACGTCCTTCAGGCTATCGCCTGCAGCGTTCAAACTGCCGTCAGCCTGCTTCTGGTCGAGACCGATCTGTTCCAACAATTGACTACCGACCTGATCCTTCAGGCCGCTCATGATCTGATCGAGCATGTTGATGCGTGGGTTTTGGTTTTGTGAACGTTCACTGCTTCTGACGAAGTGGTCAAAAAAAGTCACTCCCCCACCCCGGATAGGATGAGGGAGCGACCTCTGCTATACGGTCAGCGTGTCACGGTGATCCGGCGCACTTCGACACCCGATCGATCGATCATGCGCAGCATATACGCACCTGGCAGGACACGCTGAAGGTCCATGATGACCAGCGAACCAGTGCCCAACTGGCGCATCACCAGCCTTCCTGAGGCGTCGATCAATTCCAGTTCAGCACCCGCCGGCAGCCCGGCAACTTGGAGTTCGCTGGTGGCAGGTACGGGGAAGACCTGAACGGACCCGAGGTCATTCTCGGCAACACCCACGGGGCCAACCGTGACCAGGACCTCCACCCGCTCACTCGGGCACAGCAGCATTTCCTTCTGCACCTGCCAATCGTAGAAGTAATAGTAATAGCTGCCACCATAGAAGGAACCGGTAAGCTCGCCGACCGTACCGATGGCGTAGGGATAGGACACGCCCGAATTATTCCGGAACATGTTGTTCTGGGGGCAACGCAGGGACAGGTCCGTGCCAACGGGAACCTCGAAGTTCAAGGGGACCACCTGCTCCCCATCGAGCATCATGACATCGACGGTCTGCATCACGTTGCCGTTCTCATCGCACAGGTTGATCGTGCGCATGCCATCGCCCACCGCATAGACCTTGACGGAAAGGATCGTAAAGGGCTCGTAGGCATCGAACCAGGACCAGGCGCCGCTGCTCGGCAGTCCGCCGCCTCCACTATTATCCGGTTTGCCGCCGCTCTCCAAGGCGCCACCATGCATCATGTTCGCCTCGCACCAAAAGGACGTATTGGCGTTCAGGAAGGGGGTCTCCCAGCTGTTCCCCGATCCCACCGGAGCCGTGTCGAACTCGCCTGCATACCATTCGATATTGTCCCCTACCGCGTTCAAGGTGGCCGTGCCGGGCGTCGGGATGTTCACATCCGACGTGACCGGCAACGCAGCGGCCGCCTCCACCGTGATGGTCACTGGATCACTGTCGTTCGTACTGCAAATACCCTCCACGGAGACCGAATAAATACCCGTGGCATCCACCAGTATGGATTGGGTCGTGGCACCGTTGGACCAGAGGTAGCTCGAACCGGGGGAGCTTACCAGCTCGACCGTTTCGCCATCACAGATCACCTCCTCACCCATCACCTCCACCTCCGGCATTTCCATGGTGATCACCTGGACCGTGACCATTTCGGACAGCGCCACGCAACCGTTCAGGTCGAATGCGGCCACGCTGTAGTTCCCTCCATCGGAGACCGTGATGTTGTCCGAAGCGGACCCATTGCTCCAGACATAGCTATCGTAGCCCATGGGCGCAAGCAGCTGCGTGCTTTCACCCGGACACAATTGCGTGGATCCGTTCACGGTGATCGTGATGGGGGCCAGGGTGCAGTCCGCCTCAGGCACGATATGCAACTGGTCGATCGCAGGAGCATCGATCACGGTATGCACACCACTGGGCCAATCGATCACCAGCGAATCGATGCTGGTAGCGGTACCGATCCCGAAATGGGCCTGCAGGGAATTCATGTGGCTGAAGCCCTGACCCGAACGGATCTCGCGGGTCTGGACCATCCCATTGGTATACAGCCACAAGCGTGATCCAATGCCGTTGTTGTTACTGAAGATGCCGTCCAGCTCCACCTTGATCCAGTGGTTCGTACCACCGTTGTTGAAATAGATGGTATTGCTGAGCTGGTAATCCAACCAGCCATCGTTGTTCAGATCACCGATACCACCCTCATCCGTTGCGATCGAAATGTTGGTGAAGGTGAGGTCACCGTTGTTCCGGTACATACCGCCGCCGACCTCGCTGAAAATGTCGATCCAGCCATCGTTGTCGAAATCGGCTCCCTGGCTTTCCCAGGCTCCCAGGTCGTTCGCGTTGATCCCCGTGGTCGCGATGATATCCGTGAACGTGCCATCACCATTGTTCAACATGAATTTGTTCTGACCGGTATGCTCCACGATGAAGGCATCAAAATCGCCGTCGTTGTCGAAATCCTCGAACACCGTGCTCCAACTCTGGTCCCCGCTGTTCATGTTCGCACCGGCGGCAACCTCGGTATACACCCCTGTTCCATCGTTCTGATAGAGGGCGTTCACCCGTTCAGGATCTCCCGGGGATGATCCCTGTCGACACTTGGTGATGTAGAGGTCGATATCATGGTCATTGTCGTAATCGACCCAGATGGCTGCATAGTTCCCGGCCAGGTCGATCGTCTCGATCAGGGTCTGATCCTCGGTGACCCAACCCGTGCCATCGTTCCGGTACGGGTGGCTTTGGTCCACGTCGTGGCAGACGAACGAGTCCAGCCAACCATCATTATCGATGTCGGCCATCGTGCTGCGCTGGGAGAAAATGTAGTCCGGGATGTAGTGTGAGGCATAGGCGGACCCATCGTTGTTCGCATACAGGAACTCCACGTGCGAACCATCCCCCAGGCACAGGTCGTTGTATCCATTGTTGTCCAGGTCACCCGCACACATGCTCCATAGACCACTGCTGTTGGTGTTCAGGAAGCTCTGGTGCTGGAACGTGCCATCCGATTGCTGATAAGAGATGGTCAGTTGGCTCCCGTTCAACCGGACCACATCATCGAGGTGATCCCCGTTCATATCCACGACGCAACCCGGACTACCGTAGTTACCAGGCAGGAGGCTGTTGTTCGCCGTAAAGGAGATCTGAGCGATCAGGTCGATGGACCCGAACCAGGCGGTGGCAAAGGCAAGGAATTGAGGTAAGTGTCTTCTCATCGGTGACGGGTGCTATGAGCGATAAAGATAGCCGATCCGGTGAGGCGGGTGATGCGTCATGGATCCCTCCCTCTGAACCCTACAGCTTACCATGGGAAGCCGCCATCCCCGCGATCCGTCCGGTGGTCCAGGCAGCCTGGAAATTGAACCCACCTGTGATCCCATCGATATCGAGCACCTCACCGGCGAAGTGAAGACCAGGGACCTTTCGGCTTTGCATGGTATCGGGGTCGACCTCGGAAAGTGCTATGCCACCGGCCGTGACGAACTCCTCCTTGAAGGTGGTCTTGCCACGGGCCTCGTACCGGTCGTTGACGAGCACCTCGATCAGCTTGTCGTGTTGTTTGCGTCCCAGCGATCCCCATGCCTGCTGCGGCCCGATCATGGCGCGGTTGAGCAGGAACTCCCACAGCCGCTGAGGCAAGGAGAACGGAGGGGCGTTCCGGACCAACCGCTTCGAAGCGGACGTTGCGACCCGATCCAATTCATCCCGGATGCTCATGGCGTTCTTCTCAGCGGTCCAGTCCACCAGCACTTCGAACTGATAGCCGACCGCATGCAATTCCCTGGCCGCGAAGGCACTGAGCCGGAGGATGGCCGGACCGCTCATTCCCCAGTGCGTGATGAGCAGCGGCCCTTCCGCCTGCCATTTCGCGCCCGCGATACGCACGCGCACGCGATCCACGGACACCCCCATGAGCTTGCGGATCGGATCATCGGGCAGGTTGAAGGTGAAGAGCGAGGGTACCGGCGGTACCACGTCATGACCAAGGGATTCAGCCCACTTCATATCCTGCACCTTGCTTCCACCGATGCATACGATGATCCGATCGGCCACCACGGGACCTGAACTCGTATGCGCAACGAGCCTGTTCCCTTCCTGCTCCAGGCGGTGGAACGGCTCGCCAAGTCGTATTTCGATCCGCAGGCGCCGCGCTTCGCGCTCTAAGAGGTCCGTAATGGTCGCCGAGCTGTCCGTTACGGGGAACATGCGGCCATCCGCCTCGGTCTTGAGCTCCACGCCCCGCACGTTGAACCAGTCGACCGTGTCGGCAGCATCCCAATGCTGGAAAGCCTTGCGGAGGAATTTCCCGCCTCGCGGGTAGGAAGCGACCATGGCTTTGAGGCCGATATCGGTGTGCGTGACGTTGCATCGTCCCCCTCCGCTGACCCGCACTTTTGAAAGGAGCTTCCTGGTCTTCTCCAGAAGGATCACATCGGTCCCGGGAGCATGCTCCTTGACCGTCAAGGCAGCGAAGAACCCGGCGGCGCCACCTCCGACAACCACCACCCTAGGTCCCATCAGCTGAAGCCCACTACCAATCGTCGCCCTTAGCCATGGCCGCGCCCAAGCTGGCAACGATCCTCGAACAGATGTCATGAATGGCCTCCAGGTCCTTTCGTTGATCCGTGGCCATTTTGTCCTCGAGCGGATACTTGCCCACGGCTATGTACTCCAGGTGGGTCAGTTTGTAACGGAATTTCTCATCGCGCAGGTCCACGGTGAGGTCATACTCGATGAACTTCCTTGCCTTTCCAGGAAGTGCTTCCCGGTCGTGCATGGTGTAGCTGTCCCCGTCCCGGACCACCGAAGCGTATTCGCTTTCCTCCTGGTTGTAGTTCTGCTTGTTCCATTTCTCCAGGCGGCTGCGGAGCGTCTCCTTATCGACGCCCAACGAGTCACTGATCCCCTGGTAAGTATACTTGTTCGTGATGCTGTCCCGGGGAATGATGTGTCGCTTGTTCTGTGCATTAACGCTGCAGATCAGCAGGATGGGAACGAGCAAGGCAAGGATCCGGGTCATGGTCGCGTGGGGTGAAGTCCCAAGTTAGCCAACTCCGTCAGAAAGCGAGGTGCCTTGTTCGCGATGGGCATGCGTATCCTGTTGGCGATCAATGCAATTGGAGATCGGCACGGCGATTGCCCGTGTTGCCATCGGAAATTTGAACGGACCATGAAAAAGACGATCATCCTTCTGGCTGCGCTGACCATTGGATCGGCGGGCCATGCACAGTTCCAGGTGAACCCCCAATTGGGTCTCACCTACCAGAACCTGACGGATCCGGACCTGGGTTACGAGTACAAGGGAGCAATCGGCTGGCAGGTGGGTGCCGACTTTCGCATCGGCGACCGGCTCTTCTTTCAACCCGGGGTGTTCTTCGGCAGGAACACGACGGCGATCCGCTTCTCTGGAATGGACAGCACCATCATCGAGGACAACCTGATCCGCACGAACCTGAAATTGCGCGCCATGGCCGGCTATCGGATCGTGGACAGCTATCAATTCGACCTGCGGTTCATGGTGGGGCCGAGCTACGATGTGCTGCTCAGCGTGGACGACAAGGACGGTGATATCACCTGGAACAAAGGCGACTTCAATGCAGGTTCGTTCAACATCGATGCCGGACTGGGCTTCGACATGGGCCTTTTCACCCTGGAGCCGGGTGTGAGCTTCGGGTTGAGCAGGGTGTTCAGTGACAACCCCGAGGTGCAGGACATCAGTTCCAAGTACCTCACCTATGGGCTGACGATCGGCGTGAACTTCGGTGACGACGACTAAGCCCACGTACTTGCCAAGGACTGCTGAAAGCCCCGCTACGATCTGGCGGGGCTTTCTCTTTGGGCAGGGTGTCGAACGTGCGGCCTTATCTTTCCACAAAACGGGACCATGAGAACAACCTTACTCCTCCTTTCAGCCGCCTTGTCCTTGACCAATGTCTCCGCCCAACAGGTGCAGAAATGTTGTGGATCGAGCAACAGCACTTTCCTGCTCGGGCATCAAGGTTACGTGCGGCACAGCCAGAGCCTGTATCTGCCATCTGACCTGATGAATGCCACGGATGGCATGATCGAACGTCTCTATTTCCGCTATGGGAGCACCGGTAACGCCGATGGGGTCACCCTGACCGACCTGATGTTCCGTATCGGTCAGACGGCATCGGCCAGTTTCGCGAACGGGAACGAGTTCTTCACCGACCTGGACACGGTGATGAGCAGCCCCGCCTATACCATTCCGCCAGGTATCGAGGGTGAATGGTTCGGTGTCGACCTGGATGAACCCTTTGCGTATTCTGCAGGAAGCACCCTGGTCCTGGATATTCTGTTCGACACGAGCACCAACAATTCCTTCGGGACGCTAGGGTCGAGCAACACCGGTCGGAAACTCTATAATGTGGACCAGACCGCCACGACCGGGAACCCCGGTTCCTCCACCTGGCAGGACTTCGGGTTCGATCTGGCCATGCCGACCGGCGTAGCTGAGCGCAGCGCCACCACGCTGCGGGTCGTTCCCAACCCGACCGACGGACCGCTTCGGGTTTACCTGGGTGGTTCCAGCGCAGGGACCCTGGTCCTGCTGGATGCCTCAGGCCGTGTGGTACAGCTGGTACGCACGGCCGCTGCGCAGATCGTGGAAATGGACCTCAGCGACCTTCCTTCCGGCGTTTACGCTTTAGATCATATGGACGACGAAGGAAAGCTCGCTGTCACGCGGTTGGTCAGGCATTGAGCCACGTGGTCAGGGGCAGCTCAATCCATGTCGGCCTCGGCCTTCTTTGCCTTGCTGCGATAACCGGCCACCCCGATGTTGCTCTTGACACCGCTTACTACCATTTTTATCAGGTAGTTCACCAGTGACTTGGTCTCATCCCGTTCGGCGTAGACCTCGCGTGTTCGCTCTCGGAAGGTCTTCCTGTTATTGGTCTTGACCACCGTATTGGTGACCAGGTTCGCCAAGGCGCTGCCCATGCCTTTCGACTCACCATCCTTGGTGCGCAGGGTCTGGATATGAAGGTCCTCATAATAGAAGGCCATCCGTCCCGCTGCCTCGCGACCGTTGGCCTTGGCGCTCAACACCAAGGTATCCGCCCTTCCAGAACGAATGCTGAGGAAGGAATGGGGTTCGATGAACGGGTTGAAGAGCGTCAAGTCGCATGGCCCCAATCCAAGCTCGATATCGAAGGCATGTTGTTCGCCCTCCTGTTCTTCGAAGCTGAGCGTTCCGGCAATGCGTGCCTTTCCTTGAAGCATGGCCTGCAGGGAGACCATTGACCGCTCGTTCGGGTCCGATCGCTCGTTCAGGTTGGACAAGGCGGTCGCATCCAGATCCAGATCGCTCAACCGGATGGAACCCGGTTCGGAGCCTTGTTCGGACAACTCCTGGTACTGAATGGTCGAGTTCCTGACCGCAAGCGCACCCAGGTCCACTGCGAAGGGTATCCGATCCATGATCTCAGAGGGCATGGGCTTGGTGCGTTCATCATCCGAACGCTGCTTGTCCCGGTACAGCGAGACCACAGCTCCGTCCACGACCATGGAGTCGGCCAACAGCGTGGATCCATGCACAAGGGCGTATGCATCCAATCCCTTCAGGATGACACTGGCGCTGTCAAGCTCGACCGCATCCATCTCACGTCCGTTCCTGGAGATGATCAGCTCCCTGGGCAGTGTCTGGAGCAGTTTGGCATTCGCCAGACCGAGCGATCGCCCGTCCAGGTCAAGCTCGATGCCATCGAGAAGCATACGATATTCTCCGTGCCGAAGGGGGAAGGACAAATGCTCGATGTGTGCCTTCCCTCCTGCCGCGAACAAAGGACGTGCACGGTCCACCTCGATAACGGGACCGCCTTTCAATCCGGTGAGTTCAAGGCGGCATCCATTCATCGCCACCGAACGGTCCAGCGCACTTCTTGATCCGGACCGCATCAGATCGACGTCCTCCACCACCAATACCTGGACATCCAGTGCGGACAAGCCCAGTGTCCTCAGGTCGAAGTGGTCCGGGATGCCCAGGTCGTTCAGGAACGGGCTCGGACCATCGTTGCGTGCTGCAGCTTCCATGGTCATCGGCTTTTCCTCCCTGCGTCGCGCGCGCCGCTCTTCCCGCTGTGTGGCGAACACGTCGTTGTTGTCGCCCGGGCCCTTTGGTGCACGTTCGCCGGAAAGTGAAAGCCCCGAGAAGCGGACCGTGTCCGCGACGAGCTCTCCTCTCGCCAAGGAGCGCATCAGGTCGGCACCCTGCCCTGAGACCTCTTGGAACACCAGTTGGACCGGCCGTTGAGGCCCTTCCCTCCGGACATTGATCTCCACGTTGTTCAGGAACAATGATGCCTTCTCTCCGTTCCAGGCTGCGCGCCCGGAACGGAAGCTTGGTGTCCCATTGCGTGTGGCCCGGATCTCTTCCGCGACCATGGAAACATTCCGTGCAGCATCCAGGTCACGGTGCGGTCGGATGCCATCCACGTGAAGGTCCATCACGTGACCGTTGATCCCGTACATTTCCACTGTATCCACACCGCCGCGGCGCCACGTGATGGAGCGCAGTGAGCCGTTCCGGATCTCGAGGTCATTGGCGCGAAGGGTGTCAAGCAGCGTGCGTATGACCTGGTGTGTCCCGTTCGACGTGGGTCTTTGCGACATGTCCTGCTCATCGGTATCCGAGGAACGTTCCACGGTGACGAACGGGTCCTCGACCAGGAGCTGGCCCAGGTCCATGGAACGATGACCCGTCAGCGACGTGACACCGGAAACGCCTGTGATCCGCGGAAAATGCAGCCGCACGATCGGGGTGCCGGCCTTCCGCAAGGCTCCGGGTATCGGTTCCATGCGCATTTCCTCGATCAAGGTCCGACCGTTCCGCATGCCCCATTCCAGCTGTTCCACGGTCACGCGGTCCGCACCTCTTCCGAGATCTGCGCGCAACCGGGAAGCCTGGAAGGAGGCGTCCTTCGCGTGGGTATCCCAATCGGCGAAGCCTTTGCCTGCGGGCAGCGCTTCGAACCCGACCAGGCGCAGGCTGGACCGTTCCACCGATCGGACCTTGACACCATCCTCGATCCATGCCAGGGCCAACTCGTCGAACATCAGCTCCCGGACCGCAAGGGACCGAATGGGAACGGCGATATCGACATTCTCCATCGCCCTAATTTGGGACTTGGAGCCCGAGCGCCTTCTGACCACCAATTCAGCCTGGGACATTTCCAGCGAGCCCACCAGGAACTCCTGCGAGCGGAGGATCCCATCCAGATCCACATCGTCCAGCGTAATGCGTGGGGCTGCAAGGGAGTATGTTTCCGCAAGGCCGTCGATCGATCCGGGAAGTGGGGCCAGGTCCACTCCTTCGATCACGATGCGCCTTCCATCCGGATCGATGTCCACGTTCTCCACTACCAAACGATGGCCTTTGATGATCACGTCGAGATCGACATCCGAGCAGCGTAACAACGTTCCGGGACCGAAGAGTGCCTTCTGCTGCTCCAGCACTTCATCGTTGAGCACCACCTCATGCAGGAGCAGGTCCAGAGAGCCGATCCTGGATGCGCGCACCATTCCGTGGTCCTCCGCCCGAATTCTGAGCGCGGCATTCTCAACGGCCATCCGTCCGATCTCCAGGCGTTTGAGGAATGGACGCAATTCCTTCCACGCTCCTCCTTGGAACGCACGTTCACCGTTCCTTTCGCCCACCAAAAGATCAAGCTCAGGTGCGACCAGGCGAAGGGAGTCGACAAGCACGAGTCGCTCGTTGAGCAAGGTGGGCAGATCGGCACCGTTCAATTGAAGGACCTCCAGGGCAATGTGTGCATCCGGATCCCGGGAGTTGCGATCGGGGGTGAAGGTCGCGCCCATGAGCCTGGCTGAACGCCCCGCTGTGGTAATGGCCGTACTATCGACCACCCAGGTACCGGCGCCCGGAAGCACCAGTTCCTGTCTGCCCAAACGGATATCCATGTCCTGATACCTGGGCACTGAACTACCCGCAGCCTCGAGCATGCTATCGATACTCACACCCTGCAAAAGGACATCGTACCGGTCCACCCGGTATGCCTCGTTCCTGCCCAGGACAAGGTCCATGGTGCCGTGTCGGACCTCCACGGTATCGACATGCACTTCATCGAACACCGTTCGGATGAGCCCCGGCAGGCTGTTCCTCGGCCGTGTGTTCTCCAGGTCCTTATCGATCCGGGCACCCATGCTCCGGCTGATCCCTTTGTATACCGGACGATCGATCAGGATCTTCCGCACATAGAGCTCATTGTGGTCATAGGCCCGCTGGAAGTCCACACCGGAGAGCCGAAGCTCGCGAAGCGTGTTGTCATACCGATTGGCGCTTCGATCGGTGGCATCGACCACCACGTCCGATCGCTGTTCCATGGTGAACCCCCGGAACGAGATGTCGGATGTCCCCGTGCTGATCGACATCTCTTCGAAATGGAGACGGTGTATGCTATCAGCAAGCAGGACCTCCTGGTCCCCGATCACCAGCTCCAGCTGATCGGTGAAGAGGATCTTGGTGCCACCATCACCGGAGGAAAGCCCCTCCAGTCCGAAGGACAGGTCCTGGATGCGAAAGGTGCGACGGCCATCGCGATCGAACACCCGCTGGTAGTCCAGCTGTGCGTTCCCGATGCGCACCCTGCCGATCTGCAGGGAATTCATGAGCCTGGCCAGCTCCAGGTAAACCTCCCCTGCCGTAGCCCCGAAGTAGTCCGGCGACTCGGGTCTGACCACATGGTATACGATGACCCTCGGTCGGTGGATGAGCACCTCCTTCACATCCGCGCGCCCCTCGAACAGGGTGGGCCACAGGCTATTCAGGGAGATGGACGCAGCCGGAAAACGGAACTGGAAAAAGTCACGAGGCGCATCCTCCTGCGCCAGGCCGAACGCAACGGATGTATCCGGTATCAATTCGAGCTCGGTCAGTTCGGCGGAAAGGCCGAGGAAGCCAATGGAGAGCTCATCGAACCGCACCTCATAGACGCCATGCGTGCCTTCCCGGACGAGCGTCCTGATCTGATCCTGGAGCAAGTGCACGACCAGGAACCTTGTCCCAGCAAGGACCAGGACAACAACCGCAGCCAGTGCCCACCATCGCCTGAGCGGCCATTTCACGGCGCTGTCACTGGTCGATCCGGCGTCAGGGCCCATGCGGGCGATGAAAGTAATCTGCGCTGCACAGCCATCCCGTCGACCGGAAACCGAAGTATCAACCGAGCACGGGTAAAACGAACAATGGCCCTCCCGGGCCACTGTCCTTGGCGCGCACGTTCCAGCCGATCAGTGGTCCAA
>JAGQVN010000213.1 GCA_020437905.1 Flavobacteriales bacterium
CGTTCACGGACAAAAGCGATCCGGCCATCCTGAAACGCGAGTTGGGCCTCAGTAAAAAAGCGTTCAAGAAAGCCCTCGGCGCCTTGTACAAGGCCCGGAAGATCCGCATGGACGATCGAGGGATCACGTGGATCGGTCCCGGACCGGTCGAGAACTGAGCGCCGCATGCACCTTCAACGCACGAATGCCCAAGACGCTCAATTCGTCGCCTTGGTGCGCCAGCTGGATGCCGACCTGGCCGAGCGCGATGGCGAAGACCATGCTTACTACAGAACGTTCAACTCCATTGAGGGCCTGCCCCATGTGGTGCTGGCTTCGATCAATGGTGAGCCGGTCGGGTGCGGAGCCATGAAGCCCTTCGCGGAACGCGCGCTGGAGATCAAACGGATGTACGTTCCCGCTGCATTCCGCAGAACCGGTATTGCTTCCGCGGTGCTGAAGGAGCTTGAAGCATGGGCCATGGAGCTCGGCTATGCAAGGTGCGTCCTGGAGACCGGGCTCCGACAACCCGAGGCCATCGCCTTGTACACCTCACACGGGTTCGCACCCATGCCTGCGTACGGGCCGTACATCGGCGTAGCGAACAGCCGCTGCTTCAGCAAAGACCTTGGGGCCAGCGCCGCTCAGCGGCTCAGGTAAGCTTCCAGCGCTTGCTGGATGCGGCCGTCGATATCGTCCGTGGCTGCGGGCACGAAGCGCTCTCCCACCAGCCCTTCGTACAGCGCGATGTAGCGCTCACTGACCGAGCTTACGAATGCATCCGTCATCTCGGGGACCTGCTGACCTTCCCGGCCCATGAAGTCGTTCGCCATGAGCCACTCCCGGACGAACTCCTTGCTGAGCTGCTGCTGCGGCTCACCGGCTTCCTGCCGTTCCTCGAAGCCTTCCGCATGGAAGTAGCGTGAACTATCAGGCGTGTGCACCTCGTCGATCAGCAGGATCTGTCCGTCCTTCCTGCCGAACTCGTACTTCGTATCGACCAGGATCAGGCCGCGCTCCCGGGCGAGGGACCGACCCCGACGGAACAACGCGAGCGCGCAGTTGCAAAGCTGTTCCCACTCGGCTTGGGTACAAAGTCCGCGTTCCAGGATACCCTCGGGATCGATGTCCTCGTCATGCCCTTCGTCGGCCTTGGTACTTGGCGTGATGATGGGTTCCGGGAAGGGATCGTTCTCGCGCAGGCCATCGGGCATGGATGCCCCGCACAGCATGCGCGCACCGCTACGATACGTGCGCCAGGCATGCCCGCTCAGGTGCCCGCGCACGACCATTTCGATCTTGACCGGAACGCAGGCATGTCCGATGATCACCTGGGGGTCGGGCATGGCCACTGCCCAATTCGGGACCACATCGGAGGTGGCCTGCAGCATGTGCCAGCTCAATTGGCTCAATACCTGCCCCTTGTGCGGTATGCCCCGCGGCAAGACCACGTCAAAGGCGCTGATGCGGTCTGTGGCCACCAGGATCAGTCGGCCATCATCAAGATGATACACATCGCGCACCTTGCCCCGGTATACCTTGCTCACCCTGGGGAGCTTCAGCTCGCTGCGCATCAACGTGTTCATCCCTTCCTATCGGTGGGTTCCTCACTGCGCTCAAGCTCATCAAAGGCCTGGATCACTTTGGTGACCAGCTCATGCCGGATGATGTCCTTCTCGTTCAGTTCGATGACGGAAATGCCGTCGACATCCTTCAACATGGAGATAGCCGCCACCAATCCGGAGGGCATGTGCCTGGGCAGGTCCACCTGGGTGAGGTCTCCGGTGATGACGAAGGTGGCGGAACGGCCCATGCGGGTCAGGAACATCTTCAACTGCGGGCGCGTAGCGTTCTGTGCTTCATCCAGGATCACAAAGGCATGGTCCAAGGTGCGACCACGCATGAAGGCCAACGGCGCGATCTGGATCACGCCGGTGTGCAAGTGTTCCTCCAGGCGGGCAGCGGGTATCATGTCCTTGAGCGCGTCATACAAGGGCTGTAGGTACGGGTCCAGTTTTTCGCGCAGGTCGCCCGGCAGGAAACCGAGGTTCTCCCCTGCTTCCACCGCCGGACGCGTCAAAATGATGCGACGGACCTTCTTCTCCTTGAGCGCCTTGACGGCCAGGGCTACAGCAGTATAGGTCTTGCCACTGCCGGCCGGCCCGACGGCGAACACCATGTCGTGGTCGCGTACCGCTTGCACCAAACGCTGCTGGTTCCTGGTCCTGGCTTTCACCCGTATGCCGGCGTTGCCATGGACGATCACATCGCTGTCCTCCACTGGTCCATCCTGGTCCGGCGCTCCGCCCATGATGTCGTCCAGCACCTTGCGAGGCAGCTCGTTGTATCGCTGGATGTGCTCCAGCAACTGGTCGAACCGTTCCACGAAGACGGCGATGTCCTCTTCGCTGCCGATCACCTTCAACCGGTCACCTCGCGCAATGAGGCTGAGCTTCGGAAAATGGTCTCGGATGGCACGCAGGTTCTGGTCGTTCGTACCGAAAACCTCTATGGGTTCAACGGTTGTGACCTGTATCGTCAGCTCGCTCAAGTGGTCCTGTGGCCTTTCCAGGAAGGGTGATCCAGGGATACCCGGAACTGCCCTTACTTTTGGTCGGCCGAAGGTAGCCGATCGGTCGTTGGTCCGAACAGGAAAGTGCCATGCAGATCATCACCCTGACCACCGATATGGGCTCGCGCGACCACTACGTGGCCGTGGTGAAGGGAAGCCTCCTGAGACTCCTGCCTACGGCGAACATTGTGGACATCAGCCACGACATCGCACCGTTCAGCAATGCCCAGACCGCTTTTGTGCTCCGCAATGCGTACCCGTCGTTCCCCGAAGGCACGGTGCATCTGATCGGTGTGAACCCCGAAGCGGATGAGCACACGCCACACGTGATCGTCCAGTCAGGAGGACAATATTTCGTAGGCGCGGATAATGGACTCTTCGGGCTGCTCTTCCCGGAGCGACCCGACCATGTTTTCAAGCTGGACCTGCCGACCGGTGAGGCGGACCATTCCTTCCCGATGCGCGGCGTTTTAGCCAAAGCCGCAGCCCATCTGGCTTCCGGAAAGGATATCGCGGAGATCTCCGTCGAGGTCGATGGAGTGCGGCAACAACTCGGGTTTAATCCCGCTGCGGACAGCGAAAGCATTCGCGGTGCGGTGATCCACATCGATGGCTATGGCAACGTGGTCACGAACATTCCCCGGGAATTGTTCGAGCGGATCGGTGGGTCAAGACCGTTCTCGATCACGTTCGGTCGCAGCCAATATGACATCGATGAGATCTGCAATACGTACGGAGATGTCCCGCAGGGTGAGCGGGTCGCGCTCTTTGGGTCCAGTGGGCTGCTGGAGATCGCCGTGAACAAAGGCGTGGAAGGAAGCGGTGGCGGAGCAGCGCGCCTTTTTGGACTGCATGTTCAGGACCCGGTCCGGGTGGAATTCGATGAAGTGGCCAGTGCGGGCCGTGTAGGTTCATGATCGTACGGTTGGTCCGTATGACCTTTCATCCCGAGCACTGCGAGCGGTTCAAGCTCCTGTTCGAAGGCTGGCGGCAACGCATCATTCGGATGCCCGGTTGCAGGCATCTCGAACTTCTGCGGGATACCGATCGGAGCAACGTGTTCGTGACCTACAGTGTCTGGGAACAGGCAGCTGACCTGGAGGCCTACCGCTGTTCCGACGTATTCAACGAGGTCTGGCCCACGACGAAGGCTCTTTTTTCGGCTCCTGCCGAAGCGTGGAGCCATACCTTGTTGCACCGCATGGACCGTTCGGGAACGACGGTACGTGATCTGTTATCGGACCAAGCATGAAACACCTTCTCCTGTTGGTCGTGCTGACGCTCGCCGGTCCGGTGGTCGGCCAGGGCGGTGGCCTTATCGATCATGCCGAACAGGCCTATGCACTGGGCAAATACCAGGAGGCCCTTGCCTGGGCGGACAGTGCGATCGGATCGGACCCCGCTTCCGCAGAGGCGTACAAGCTCCGAGGAGATATCCATCAGCGCCTGACCCAACTGGATCAGGCGATGCAGGACTACAAGGAAAGTGAAGTGCTGGACCCCAACAATGCCCGGCTCTATGTAAGCCGATCGGCAGCCAGGATCAGTGAAGGCAATGTGAAAGGCGCCCTGCGCGACCTGGAAAAGGCGATCGAGCTGGATCCGAGCGACGCCGATGCCTGGTATAATCGAGCGTGTGCGCATTACCTGGCCCGCGACAATTCGAACGCGTTGAAGGATGCCGACAAGGCATTGAAGCTGCGCCCGGACCATGCCTATGCCTTGTTCCTGACCGGTGTGGTCGAAGGCGAGCTGTATCGCGAGGAAGCCGGACTGGGGAATATCCTCCAAGCCTTGGAGTTGGACCCGAGCATCCCCGGTGGGAACATGAGCGCTGCGGTGCTGCTCTACGAGACGAAACGGTACACCGAGGCGATCGCGCGCTTCACCGAGGTGATCGAACAGGGCGGCAATGCCGAGGATGTCCGGGATGCCTATTTCTATCGGGGCGACTGCCACTACGAACTGGATGACAAGGAGAAGGCCTGCCAGAACTGGCGCCAAAGCGCCGACCTTGGCGACAAGGATTCCGAGTTCATCGTTCGTAACTACTGTGAGACTGATGAGCGGAAGATCCCCAAGAAGCCGGTGCGCAAGCGGCGCCGAAGCGTCATCAGTTTCTGAACAACACGGTCCGACGTGTATATCCGGGCACCACGTGGGCAAGTCCGAGCGCAGGAGGGTCTTATTTTCGCCGGCGTCCTTCCGGTCCATGGCTGCGAACGGACCGGCCTAAGGAAGCATGCGCGCGTTGATCATCAAGGAAGTGACCGGGTTCATGGGCTCGCTGATCGGGTCCATCGTGATCCTGGTGTTCCTCACCATTACCGGTCTCTTCCTGTGGATCTTCCCCGGGAACCTGCTTGACCTCGGATATACGGACCTTGCTCCGCTCTTTTCCCTTGCCCCCTGGATCTTCATGTTCCTTGTTCCCGCCGTCACCATGCGGAGCATCAGTGAAGAGCGTCGGACCGGAACAATGGAATTATTGCTGACCCGTCCGCTCACCGAGTGGCACATCGTGGCGGCCAAGTTCATTGCCGCTGTGGTCCTGGTGCTCCTGGCCCTCCTGCCCACATTGGTACATGTATACGCCTTGAACGAATTGGGGATCCCGAAAGGCAACATGGATATGGGGGCCACGTGGGGTTCCTACCTCGGTCTGTTCTTCCTGGCCATGATCTTTTGCGCCATCGGCGTCTTCGCATCGTCCCTGACCGACAGCCAGGTCATCGCCTTCCTGATTGCCCTGCTACTGTGCTTCGTGCTTTACTCCGGCTTCGATCTGATGGCATCTTTCGACGCTTTGGGTGGGATGGAAGGGACCGTCCGCGGCTTTGGCGTGCAGGAGCACTATCGATCCATTTCGCGAGGTGTGGTGGATCTGCGTGATGTGACCTACTTCCTGGCAGTGGCACTCGGGTTCCTCCTTGCCGCGCGCACCGTTCTTCAAAGCCGGACCTGGTGAAGCTGGTTGGAAAAGGGCATCGCGCTCGCGACCTGGTCGAACTAGCGATCGGCTGGGCCATCCTGGTCCTTGTCCTGTTCATCGTTTCGTTCTTCACCTTGCGCCTGGACCTCACAACGGAAGGACGCTTCACCTTGACCGAA
The DNA here is from genome assembly GCA_020437905.1 of Flavobacteriales bacterium. GTDB lineage: Bacteria > Bacteroidota > Bacteroidia > Flavobacteriales_F > PHOS-HE28 > PHOS-HE28. The sequence continues at coordinate 5,663 of JAGQVN010000213.1, forward strand.
CCGACAAAGGAACTGTTCCGGGGATCGGATGATGTCGTCTTTGTCAGGGTGTACCTCGAGGGTGAACTGCCGGCCGATCTGGGGAGATTGCGGCAAAGCACCAAGGAGCTGCTGGATGAGATACGCGCCTACGCCCCGGACAAACTGGACTACGTTTTTGTGGATCCCAGCGAGGACGGTGATGAAAAGGCCCGCGCCCAGATCTATGACGATCTTCAACAGCAGGGATTGCAGTACACCAGCCTGCGGATACGCGAAAAGGACGGGGCTTCGGAGAAGATCGTTTTCCCCGGGGCGCTGGTCACTTACCAAGGTCGTACGCTGCCTCTGCAGCTATTGAAGACCCAACTCCGCACCCCGGACGCAGAAATGGTGAACCGGTCGGTGAACAACCTGGAATACGAGTTCGCCAATACCGTACGGCAGCTGACGAGAAAAGAGCGGCCGAGGGTGGCTTTCCTGGAAGGACATGGTGAGCTGGATGAGTTGCAGGTCAAGGACATTAGCACCCTCCTGAGCGAGCAGTACGATTTAAGCCGCGTGCGCATCGATGGGCAGCTTGCGGCCCTGAGCGAAAGACAGGAAGGCATGCGCTATCGGTCGAACCGTTACGATGCGCTGATCGTCGCCAAACCGGACAGTGCCTTTTCGGACAAGGACCGCTTCGTCATCGATCAGTTCATCATGAACGGTGGACGTGTGCTCTGGTTGCTGGATGCCATGAACGCTCATTTGGACAGCCTCCGCGAGAAACAGTTCAGCATTGCCACCCCGCTCGAACTGGGATTGGAGGACCTGCTCTTCGCCTATGGCGTCCGGATCAACAACGACCTCGTCCTGGACCGCAGCTGTGCACCGATCGAGATCTACACCCAGCCATACGGGAACCAGCGCAAGCTGGAGCGCTTCAATTGGTATTTCGAACCGGTGCTGGTCAGTGACGGATCGCATCCGATCGTGACCAACCTGGACCCCATCCATACCCGCTTTGTCAGCACCATGGATACGATCGGCACGGACAGTGTGACCAAGACCATCCTGCTGACCACTTCACCGTACATCCGTGTGATGCGGAACCCGGTGCGTATCGGCCTGGGGATCGTGGAACTGGACCTGAGCATGGATCCGAAAGGGACACCCGCCCCACTGGCGATCCTGCTCGAAGGAAAGTTCAGATCCGCCTTCACGGATCGCATCTCGCCCCGTTTCGCCGAGGAGGATGAGATCGGATATCGGGAACGCGGTCGCCGCAGCGCACAGATCGTCATCAGCGATGGTGATGTGATCGCCAACCGAACGGATCGGGAAAAGGGCATGTACTACATGCTCGGGTACGATCGCTATGCAGGCACGAAGATCTACGGGAACCGGGAACTGATCGCGAATGCGATGAACTACCTCTTGGATGACCAGAGCCTGATCAGCGTGCGGTCAAGGCACATCGCCTTGCGCAAGTCCGATCCGGAACGCATCGTTCAGGAACGCACCAGGTGGCAGGTTGTCGGGCTCTCCGTTCCGGCCGGCGCGAGCATCCTGCTGGGCCTGCTGTTCCATTTTTGGAGGAAAGGGCGTTATTCAAAGCGGGTGACGAAGAACCGACAAGGCCCATGAAACGTCTGCTGCTCCTCTTTGTCGTGCTCGTGGTCCTGGGGTCCATAGCCTGGTGGTTGCAGGCGCGACGACCGAGCGGGACGCTTGCCGGCGCCCTGACCGACTTCGCCATCGAGGATACCGCCTCTGTGGACCGGATATTCATCGCCGAAAAGGACGGGCGCACGGTGGACCTGCGCCGAGAGGCGGATGGATGGACCGCGAATGGGGTGTTCCGCGCCAACCCGGACCCGATCAACCTGTTGCTGAAGACCTTCCTGCGTGTCGAATTACGCGCTCCCGTGCCAAAAAGTGCCGAGCCGAACGTGTTGCGATTGATGGCTTCCACCGCACGCAAGGTGGAGATCTACACGGGTGGTGATGCGCCCGGGAAGATCTGGTATGTCGGGCACTCGACGAAGGACCATGTCGGTACGTACATGGTGCTGGAGATCCCCGGCCAGGGTCGATCGAACGTTCCCTTCATCATGGGCATGAGCGGGTTCACAGGCTTTCTGACCACCCGCTTCCACGCGAACCTGGATGACTGGCGCTCGACGAACGTGTTCGTCTATCCGGAGATCCGCACCATCGCCAAAATCCGATCCGAGCATGCCGACCCATCGGATTCGTTCGTTCTCTCATCCGTGGAAGGCCAGCTCGAAATGACCGATGCCGCAGGCAGGGAACTGGCCATGGATACCCTGCTCGTACAGGACATCGTGCTGCAGTTCCGTGATCTGCATTACGAGTATATCGAGCGCAACCTTACCCCCGTTCAGCGGGATTCGGTCATGCAGATCCCGCCGAAAGTGGTGCTTACCGTGACCACAACGGACGGCGATGTGCTTCGTGTACCCTTCAGGGACAAAGGACCCTACCATGGCCAGCGGGACGCCGAAGGGAACCGGATGGACGAAGTGGATGTGGATCGCATGTACGCCGTGTTGGAGGATACGGTCCTGGTCACCGTGCAACGGCATCTGTTCGATCGTATCCTGGTGCCATCCAGGGTGCTTACCAGAATGCCCTGAACAGGTTCGGATCGTGTGAAAGTCCAGCGTTCTTGTTGAAAACGCGAAATGTCTTCAGAAGGGGCCCGGTTATCTTTGTGGCACGCAGAATCGACCCGTCGGAGGGCATGCTGGGTCCAGCTTTGCCCCTCCTCCATAGATCCTAAAGCACATGTCCGAAGTCACCGAGACCCCGGAGGCCACGAAGAAGGCGACCACATCCCGATCTGGAATGAAGTTCATCGTATCAAGCTCCAGCCTGCTGAAGCAGTTGCAGATGTTGCAGGGCGTGCTTGCGAGCAACAACACCCTGCCCATCTTGGACAATTTCCTGTTCGAGGTGGATGGCAAGCAGTTGACCCTGACCGCATCCGACCTTGAGACCACCATGACCTGTACCATGAGCGTTGAGGCCAAGGACAAAGGGCAGGTCGCGATCCCGGCACGTCTGCTGCTGGATACGTTGAAGGCCTTTCCGGAACAGCCGCTGACCTTTTCGATAGACGGAAAGCACCACGGCGTGGAGATCATCAGCGATCAGGGCAAGTACAAGATGACCGGCTTCGATGGGAAGGAGTTCCCGAAGAGCCCGGTATTGGAGGACCCTTCGTCCATGACCATTCCGGCCGGCACCCTGGCCGAGGCGATCAACAAGACGATCTTCGCCACAGGCAACGACGATCGGCGTCCGGTGATGAGCGGCATCTATTTCGAACTGGACGAGGAGTCCGTTCGCTTTGTGGCCACCGATGCGCACAAGTTGGTCCGCTACATGCGTACTGACGTCAGTGCGGACAGGGCCAGCAGTTTCATCGTTCCCAAGAAACCGCTGAACCTCCTGAAGAACGTACTGAGCACCACCAATGCGGAAGTGACCATCGGGTTCAATGAGAACAATGCTTCCTTCACCTTTGACGACATTGTCCTGGTCTGTCGGCTCATCGACGGGAAATACCCGAACTATGAGGCGGTGATCCCCAAAAAGAACCCGAACAAACTGACCATCGATCGGGGAAGCTTCCTCAGTTCCATCCGCCGGGTCAGCATCTTCAGCAACAAGACCACCCATCAGGTGCGTTTGAGCATTTCCGGAAGTCAACTGACCATCAGCGCGGAGGACCTGGACTTCGCGAACGAGGCCAACGAAAAGCTCACCTGCGCATACGAAGGAGAGGACATGACGATCGGGTTCAACTCCCGCTTCGTCATGGATATGCTGAACAACCTGAGCTCGGACGAGGTGATCCTGGAGATGAGCGCCCCGAACCGGGCGGGCATCCTGCTCCCCGGGGGACCGGGTGAGGTGGGTGAGGACATTCTGATGCTGGTGATGCCGGTGATGCTGAACAATTGATCGGCACGGACCTTGTCCAATGGCCAACACGTTCACGTCATGACCCGGTCCCTAACCTTGCTCGTATTGGTGCTGCCTCTTATGGCTCAGAAGTGCTCCGATGATCAAGGCAGGGAACTGGATGTCGCGAACATGCTGGATAAGAAGTGGGTCTTCGAATCGATCAACGGACAGGCCATCAGCTTGCCGGATGGCATGGAAGCTCCCTGGCTTCAGTTCGCGAAGGAAGGCGCACAGGTTTCAGGTAACAATGGTTGCAACAGCCTCTTCGGAAGCTATGGGCTTGAAGGGAACGCCCTGAGCTTCAGTGGCATGGGTACTACGAAAATGTACTGCGAGCAGACCGCTGAACTGGAACAGCAGGTCATGGGCGTGATCAGCAATACCGATGCGGTCGACCTCAAGGATGGCGCGCTTCAGTTGCTGCAAAATGGCTCATCCCTGGCCTCGCTCCGGACCTCCGAGTAGGTCCCTCTCCCACTTGCCGGCCCCGGTATCGGCGGAACTGCTGCTCGATCCTCGATGCAGTTCCTGACCAGCGCGTGTAACATCCTGTCCCGCCTCACCGCTCTGCCCGTCCCGATAGTGATACACGATGATCGGCCCCACGCCGCTCGCTGAGGGAACTGGATCGTGCTCTTCCGGGTCCTCTTCAACGACCGCAGGTTCGGGTAGGTAAGCCGGCGAAACCTGTCTGTAAACAACGGCCATTGCCACCCCGGATATCGCGCCCCAAAGGTGGCTCTCCCAGCTCATTCGTGGTGCCAGGGGCAGAACGCCCCAGACCATGCCACCGTAGAGGAACACGACGAGGAGCGAAAGAGCCATGAGCGCCCGCTGACCACGGATCACCCCCGAAAAGAACAGGAACGACGCCAGGCCATAGACCACGCCACTGGCCCCGATGTGCCGGTCACCCCGTGCGCTGATCCACACCCACAGCCCGGTAAGAAGCCAAACGCCCAACACGACCCGCCAGGCCACCCGGGGATAGAAATAGACCAGTGCCCATCCCAGGAACAGGATCGGGAGACTATTGTTGAAGAGGTGACCGAGATCGCCATGAACCAGCGGCGCCGTTACGATGCCATGGATCCCGGTCCACTCCCTCGGCAGCACACCGAGCCGCCAAAGGGGAAGCGCATAAGCCTCTCCCAGCAGATGCACTGACCACAGCACAAGCAAGGCCATAACCGGAAAGAAGGCGGCGGTCAGGAACCGGGTGGTCTGCGTTGGTGCCGTGGGCTGGATCTGGTCCGATCCTTGCATCTGGGGGTCTTCGCGGAGCGGTCCACCGGGACCGCTTCACTAATTTCGGAGCCATGAACAAACATCGTGTCATTCCCATCGTTCCTGCCATTGTGGCCGTTGTCCTGCTGCTGACCATGTCAGCCTGGGCCCCTGGCCAGGGCAAGCGTCACGGATCAGGAGTGGCGCAGGAACTGAAACCGCCCAGCGAACTGGCCTTGCTGATGCGCGCCATGACCGCATTCAGCGATTCCACCAGAATGAGGCTCAGCGAGGGGCGTTCCCTGCCGGAGAAACCGGATCTCAGCGGCCTCTTCAGCGCCACTCCGACCGATGGAGAACTGGAAATGGACCGCGATCTGTTCGAACGTTTTGCCCAGAATTACCTCGATCAGGTGGAGAACCTCTATGCGGCTTCGGGTGGCGACCAGGTTCGGCTGTTCAATGGCACGGTGAACGCGTGCAGCGCATGCCACCAGGTCTCCTGTCCAGGACCGCTGATGAAGATCAGAAAGCTCTATCTACCCTGACGCTCACGATCGGGGCGTGAACTTCCCTCCCGGTGTAAGGTGCCCGTCACGGGTGAAGGATCCGCGCTTGACCCCCGCTCTGTCCAGGAACTCCTCGGTGGTGCTCACCGCGTAGCGGTCCGCTGCACGCAGCACCAGTTCCGCCGTTGCTTCCGCATCCTGACCAGCACGATGGTGCCGAAGTGGGATGCCATGGTCGGCACAAAGCGAGGCCAGATCATAACGCCTTCTGCCCGGCCATACCCGACGCGCCATACTGACGCTGCAGAAATACCGGAATTCCGTATGCGGCATCGCATGACCGGCCATGGTCCTTCGGATCACGTTCATGTCGAAGCTGGCATTGTGCGCAACGACGATGCCACCGGCGATCACCTTCCCTGCCTCCTGCCAGACCTCGCGCCATTCCGGAGCATCGGCGACCTCCTCCGGCCTGATGCCATGGACCGCCACGTTGAACGGGGAAAAGAAGGGCCATTGTCGGGGTTTGATGAGCCAGTTATACACCTGTCGCACCACGCCCTCGCGAACCACAGCGATACCCAATTCGCACGGACTGTCCATCTCAGCCGTCGCGGTCTCGAACTCCAGCGCGAACAGGTCCACCGGGCCGCAGAGCTTTACGACATCGGTATTGGCGAGCGCAGTGTACAAGGCCTTGGCCGTGCCAGCGCTTACCGGGACGAGCGGCAGACGCAGATCGTTCCCGCATATCCCCAGCACCTTGAGCACCTCCTTAACCCCTGCCGGATTGCCATCTACAAAGAGGTAGGTGATGACCTCCAACAGACGATAATGCTCGCTTCTTGAACGTTCCAGATCGCCTTTCAAGGCCGCATGCACCAGCGCGGAGAATTCGTTGGGCAGTGCATTCGCGACCACACTGATGACCCCATGCGCACCCATGGCGATCAATGGCAGGGTCAACGCATCGTCCCCGCTGATCACCAGGAAGTCCTTTGGGCGATGCTTCAGGATCGTGCCGATCTGGTCCAGGTCACCGCTGGCCTCCTTGATGGCCACGATGTTCTCGAAGTCATTGGCCAGACGCAACGTGGTCTCGGCGTTGATGTTGCTCGCGGTACGGCCCGGCACATTGTACAGGATGATCGGCAACAGGCTCGCCTGTGCAAGCGCCTTGTAGTGCTGGTAGATCCCCTCCTGGCTGGGTTTGTTGTAGTATGGGCTCACGCTCAGGATACCATCCACTGAACTGAGGTCGAACTGTTCCAGATCGCGGAGGACCGAGGCTGTATCGTTGCCACCCACACCAAGCACCACGGGTGCGCGGTGATGGACGAACTCGATGGTCTGGGCCAGCAGCTGGTGCTTCTCCTCCTTGGTCAGCGTGGCGCTTTCCCCGGTGGTCCCCATGGTCACGAGGTAGTCGACCCCTCCTGTGAGGGTGTGATCGATCAACCGTTCAAGTGCGGCGAAATCGATCCGACCCTTGGGCGTGAAAGGGGTCACCAAGGCCACGCCAAGCCCTATGAAGCGTTGGTCCATCAGTTCAGTGAGGGTTCAGTGGTCCGGTTGATCATGAGCAGGTAATGATCGATCTGTGTGATGAGTTGCGGAAGGCTCTGCGCACCAGCCATGTCGATCATCATGTCCAGGAAATGTTTGTTGGCCTCACCGTATCGACCGACCTTGAAACGGGCCCGGCTCTTGGCCACGATGTATTGGATGGGAAGGCTGTCTTCCAGGGTCAGGTCGATCAGGACCTCATATTCCTCCGCGATGAAGTTCTCGACCGCATTCCCATGGGGGATGCGGTACCAGTTCAGGTCCTTGTTGCAGATCGCCTCGAAGTTCAGCCGTGGGCTGAGGTAATGCGGCAGGGCCTTCTCATCGGCAAAGCCCATGGCCATGATCTTATGGATGCCGAGGTCCTCCTTGATCTTCTTCACATAATTCTTCACCTGCTTGTGAGCGGTCTCATCCTCAGCCACGTAAACGATGCCGACCTTGCCCGCTGTCGCGAGGTTGCGGGCAACAGGACGGCGTTCGGTCCGCGCCTCCTTCACTAGGCGGCGCGTTCCCATCCACTCCTTCAGGCGATCGAGTATCCTCATGCGATCATTTCCAGGAACCCGTTCTCGTCCAGGATGCGCACGCCGAGCTGTTCGGCCTTGGTCCTTTTCGCAGGACCCATATCGGTGCCGGCCAATACGAAGGAGGTCTTCGAGGAGATGGAACCGGAGACCTTTCCTCCATGCGCTTCGATGGTCCGTTTGATGGCATCGCGGCTGAAGTTCTCAAAAACCCCGGATACCACGAACAACTTTCCCTCCAGCTTCTTGCTCAACGAACCGTCGGTGGCCTCGACCTCCATGCATAGCCCGGCTTCCCGCAGGCGGTGCAGCAGTACTTCCACTTCATCCCGTCCAAAGAACTCGAGGATGCTTTCGGCGATCACCTCGCCCACCTCGTCCATGGCCAGCAGCTCCTCGCGCCCCATTGAACGCAGTCGGTCCATACTACCCGCTGCTCGCGCCACCTTGCGCGCGACGGTCTCCCCAACGTGTCGGATCCCCAATGCGAAGAGGACACGTTCGAAAGGGACCTCGCGGCTCTTGATCAAACCGGTCAGTATGCCATCCGCCTTCCTCTCCCCCCAGCCTTTTCCCAATGCCAATAACTGCTCACGTTGCAGATCATAGAGGTCGGCGACGTTCCTGATCATTCCGGCTTCATACAAGGCTGCGATGGTCTCACCGCCAAGGCCTTCAATGTCCATGGCCTTACGGCCTATGAAATGCTCGATCCTGCGCAGGATCTGGGGAGGGCACGACCGGTCGTTCGGACACATGTGCTGGATCCCTCCATCCTCTTGTATCAGCGGGGTGCCACACTCCGGACACTTCTCCGGAAAACGGACGGGCAATGCATCCGGTCCCCGTTCGTCCACCTTCACGGAGACCACCTGAGGAATGATCTCACCTGCTTTCTCGACCACTACACGATCTCCGTAATGGAGGTCAAGACGGGCAAGTTGATCGGCATTGAACAGCGTGGCCCGCTTCACCGTTGTCCCGCTCAGCAGGACCGGTCGCAGTTCCGCCACCGGCGTGACCGCACCCGTTCGGCCCACTTGGAAGGTGACGTCAACCAAGGTGGTCTCAGCTTGTTCAGCCTGGTACTTGTACGCTATGGCCCAGCGAGGGCTTTTGGCCGTGTAGCCGAGTTCCTCCTGAATGTTCAGGTCATCCACCTTGATCACGATGCCATCGATATCCAGATCAAGATCATGACGGGCCTGTTCCCAGTACGAGATGAAGTCCATGATCCCGGCCAGGTCGTTGCATCGTTCGATCCGGCGCTGGGAAACACTGGGGACGCGAAACCCCAGCTCACCTGCCCGCTCGATCGCACCGAAATGGCTGGTCCCAAGGTCGGGGCCGATCACGCCATACACGTGCATCTCGAGACCCCGTTGCGCGACCAGTTTCGGGTCCTGCAGCTTCAAGGAACCCGCAGCCGTGTTCCGTGGGTTCATGTAAGGCTCCTCATCCGCCTCGATACGCGCATCGTTCAATGCCTGGAAGCGGGCATGTGGCAGGACGATCTCCCCGCGCACCTCCAATTCATCCGGCACTCGTGCGCCACGCAGCACAAGCGGCACGCTGCGAATGGTCCGTACGTTGTTGGTGATCTCCTCACCCTGTTCCCCATCACCCCGTGTCAGGGCCCTCACAAGCCGCCCTTCCACATAGGTCAAACTGATGGCCACCCCATCGTATTTCAATTCCGTCGCGAAGGTCACTTGACCGATCGTCTTCTCGATCCGTCCGACGAACTCGGCCACCTCGTCCCTGTCGTAGGAATTCCCCAACGATAACATGGGATACCTGTGCCTGAC
>JAGQVN010000214.1 GCA_020437905.1 Flavobacteriales bacterium
GATGTTCCGCCACACCGTGTCAAAGCCATCGCGCCGCGCGATCTGCCGGAAGCGTTCCGCATCGAAGGTGTCCAGGCTGATGTTGAGGCTGGTGAGCCCGGCATCGATCAGCCCGTCCAGGTGGCGATGGAGCGAAAGCGCGTTGGTCGTGAGGCCCAACTTCACCGGCAAGACGATCAGGTCGCGAACGATCTCCACCACGTCCGGCCGCAGCAACGGTTCTCCTCCTGTGATCCGCAGTTTGTTCACGCCGTATCGTTCCACGAAGAGTCGCGCCAGCGCGACGATCTCCTCACGCGTCATCAGCTCTTCCCGCTTCAGGAACTGCTGGTCTTCCGGCATGCAATAGGTGCAACGCAGGTCGCACTTGTCCACGATGCTGATCCGCAGACTGCGGTGGATCCGGCCGTGTCGATCGGTGAGGGGCACGGTCCAAAGCTATGGGGCGACGCACCTACCTTTCCTGCATGCAGCGGGTGCGGCAGGCATTGAATGAAGCGGACCTGGATATGGCACGGCAGGTATTGGCCGGCTTTCCGGCCCACCAGCGGGCGCATTACACGGACCATCTGCACATCGTCGACCGTTACTTCGATGATGGCGCATACGCCGAGGAACTGAACGACCTGGGCAGGATCTATGGCCCTCCGCGCGGTCTGGTATTGATCGGGTTCGTAGCGGAGCAGGTCGCCGGTGCGGTATGTCTGCGCGAGATCGATCGGGATGGTTGCGAAATGAAGCGTCTTTTTGTTAGCCGGGACCACCGCCGACGTGGCCTTGCGCGTGAGCTGTGCGAAGTGCTGCTGGAGAAAGCACGGGCACTCGGATATCGGCGCATGGTGCTGGATACCGGGACCTTCATGGTGGAGTCGCAGGCCCTGTACCGCGACCTCGGCTTTCGGTACATTGGACCTTATCAACCGGTGCCTGAAGCCTTGCGCGATGGCCTGGTGTATATGGAGAAGGTACTATGAGCAAGAACCGGCAGCGATGCACCTGGCCCGGCGACGATGCGCGCATGATCGTTTACCATGACGAGGTGTGGGGGGTGCCCGAGCACGACGACCGCAAGCTCTTCGCCAAGCTGGTGCTCGATGGCGCGCAGGCCGGCCTGAGCTGGAAGACCATCCTGCATCGCAGCGATGGTTACCGCAAGGCCTTCGACAACTGGAACGTGGAGAAGATCGCCCGATACGGACCGAAGGACGTACAGCGCCTGCTGAACGATCCGGGGATCATCCGGAACCGGGCGAAGGTGGCCAGCGCGATCAAGAACGCACAAGCTTGGTTGCAGATCATGGAAAGCGGTAAAGGCTCCTTCGACGACTTCCTGTGGAAGCATGTTGATCACAGCACCATCGTGAACCACTGGACGGAACTGAAGCAGCTGCCGGCAAGCACAGGGATATCGGATGCCCTGAGCAAGGATCTGAAGAAGGCGGGCTTCAGCTTTGTGGGCAGCACGATCGTGTATGCGTTCATGCAGGCGATCGGCATGGTGGATGACCATCTCGTTACCTGCTGGCGTCGCACCGGATAGCGTCTTCCAGACCTAACTTTACGGACATGGCACGCAAAGCGATCCTGATCACCCCGAAGGATGCGAAGGAGGAAGAGCTTCTTCACGAACTGATCAAGCGAATGGGACTGGCCGGGAGAACCTTGACCGAGGAAGAGATCGAGGATGCAGGCCTTTCCTATGCCATGGCGAAAGTGGATCGGACCAAGTTGGCGAACAAGGAGCGCGTACTGCGCAAGTTGAAAGGCTGAAATGGAGGTCGAGTTCCTTCGGGCCTTTGAGAAGGATCTGACCCGATCGAATGCGGCTATGCGGAAAAAGGTGCTGCAATTGATAAACAAACTGGAGTCGATGGATGGGCTGGATGGACTTCCGCAAGCCAGGCGACTTTCGGGGCACAAGGATGCGTATCGGATCAGAATAGGAGACCATCGCTTAGGGTGTTTTGTATCCGGCGAAAAGGTCCTGTTCGCTCGACTTTTACATCGCAAAGAGGTTTACCGTTTCTTTCCTTGACCGATCATGGCCACGCCGGTCAGTACCGTTCGAGTGTTAAGGACAGTTGGAGGGAACTCCAATGAAGCTGAAGACCTCCTGGTCACCGAGGAACCCCTCGAGATCAGGTTGGGCCATGGACCGCTTGACTCGCGGAACGAGATCCGCCTCAGCGTCACCATGCGTACGCCGGGGAATGACGAGGAACTGGTGCTCGGTTTCCTGTTCACCGAGGGGCTCATCACCGATCCGGGTCGAGTAATGCGCATCGTACCATGCGAACATGTGAAGCCCGATGAGCGAGGCAATGTGGTCCGTGTGGAATTGCGCCCCGAGGTGGAGTTGGACCCCGCGAAATGGCAGCGCAACTTCTACACCACCAGCAGCTGCGGGGTATGCGGCAAGAGCAGCATCGAGGCGGTGCATGCGCTTATCTACCACCTCAGAAGTATTCCATTACAAACGATAAAAAAAAATAATGCCAGCCAACCCGTCGCACTCGTCATACCCGACGCCGGATCAATA
>JAGQVN010000215.1 GCA_020437905.1 Flavobacteriales bacterium
AACAACACGCTGTTGGGATCGAGCGGATCGTACAAGTTGCGCTTGAACGGTGCTTCCGGTACTCCGGCACTGGGCAACGTGGTGCGGAACAACGAGCTTACCAACGGGTACAGCTATCAGATCTACATGAACTACCAGCAGGACGCCCTTGTCCAAGGCAATGAGATCTCCCGTGCGACCGCATCCACGACCACGACCTATTACGCCCTGTACATGGCCAACTGCACCAACACGGTGTTCGACGGGAACAGCGTGCACGACGTGGCCAGCAGTACATTCTATGGCATGTATGTATTGGGTGACGCCACCGTAGGGCAGGAGAACATCTTCCAGAACAACGTGATCTACAACGTGAACAACGGAACAGGTAGCATCTACGCTACTTATGTGAGCGGTGCGGACTACGTCAAGTTCCTGCACAACACGATCATCGCGGACGACCAGACCTCCTCCTCGGGATTGGTCTATGGCCTTTACAGCACAAGTACGACCGTTACGGGTCTGGAGATGAAGAACAACATCGTGTACATCAGTCGTGCTGGTTCCGGCACCAAGCGCTGTCTGTATGTGGCGGGTTCCTCCTCCAGCTTCACCAGCGACCACAATGTGCTGACCATGGCCTCCACGGACGGTTCCACGAACGAGGTGGCCTATTTCAGTACGGGTTACACCACCCTGGCGGATTGGCAGGCCAGCAACGGCAATGCCTATGACCAGAACTCGTTGGATGATGATCCGTTGTTCTATGGCCCGCTCAACCCCACCCCATCCGCAGCAGCGGTACAGGATGCAGGGGATCCCCTGGTGGTCGTACCCTTCGATTTCTACGGTACGGCACGCCCCCAGGGTGCCGGTCCCGACCCGGGAGCCATCGAGTTCGAACTTCCCGACTGTCCCTTCCCATTTGGCGTGAGCCTTGCCGCTGGAACGGATGAGATAAGCGTGAGCTGGACCAGCGGTGCCGGGAACACGAGCTACACGATCGAATACGGCCTGGACGGTTTCACCCAAGGGAGCGGAACGTTCCTTACCGATCTGCTGCCAGCCGCCATGCCGGTGAACATTACAGGACTTGCCCAGGGTACTCCGTATGATGTGTACCTGTACGAATCCTGCACGGGTGGCGACAGTCCGACATTCGGACCCTACTCCATCACCACGGCCATCCCGGTGCTGGTCGTGGGCAGCTACTGCCAGGATTTCGATTCGTGGGACCTCTGTAACTCTCCCACGACCGGATGTGGACAGAATTGCCCGCTGCCTGATCAGTGGAAGAACATCAGCGGGGATGACAGCGATTGGAGCGTGGAGGCGGGTGCTACGACCAGTACCACCACAGGTCCCGCTGTGGACAATACGCTGGGGACCACCGCCGGGCAGTACTTGTACACGGAATCCAGCACTTGTTACGGGGCTACCCGGATCCTGCAGTCGCCCGTGTTCGACCTGTCCAACTTCACGAACGACCCGCGGGTGTCCTTCGCCTATCACATGTACGGTGCGGACATGGGAACACTGACCATCCAATACGAAGAGCCCTTCGGTTCCGGCAACTGGGTGAACGTGTGGAGCCGCACCGGACAGCAACAAACCTCCGCTTCGGCTCCGTGGGAACTGGATACGGTCGGCCTGGCCGTTACGGGCAACTTCACCCGCATCCGCGTGGTCGGGGTCACCGGAAGCAATTTCAACAGCGACATGGCCGTGGATGACATCTGCATCCTCGAAGGCCCCTGCCAGTACCCGGTGATGTCCCTGCTCTCGGTGGATTGCAACTCGGTGGACACCACTTACTCTGTCGAGGTGGATGTGGTCGACCTCGGTTCCGCGCTGAGCGTGGACATCGATTCCACCACCACGAACGGCACCGGCACCAACGTCGCCGGCATCACAGCGACCGGTCCCGTGGTCACAGGGCCCTTCGGGAACCTCAACGACGTGACCCTGACGATCAAGGATCCGGCCATACTGGGTTGCGAGTTCTCGATCAATGTGATCGGCCCGGATTGCACCCCGCCGCCGGCGAACGACACCTGCGCATACGTGGATCCCTCGCTCACGGTGATCGGCGTGGGATCGAACGTGACCCGGAACGGGACCACTACAGGTGCCACGGATGATCAGAACCTGATCCAGAGCGGCTATTTCGGAAGCCAGTATGAGGGCTACGTATGGGAATCGTTCACGACCACCGAATGCCTGGACCTGGTCATCGACCTTTGCGGCACGAGCCCCGTATACGGCATTGGCCAGACGGGTCTGTTCGCCGGATGCGGTGGACCGATCCTGATCCGGACGGCAAGCGACTTCGGGCTCTGTGATGGCAACTACACCGCCTTCTGGAATTCACTGCCGGCGGGCACCTATTACTACCCCATCCTGCATGATGCGGAAGGAAGCAACACCGGACCCTACACCTGGCGCGTGCGTGGTTTCGCTCCGGTGACGGCATGTGCCACCAACACCACGGTCTGTGCCGCCACACCGATGACCTGCAACAGCCAGGTGACGGGTAGTACGACCTTCCTGCCCTCCACACTGCCGGCGAACGCCTGTCCGTTCATCGATGTGCCGAGTTCGGGCGGTTCCCTGTGGTACAGCTTCACGCCGACAGTGGACCAGAACGTGATCCTGAGCACGTGTGCGGTGGGCACGACCTTCGATACGCGTCTCAGCGTGTTCACAGGGCCGGATTGCAACACCTTGGACTGTTATACCCTGGGCGATGATGTGGGTGGCGCTTGCGGTTTGGGAACGCAGATCGAGTTCTTCGCGCAGAACGGGCAGACATATTGGATCGCGGTGCACAGCCCGGGTCCAAGCAGTCACGGCAACTTCGAGCTTTCGCTCGCATGCAACACCGTATGCCCACGACCACCGAACGATGTGTGTTCCACGGCGGAAGGTGTTACAAGCTTCCTGTTGGACGGCACCGGCACCTTCACGACCGGCGACAACAGCTGTGCGATGAACGACGCCATGACCACCTGCGTGCCCTACCTGAACAACCAGGGCATGTGGTACAGCTTCAACAGCGGCGACAACACCATCCACTTCCTGGATCTGCACACCAACAATGAGGACGGTGCGCTGACCTCGACCACGATGAACTACGTGCTGTACAGCGGTGGATGTGACGGGGACCTTCAGGCTGTTGGCGAAGAGGCCTGTGTCGTGGATGGTTCCGGGGATGATATCCTGCTGCCCAGCCTGACCCCATCGACCAACTACCTGCTGCGATTGAGCAACGTGGGCGATGTGGGGATCGAGGGTACGTTCAGCCTGCGTGTGCAGCACCCGGGCCTCTACGATGCCGGCATCACGGCCGTGAACGCGCCTTCAGCCGGTCTGCTGTGCACGTCGACCATTTCCGCCGAGGTGGAGCTCACCAACTTCGGCGAGACCACCCTGACCTCCGTGGACATCCTCTACGACATGAGCGGGTTGAACCCACAGGTGTACACCTGGACCGGCAGCCTGGCCTTTGGTGCCAGCGAGATCGTCGTCCTTCCGGACTTCGTCTCGCCCTATGGCATCCAGACCTTCAACGTGGCCACGTCCAACCCGAACGGACAGGTGGATCAGATCCCGGGCAACGATGCGCTCGCGGTACCGGGCGTGGATGTGACGGGTGAGACCGTGGTCCTGGAGATCACCAGTGACAATGACCCAAGCGGCCTGTTCTGGGAGATCTACGATCAGAGCTTCAACCTGCTGGCCTTCAGCGATGGCACCGGCGCACCCAATGGACCAGCCGGAGGCTACCTGCCGAATGCGACCCAGTCGGTCACGCTCTGCCTGTCGACGATCAATGGTCCGAACTTCGTCTTCCTGCTGTCGGACTTCCTGGGTGATGGTCTGAGCGGAACGGGTAACGGGGACGGTAGCTGGAGATTGATCGCGGAGAACGGAGGCACCCTGATCGGCAGCGATTTCGATGGTACCATCGACGGTTTCTCGGTGCCGACCTTCGCCCCGCAGACGCCTTCGGTCTACACCTTCGGACAGCCCTTCAACCTGCCTCCGGGCCCGGCCTTCATCGAGCCTGACGAATGCGACGTCTTCACCAACAGTTTGTTGAACAAGGTGTATTGCCATGCGGTGAGCGGCATCAGCAGCTACCAGTTCGAGTTCAGCCGTCCGGATGCCGGTTTCGTGCGCCGGATTGCCGTGCCGCGCAACTGGGTCCGCTTCAGCGAGATGCAGACCAGCCCGCTGTTGCCTGGCCTGAAGTACTTCGCCCGCGTTCGTGTGGACGATGGCAGTGGCTTCCCCAACAACAACTGGAGCACCGGTTGCGAGATGGGTCTCGACCCGAACCAGGTACCTGGTTGCACCGGTCTGTACGACCAGCCCGGCGCACCCGCGCACAGCTGCGATGTGATCAAGACCTTCGGCGGGTCCGACAAGATCTTCGCCACGCCGGTGGTCACGGCCACGCAGTACCGCTTCCGCTTCGAAGGGGTCACTGCCGGTACGGTGCCCTTGCGGAC
The DNA here is from genome assembly GCA_020437905.1 of Flavobacteriales bacterium. Classification (GTDB taxonomy): domain Bacteria; phylum Bacteroidota; class Bacteroidia; order Flavobacteriales_F; family PHOS-HE28; genus PHOS-HE28. The sequence continues at coordinate 4,494 of JAGQVN010000215.1, forward strand.
CATCGCCCGCCCGAGCTACGCCTGCCTGCTGAACTGGTTCACGCTGCCGCTGACCGATGGCGTGTACAACGTGA
>JAGQVN010000216.1 GCA_020437905.1 Flavobacteriales bacterium
AAGAAGCTTTCGCATTGGCCGCATCGGAGCAGGGAAAAGGAGCGCTTGCCGATGTCCTTGCACAATTGGAGGGTTCTCAGCGGGATCTTTCCGCGTATTCAACGGCAAGGGATCTGTTCATTGAGTTCTATGTCCTGGGGCCGGCCGCGTTGCAGTTCGCAAAGAATGCGGGCGACCTGGCTGCGGAGGAAGATGTGGACGGAGAATCGCTCGCGAAGTTCAAGTCCCGGTCGGAAGGACATTTTAAAGCTCATGACCAGCGCGTCGAACGCAAGATCATGAAGGCCATGTTACCGCTTTACCTGGAGCGGGTCGATCAAGCGCATCGACCGGCCTCGTTGTCGGAGTTGGACGCACGCTTCAATAGCGACATTGATGCCTACGTGGAAAATCTCTACGCAACATCGCTGGTCACTGACAAGGATCGGATGGAACGCGTACTGACCAAGTGGGGCAAGTCGGCACGCAAGAAGCTATCGACCGATCCACTGGTACGGCTTTCCGGGGAATTGTTCGAGGGGTACAAAGAGCAGGTAAGCCCCGGATATGCCGCGGCCGGCAAGTCCATGAACGAGGCCATGGGTCGCTATGTCCATGCCTTGTCGGAGGTTTATCCGGATTCGGTCTTCTGGCCTGATGCGAACAGCACACTGCGCCTATCCTATGGAAGAGTGGAAGGGTCTGAGCCCCGGGATGCCGTGGTCTATCATCCGTCCACCTCATTGAGCGGGGTCGTCGAGAAGTATGTTCCGGATGATGCCGAATTCGACCTGCCGGAACGCTTGGTGGACCTGTATCGAGCGAAGGACTTCGGACCGTACGCCGTGAGCGGTGATGTCCCCGTTTGCTTTACCGCCAGCCTGCACACCACCGGAGGGAATTCCGGAAGCCCGGTCCTGAACGGCCATGGCCATCTTATCGGACTGAACTTCGATCGATCTTGGGAAAGCACCATGAGCGACATTCTTTTCGACCCCAACAAGTGCCGCAACATCGCGGTGGATGTCCGCTATGTGCTGTTCATCATCGACAAGCTGGGCGGTGCCGAGCGGCTCTTGAAGGAGATGGAGATCGTGCAGCAGCGACCGGTGACAGACCAAGCTGGATCATGAGCAGGGAGATACCTTCCGGTTGGCAGCGGCGTGATGAGGGTCTGGTCCGGGAGTTCGTGTTCAAGGATTTCAAGCAAGCGTTCGGCTTCATGGTGCAAGTGGCATTGCTATCCGAGCAGCAGGGCCACCATCCCTATTGGAATAACGTGTGGAACAAGGTGCGCATCGTGTTGAACACGCACGATGCAGGAGGACGGGTCACTGAGAAGGACTACGCCTTGGCAGAAGCGATCAACACGCTGCTCTAGAGGGACCCAAAGAAAAAGGGCCTCTGATCGAGGCCCTTTCAACTGGTAGTGAGCGATCCGATCAGCCGACCTCCTTCACGTTCGCACTGATGCGTAGCGTGGTGGTCTTCGGCTCGGTGTTGGCGGTCACCGTGACGGTCTTCTGCTGCTGGTCCTTCTGCTTCCCAGGCTTGTAGACCACTTCGATCTCACCGGTCCCACCTGGCGGGACCGGAGCTTTCGGGTAGTTCGGGACCGTGCAACCGCAGCTGCCCTTGGCATCCTCGATGATCAAAGGCTCTTTGCCGGTGTTGGTGAAGGTGAACACATACTTGTTCTCGGAGTCCTGGTTGATGGTGCCGAAGTCGTGCTCATAGGAAGCGAAGTTCACCGTGGTCTTCGGCTTCGTGTCGATGGCAGATGCCTCCTGTGCGGTGGCGTTCAGCGGGTCGAAGGGTTTCGCATCGGACACCGGTTTGGCCGCATTCGTGGCAACGGCTGCAGAGGTGGCCGACCCAACTGCAGCGGGTGCACCTTGACCTGCGGCCATGTAGATGAGGGTGCCAGCGATAACTGCCAGCAAGGCGATCTGGATCGTGTCTTTCATCGCAGGGGGAACGATTTGATTGGTTCTTGGTTGACGGACCGCGAAAATAGGCACAGGGACGGCGGGCCGTTCGGGCTTTAACGATCCATTAACAGGCGGTCATCAGTACTTGGCGATCCCCATACGCTCGTAGGTATCGTCGCTCAAGACCTCCAATGCTTTGTGAAAGCTCCGGTCCACCGGATTGTTGGAGTTGATCACCTTCCAATAAGCGCTCGTATCCCATAGGTCTCTGGCTATCAACGCCTTGAGTCGAAGTTCTATGAGTGGCGATGAACGTTCCATGGCTTCCATATCCGGTTCGATCCCATCCCTCTGACCGGCTTCCGCGAGACGCGACATCAGCTCCTCATCGGCATGGAATCCTTGATCGAAGGCTTCCACATTCTGGAATTCCGCAGCGAGACGCTCCCGTTCGGTATCCACGAAGGACAGGGCAAAGGTGTTCAAGGTGCCTTTCCGGACCAGTTTCCCGAAATAGTCCGAACTCAGAGTGGTGTCGATGGGAATGAACAGGTCCGGCATGATGCCCCCACCGCCATGGACGATGCGTTTGTTCATGGTATAGTAGCGCACCGTATCCGTGGTGTGAATACTGTCCAGCTCGGTAAGCTCACCGCGCTTCAATCGCTCCACACGTTCACGCCGATAGGCTTCCAGCCCTTCGTCGTAAGGTTTCTGGATGCATCTGCCCGCCGGTGTATAGTAGCGCGAAACGGTCAATCGCACGGCGCTTCCATCAGGCAGCATCACCGGGCGTTGAACGAGGCCTTTCCCGAAGGACCTCCGTCCGATGATCAGACCGCGGTCCCAGTCCTGCACCGCACCGCTTACGATCTCACTGGCCGAGGCGGAACCTTCATCCACCATCACAACAAGCCTTCCTTTTTCAAAGCGACCCTCCTGCGTGGCATAGGTATTGTCCCGGGGCGAGTTCCTGCCTTCGGTATAAACGATCAGTTTCCGGTCGGACAACAGCTCGTCGGCCATCTCAATGGCCGATCGCAGATAACCCCCGCCGTTGCCCTGAAGATCGAGGACCAGATCGACCATTCCCTGGTCCCTCAGTTGGTCCAGCGCTTCACGGAACTCCTTGGTCGTAGTGGCCGAGAAGCGACTGATCTTGATGTAGCCGATGCTTGGGGAGGCCATGTAACTGGCCTCAAGGCTGTTGATCGGGATCTTGTCCCGTATGATGGCGAACTCCAGCGGTTCTCGTTCCCCGCGTCGCTTGATGGAAACCTCCACCTTGGTGCCTTTTCTGCCCCTCAGTTTGTCCATCACATCACGGTTCTTGATCCCGACCCCGGCCACGTTCTCACCCTCGATACCCACGATCCTGTCCCCGGCTCGAATGCCCAGCCGCTCGGACGGTCCGCCGGATATGGCATCAACTACATAGATCGTGTCCTTGATGATATTGAACTGGATGCCGATCCCCTCGAAATTCCCTTTCAGCGGCTCGTTCACTTCTTCGAGATCTTCTTTCGGGATATACACCGAATGCGGATCCAACTCCCCAAGCATGGAAATGATCGCTTTGTCAACGAGAGAGGCGTCATCCACACTGTCCACGTACATCCGGTCCACGTGATAGAGCAGGGCCTCCAATTTGCCAGCCGCACTCGGCTTGCTCACCTGGGCGAACAAGCTTCCGACGAACAGGTGCATGGCCAGCGAAGCCGCGTAATGGGTCAATGAGAACTTCTTCATGGGTATGTTCAAAGGAACGATTCCGCAGCCTTTTGGTTGTCCTGGGTATCGTGAAAGAACGTTAAAGCCCATGCGATCGATGGATCTTACCTCCTTGCGCTGGGGCTTCTCAGGTCGAATCGGATGATCCGTTCCCAGACCTTGCCAAGCAATGCCCGTGCACCATCGAACTGATATCCCGGACGCTTGTGGAGACCGTCCGAACGGAGGAAATGAGTGGCGTTCGCGATGGAGTACAATCGCAGGCCGCTTCCGATATGCTCATAGTTCTCCCATCCCTCCTGCGCATGGAGCGATCCCTTGATGTGCCAGGACCGCTCGTGGTTCTGATGGACGGAGGTGACCCGGTCCGTGGCGTCGATCACGGGAATCCCCATTCGTCTGGCGTTCCAGACCATCCAATTATCCCAGAATGGTCTGCCCACGAGGAACGGTGGTATCCTGCCAAGAAGCATGCCTTTGGGAAAGACGAAATGGTCCACGCAGTTCATGGGGGCCAGGTCCCCGATCTCCGAGGCGGTTCGGCGGAGCTCCGCTCGCCGATCCGGGTGGTCCATGTCGATCAGTTCCGTGACGTCCATATTCACACGCCGGCCCAACAGCAGCCACCGGTCATGTTGTCGGCGAACCTGTGCGACCGCTTCAATGATGTCGGGGAAAAGGATGATGTCCCCATTGACGTAGCACACGATCTCATTCCTGGCCATCCGCTGCGCCGTATCGAAGACCGCGTTCAAGAACGGCGTTCCGTTCTTGTTGCGATCCAGTTCCGGGACATGGGTCAGTCCCAGGTCCAATGCGGCTTCCCGGATCCCGGGTTCATTCCCGAAAAGGAGCACTTCCGCATCCGGATGGGTGCGGCTCCAACTTCGCGCCGCGTTGGTCTGGATGATCGCCTCATGCCCAACGAACGGTTTGGGGATAGCGAAGAAGGTTATCATGATGGTGGGGATGCCCTGTGGGTCGAACTAAAGGTGATTCTGTGCAGGTCGAGCTGGTTACGACCGAAAGGGCCTCATAGTTACCGTTGTGATCCGCCATCCGGGGTTCCCGGACCGAACACGTATGAATTCCCTTTCACGGCATTCCCACGGTGGTACTTCTCCACCCTGATGAGCCTCCAGTCCTTATCGAAGTATTTCCACTTGCCGTGGGGGACACCGTCCCTGTAGTGGCCAACGATTCGCTCTTTTCGAAAGGTCCAGACCCCTTCGCGCTTTCCAGAACGATACTGTCCCTTCAACGTGATCTCCCCCTTTTCATTGTATTCGGTCCAATCGCCATGCAGGGATCCGTAGCCATACACTGCGAATATCAAGGGGCGCCCATCCGGGAAGAAGGCCCGATACACGCCGCTGGGTTTGCCCCGCTTATGGTCCAGGATCACGGCTAACCGTGTGGTGTCGAACGCGAAATACCCCTTCCGCTTGTACTGCTCCACGTCTTGAGGCGGGTCATACACCACTGCCATGGCGTAAGTGGTGTCGTCGGATGGTACGTAAAGGGTATCCGGTTGAGCCCCGGAAGGGGAGGAGAAGAGCACCGCAAGGCATGCCCCGATCATGGCCGCCAGTGCACGACCGTTCCTTGTGACACTCCGAACGTATCCTCGAGCTCCTTCCGGTTCCACGCCAGCAAAGTTAGACCCAGTTGATGCTGACTTGTGAGCGGTCGGATCCCTCGCCTTTCACCCCGGATCGGCCCGGCTGCGCCCTCCCCGGGCAACCCGACCTCAGCGTCCGGCGTCACTAGGACAGCACAGCGGGTCTTCTTGGCCCCGATTTGTTGCAAGGAACCTTATCTTCGACCGCCTAACAACTTACGATGGACCGGAAGCTACTAGCACTGATCGCCTTGGGTGCCACTCTTTCTTGGAACCAAGTTCAAGCCTCTCATGTCTCCGGAGGGGAGATCGTATACGAATGCCTTGGTAACGGCGAGTATCAATTCTCGCTGATCCTATACCGGGATTGCGCTGGTATCGATCTGGATGCCGACTACGACCTGGACTTCACCAGCTCCTGCGGCAACCTGACGCTGAACGTTCAGAGTGTTTCGGTCCAGGAGGTTTCGCAGCTCTGTCCGGATGACCTTCCGAACAGCACCTGTAACAATGGGAACCTTCCCGGTCTTGAGGAGCACATCTATACGGGTACGATCACGGTGCCGCCTTGTGATGATTGGACGGTTTCCTGGAGCCTGTGCTGCCGGAACGATGCGATCGTGAACCTGCTTGATCCCGATCTGCAGGACGGGTATTTGGAGGCCAGTTTCAACAATGTGGACTTTGCCTGCGACAACTCACCCCAATTCACCA
>JAGQVN010000019.1 GCA_020437905.1 Flavobacteriales bacterium
AACGAGCCCAGCCACCACATGGCCTATCTATACGACCGGGCCGGCCGACCCGACAAGACACGTTCGTTGGTGAAGCGCATCATGGAGGAGCAATACAGCGACGCTCCGGATGGCTTGAGCGGCAATGAGGATTGCGGCCAGATGAGCGCATGGTATGTGATGAGCGCATTGGGACTGTATCCGATCGCTCCAGGTGTCGATGATCACTACGAGCTGGGATATCCGGTGTTCGATGAGGTTACGCTGCATCTGGGGAATGGTGCCCAATGGTACATGCGCGTTCGACCGGTGGTGGATGCGGTGGCCAAGGATCCTGGTGACCGGATCGGCAGGCCGGTAACCGATGTACGTCATGCTCGCATGCAGATGGGCGGAGGCATGGACTTCGACCTGGAACGTATTCCCCGTGCTCGCATCGACCCGGCCTTCCAAGGGACATTGAAGGGGGCCTATGTCGATGGTCCTGGCCCCACGCTCCAAGCCGCTCCCGTGATCCGGGCGCCATCAGCCAGTTTCAGCACTTCCATGGAAGTGCTCGTAGAGGGACGTGGGACATGTCGCGTGACCAACAAGGGAGGGATGGACAATTGCCCGATGAACACACCCTTCATGATCAACTCGACCAGTACCATAGAGGTCGACTGGAGCGATGACCTTTCCCCTGTTACCGGACACTTTGTTCGCCATGAGCAGCGGATCTCCATCACGCTGGAAAGCGAATACGCCAACCAGTACGCGGCCGGAGGCGACGACGCGCTCATCGATGGCATTCGTGGTGGGGCTGACTTTCGCACCGGTGACTGGCAGGGATTCGAAGGCCAGGACGTCCTGTTCACCCTGGACCTGGGAAAAGGAAGCAAGGTCGACAGCATTGGGGTCGGTGTACTTCAGGATAGTCGAAGCTGGATCTTCTATCCGGAGTATTTGGACATCGCATGGAGCAGCAACGGCCGCATGTGGAGCAGTCGACGTGTGCAACCGGGTGTCGGTCGCGAAGTGGAAGGGATCATCCATAAGGACCTATGGTCCGGTCCGATCGGAGGCAAGGTGCGCTGGGTGAAGATCATGGCAAGGAACGGTGGTCCATGTCCGGATTGGCACCTTGGGGCTGGGGGACGGACGTGGATCTTCCTGGACGAGGTCCTTCTTTCCCGGCCGTAACGTTCACTCGTGCTCCCGACCGAAGGCCTTGGTGGCCATCCGACGCTGCTCTTCCTCAGCGGCCAATACCTGCTTCAGACTGTCACTGACATCCTTCTCTTCGAAGCGCAGCAGATCGGGCTGCCCAGCGTCCACCCAGGCTGTGTACCAAAAGGAGCCCAGTAGCCGGATCGCGCGGTTCATCCGGCGTTCCACCATGCCCTGCATGGCTTCTTCGTACGCCTTGGTGTATTCCATGCTGTACATGCGCCCCTCGTTCCTGCCCCGGGACCCAAAGCCGTACTGCCGGTCGTCGTCCCATGCCAGGTCAAGCTCCCGTTCGATGCGCAGCACTGAATCCACGGCGAGATGGCTGTCCTTCACAGCTCTCCAGGCAGCATCCAAGGGGTCGTCCAGGTATTCGGCACGACCGACCATGTGATCATACGATCCTGCGGAAAGCTCCGGGATGCGCGACTCCCAGAAGGCATGGATACCCACTTGACCGGTAAGCTGTCCGTTGTAATTCTTCGTGGTGTGGAGTGGAACATGGGCATCCCCGATGTAGTGGCCCAGGTCGGCCGCATGGCGCAGGATCCGGTCCACCTGCCCGCTCTTGAATGCGCCCACCAACCGCCGATGCATGACCTGGATGTGCCAGGGAACAATGCCGTACGCCTGGAGGGTATCCTCGGTGTATCGCGCCACAGCATCTTCCCACTTCCTGGGCATCACTTCGAAGGGATCCTCACCGTTGGTCGCGTAATGATCGATGTCGATGTAATGCCTGGGAGCCTCTTCCGGGACGGCATAGCGCCTCCGGTCTGGGTCCACCGCATGGTCACTGATGAAATCGATGTGTGCCTTGAAGAAGCCGAACATTTCAGGAGGAAGCGTGAAGCATGCCATCCGGTTGATCCTCTTATGCCCATAGAACCCCCACGCACCAACCTCTTCCATGGTCATCACCGGCCATAGCAGCAATGCGAGGACCAAGATCGCAGGACCGATCCACCGCGAAGACCTCATGCAAGGGTCGGGGTACGCATCCTCACCAGAGCACCGTTCTGCAGCATAGGGATCACATCCGTAGTATCGGAGGTCAGGCAGAACTTGGCATCCGGGAGGAGTTTGAGCTGTTCGATGCGCCTCCTTCGGGGGGCGGCTTTCAAGATGCTCATGAAGTTGTCCCGTGCTGCGAGGTACAGGTATCGCGCGGCGATACTGCTGTCCTCCTCCAGCCCGAACTTGCCGCTCTCCAACATCCGATCCATCACGGCGCCGGCGAAGGTGCTGTCCTCCAGATTGAACTTTCCTCGCCATCCGGCACATAAGAGGAGGACATTCTCGTTCTGTTGGACCAACCAATCGCTCAAGGCGGTCAGGTTCAGAAAGGCACCAACAACGAGTTGCTTCGCATCCTTGGCGAGCGAAATGGCCCGGGTGCCGTTGGTGGTGGTCATCACGATGGTCTTTCCCTTCACGTCAGACCCTTCGAAGGCGAGCGGCGAATTCCCATGCTGGAAGCCTTCCACGACCTCACCGTTCCGTTCCGCGGCAGCGATATAGCCAGGCTTGCCGATGTATTCCCGTGCCTCCTCCACCGTGCTCACAGGAATGATCCGATCCACTCCATGATGGAATGCGTTCACCATGGCGGAAGTGGCCCTCAACACATCGATGACCACCACGATGCCCATGTCCTGGGCGTACAGCTCGTATTGGTCCGGGAAGAAGCAGACCTCCACACGGTACTTGTAGCCAACCTTGAGTTTTGTCCGGCTCATGACGGGGTCGAATAGAATGGCAGCTTGACGACCTCCGCCTTCAGATGCCGGCCGCGCACATCGATCAGGATCTTCGCGCCTGTTTCGGCAAGCTCAATGGGTACGTAGCCCATACCAATGGCCTGTTCAAGGCTTGGACTTTGGGTCCCTGATGTCACCTTTCCGATCGTGTTCCCACGATCATCCACGATCGGGTGGTCGTGCCGGGGAATGCCACGGTCGACCATCCGAAAGCCGACCAGACGGCGCTGAACACCCCGGTCCTTTTGCTCCTTCAGCCGTGCTGAATCAATGAACTCCTTGGTGAACTTGGTGATCCATCCAAGGCCGGCCTCGATGGGTGAAGTGGTGTCATCGATGTCATTCCCGTAAAGACAGAAGCCCATCTCCAGTCGCAGCGTATCGCGCGCTGCCAATCCGCATGCCTTGATCCCATGGGCGGCACCGGACGCCATGATCGCATCCCACGCCGCACCGGCCAACGGGTCGGGGATGTAGACTTCGTATCCACCGGAGCCGGTATATCCCGTGGTGCTGATCATGACGACCCCGACATCCTTCATGATCGCATACTGGGCGGTGTAGTACGGCATCGATCGAATGTCTGCCTCGAACAACGGTTGGAGGGTATCAGCGGCCTTTGGACCCTGCACGGCCAGGAGCGACATGCGATCACTGATGTTCTCCAGTTCCGCTCCGAAGGAATTGTGCCGCTGCAGCCACGCCCAGTCTTTCTCTATGTTCGATGCGTTCACGACCAGCACGTAATGCGCGTCGCCTTCGTACTCCATCCGGTAGACCAGCAGGTCGTCCACGATGCCTCCCCGTCCGTTGGGCATGCAACTGTATTGGACCTTTCCGGGGACAAGCTTTGAGGCGTCGTTGGTGGTGACCTTCTGGATCAGCTCCAATGCCCCTTCACCGCGCACTATGAACTCCCCCATATGGCTCACATCGAATACCCCGACACCCTTGCGGACCGTGAGATGCTCATCGATGACGCCACTGTATTGGACAGGCATGAGAAAGCCTGCAAAAGGCACCATCTTGGCACCAAGCGCTTCATGCCTGCTCAGGTAAGGCGTCTTTTTCAGTTCTGCGGTGGTATCCATGGGATGTGGTCAGGTCATTGAACAGCTCAAGATAGCGGTCGCGCCAACGTCGAACGGAATACTCCTCCTCGACGGTGCGTCTGGCTTCGTTGCCCAGCTTTGCGCGAAGATCGGCATCTTCCACCAGCCGGCCCAAGGCTTCCTCCCACTCAGCGTCGGTGCACGCCAGCAGGCCATTCTGGCCGTGCTTCACGATCTGGGTGTTCACGCCTACCGAGGAAAGCACTACAGCCTTGCCCAAGGCCATGTATTGAAGGCCCTTGAACCCGCACTTGCCCCGGCTCCATTCATCATCCGGTAGCGGCATGATACCGATATCAATGGCATTGAGGTCCTCGGGCTCTGTGGATTCCCGCCATACGATGCCTTCCACGTTCAAGCCCGGGTCACTGAACGGTCTGTCCGCGATGATCCGGAAGGCCACACGTTCCCCGAAACGTTGCTGGATGCGGCGCAGCATCGGAAGCGCTGGGAGTAGATGCGTCATACTGGTCTGACTGCCGGTCCAGCCGATCACGACCGGCCCCTCCGCGCGGCTCCTGATGACCTGGTAGCGTTCCGTGTCCACCACCGTGGGGATCACCTCGACGTTCCGGTTCCAGGCTCCCGCTTGTTCGCCGAGGTGGGGATTACCCGCTATGACCAGGTCGGCCAGGGCCGCGATCCGTCCGGTCTTGCCGGGGTCCTTCAACCAGCGCAAATGGCGATTGCCTTCGCTTACATCCAATCGCCAGATGGCATCGTCCAGATCGAAGATGAACGGTCTGCCCGAGGCCTTCAATGCTCTTTCGAACCGGGTCGACCCTGTCATGAACGCTTCACGTTGAACGAAAATGACATCGGCTTCCGCCGCCTTGCGCACGTGCTCCCACCGCTTTCGCCACGCTTTCAGGAATATCCGTGCCTTGCCGGCCAACTGACCCTTGGAGTAGAAGACCGCGTCATCCGCTTCATCGATCAACCAAGTGAGTTCGGCGGTCCATCCATGCTTCTTCCAGTACGGCAGGAACTGTTCGAACCGATAGCGCTGGCTTGGAGAGCGTCCAGGTCGATGCGCTGCAACGAACAAGATCTTCGGCATGACAGACGGTCTATCGGGTCGCGCGATCCCGATGCCTGCCAAAGATAGGTGGGGCCTATCTTCGGCCATCCGCCCCTGATGTCGTTCCGTGCCATGCCTCGCTGGATCGTCCTGCTCATCGATCTGCTGATCGCGACGATCGCACTGCTGGCGGCTTACCAGCTTCGGTTCAATTTCGAAGTGCCAACGCTGGAATGGGTGCTGCTCGGACAAGCCTTGCCGGTCTATGCCCTGATCCGGGTGCTTTCGTTCTGGATCGCCGGTATCCATCGAAGCATGGTCAGGCACACCGGGACCGACGATGCGCGTCGCATTTTCCTCACTGTGCTTGCAGGCTCCGCGGTGTTGGCCTTGTTCAATCCATTGCGGTTCCACATGTTGGACAGGACGTATCTCCTCCCCTTCTCCATCCTGATCATCGACGCCATGGGCACCATGATCGGCATGATCTCCGCAAGGATCCTCGTGAAGTTGCTTTATCTGCGCGCCAAGGGTTCCGGGAAGCAGCGATTACGCGTCCTGATCTATGGCGCCGGTGAGGCTGGACTGATCACCAAGCGGACCTTGGAGCGGGATGGTTCTGCACGAGTCGCCGTTGAAGCCTTCGTGGATGATGATCCCGCGAAGAGCGGGAAGCGCTTGGAGGGGGCTCCGATCATCCATTCCGACAAGCTCGAGGAACG
>JAGQVN010000020.1 GCA_020437905.1 Flavobacteriales bacterium
AAGATGGACCCCTCGAACAGACCGATGTCCACCCGACCCAGGGAAAGGCTGAGGTGGTTGAACGTGGCCCGTTTCCAGTAGAACAGGCTTTCGGCGCTTTCCCCGGCAGGCAGGCGCTGCAGCATCTGCAGTCGCGCATAGATCGTGGAATACTGCAGTTTGTCCTGGAGTCCGAGGTAACTGAGCTTCAGATAGGGGAACGGGGATGTCGCATCGCTCAACAGCATGCTCCGGTATCCGTGACCCACGAAATGGCGGCCGTTACCGAGCTGCACATTCAACCAGCGGCGCGGGCTCCAGCTCACATTGCCCATGGCCCAACCGAAATCATAGGCGCGTCCGTTGAACGGCTTGACCCTCCCCTGCCCCGGGACCACCTGCCGGTCCTGGGTATAGAAGTAGAGGTATTGCGGGTAGAGGACCTGGTTCTCGAAAAAGGCCGTCTGGAAGGATATCCTTGGACCGATGTCACCGCTGATCCACACACCACGGGTGTTCTGGGAAAAGCGGGTGGTGTCGGAGAATTCGGTCTGGTCGCGGAAATCCTGTCCGATCTGCAGGTCCAGCATCACATCGGCATTGAAGCTGAAGCCGGGCTTGCGCACCTGCAGCAGGTGCTTGCGGAATAGGATCTCGGTAAGCTTGTAGTAGTTCCTAGTCGTGTCCCTGCGAAAGCCCATCACGCCGGTCAGATCGGCACGGCTCTGGATCACAGGCTTCAACCCGGCATGGGTCCGCGAACCCCGGCAGGCTGCGTTCTTCTCCAGGTCGAGGTACATGTCCCGGTTCAAGGGCACATCGTTCTGCTGAGCCTGCAGAACGACCGAACAGAGCATCCCCAGGAAAAACCCTGGCACACGCGCGCACGACCAGCCTCGGACCCCCATGGTACAGCAGCCGAGGCGAAAGTAGGGCTAAGCGCCGGGCCGCGGCCTAAACCTGGGCCAACTCGCTCTTGGCGAAGTCCGCGTATACCGAGGTGATGCCCTCGCGCAAATCGATCCGATGCTTCCAGCCCATGGCGTGCAAGCGCGATACGTCCATGAGCTTGCGCGGGGTGCCATCGGGCTTGTCAGTGTTCCACTTCAGCTCACCCTCAAAGCCGACCACGTCCTTGATCATCTCCGCAAGTTCCTTGATGGTGAGGTCCTCGCCTGTGCCGATGTTCACGAACAACTCTTCATTGTAGTTCTTCAGCAGGAAGAAGCAGGCATCGGCCAGGTCGTCCACATGCAGGAATTCCCTGCGGGGGCTGCCGGTTCCCCAGACCTCCACGCTGGCCTCCCCTTTCACCTTGGCAGTGTGGAACTTGCGGATCAGCGCGGGCAGCACATGGCTGTTGTTCAGGTCATAATTGTCGTTCGGCCCGTACAGGTTGGTGGGCATGGCACTGATGAAGTTGCTCCCATACTGACGCCGGTAGCTCTCGGCCATTTTGATCCCCGCGATCTTGGCGATGGCGTAAGGCTCGTTCGTCTGCTCCAGCGGACCAGTGAGCAGGCTCTCCTCCTTCAGGGGCTGTGGGGCCATCTTCGGGTAGATGCACGAGCTACCCAGGAACAATAGCTTCTTCACCCCCTGCTCATGGCTGGAATGGATCACGTTGTTCTGGATCATCAGGTTCTCGTAGAGGAACTGGGCGCGGTACGTGTTGTTCGCGTGGATGCCCCCCACCTTGGCTGCGGCAAGCACCACCAGATCCGGTTTCTCCTGTGCAAAAAAGTCACGAACGGCCTGTTGTTCCCTCAGGTCCAGCTCCTTGCTGGTGCGCGTCACGATGTTGGTGAAGCCTTCGCGCTCCAGCTTGCGCACGATGCTGCTACCTACCATCCCGCGATGGCCGGCCACGTAGATCTTGTCAGTTTTGTTCATATCGATCGTTGTTGGGGCGGATCATGATCCGCCCTTACCTGAGCGATCATTCCTGTTCGTGTAAGATCGCGTGGCCGCCTTCCTTGAGATAGACGTCGCGCTCGAAGAGCTTGATGTCCTCGCGTACCATCTCCTTCACCAAGGCTTTGATGTCGTATTTGTGCTTCCAGCCCAGTTCACGCTTGGCCTTGCGCGGGTCGCCCTCCAGGTGATCCACTTCCGCTGGGCGATAGTAACGCTTGTCAATGGCCACCACGACCTTGCCGGTCTTCTTGTTGATGGCTTTCTCCTGGGCACCCTTGCCCTTCCATTCCAATTTGATGCCGGCCTCTGCGAAGGCCAGGTCCACGAAGTGGCGGACCGAATAGGTCTTGCCAGTGGCCAGCACGTAGTCGTCCGGCTTCTTGGCCTGCAGCATCAGCCACATGCCTTCCACATAGTCCTTGGCATGTCCCCAGTCGCGCTTGGCGTCCAGGTTGCCGAGGTACAGGGTCTTCTGCAGCCCCAGCTTGATCTTGGCCGCTGCCCGCGTGATCTTGCGTGTCACGAAGGTCTCACCCCGCAGCGGGCTTTCATGATTGAAGAGGATGCCGTTGCACGCGAACATGCCGTAGCTCTCCCGATAGTTCTTGGTGATCCAGAAGCCGTACAGCTTGGCCACCCCGTAAGGGCTGCGTGGGTGGAAGGGCGTCTCTTCGTTCTGCGCGTGCGGACGCACTCCGCCATACAATTCGGAGGTGGAGGCCTGGTAGAACCTGGTCTTCTTCTCCATGCCCAGGATGCGGATGGCCTCCAGGAAACGCAGCGTCCCGATGCCGTCCGCGTTGGCGGTGTATTCGGGCATCTCAAAGCTGACTGCCACATGGCTCATGGCAGCCAGGTTGTAGATCTCATCGGGTTGGATCTGCTGGACCAATCGCAGGCAATTGACACTGTCGGTCAGGTCGCCGTAATGCAGGTAGAAGGGCAGTCCCTTCTCGTGCGTGTCGTGGTACAGGTGGTCGATGCGGTCGGTGTTGAACAGCGAGCTGCGTCGCTTCACCCCGTGCACCTCGTAGCCTTTGTCCAGGAGCAATTCGCTCAAGTAGGCACCGTCCTGACCGGTGACCCCGGTGATCAGCGCGACTTTGCGCTTTTTGTTGGTCTTGGCCTTCGCCTTTGGGGCGCTCTTTTTCGTCGTTTTCGCCATGATGTTCTATTGCACGATGAACCACTGGTTCACCAGGTCTTGTCGGTTGTATCGCATGCTTCGTTCGGTGGTCACATCCACGAGGTCCTTGCCCGCCTCCAGCGCGATGGCATGTCCTGCAGCGGTGTCCCACTCCATAGTGGGGGCGTAGCGCGGATACACGTCCGCGGCACCTTCGGCCACCAAGCAGATCTTAAGGGCACTGCCCATGCTCGTGGTCTCCACCGCTCCGTGCTCCTTCCGCATCCGCTCGATGAAAGCCTGGGTCTCCACACTTTGGTGGGAACGGCTGGCGACCACGGTGAATGCTTCGCGTTGATGGGGCACTGGTATTCGCATTGCGCTGGAAGCCCGGTCATACGCATCCTTGCCTGCAAAAGTTGCGGCCTTGTCCTGGCGGTGGGCACCACCGCCTTCCCAGGCGAAATAGACGCGGTCCTTCACCGGCACTGCGATCACGCCACCCAGCGGCCGATGGGACCCAAGCGGTCCCAGCGGCAGTTCGTCGCGCCCCATCAGCGCGATGTTCACGGTGAACTCGCCGTTGCGCTTCACGAACTCCTTGGTGCCGTCCAGGGGATCCACCAGCCAATACCGTTCCCACGCCTGACGCTCGGGCAAGGGGATGGCCTTCCCTTCTTCGCTCAGGATGGGAAGCCCGGTCGCTTTCAGGACCGCAGAAATGGCCCGGTGCGCCCGAAGGTCGGCCTCGGTGAGCGGACTTCGATCCTCCTTCTGTTCCACGGTGAAGCTGGTCCCGTACACCGCCAGGATCTCCCGACAGGCCGCTTCAGCCGCTTCGATCGCCTTGCCGATCAGGTCCCCGCTCTCGTTCCGCTGCATGCGGCGCCAAAGGTAGCGGCGGTCCAGGGTGGCTGTTGGCGGTGCGAAGTGGGATATCCAAAGCGGATCGTGCGATCGTGATCCCAGTGTACGTTCCGGCACTCGGACGCGGACCAGCATCAAGCGGTCTACTCCTGCTTGCGAACAACTACCTTCGCTGCCTCCGATACGCTTGCTCCTCTTCCTGCGATGACCCCGGTGCTCGATTTCTTCCATAGCCTGCTGCGCTATGGTGTGCTGTTGTTCGTATTGGCCGGTGGCGTGCTGGCCCTGAAGGGCCTGGTCCTGCGCAGTCCAATACTCATCTATGAGCGCCAGGTCGCCATCATCGCCGTGGTGCTGTGCCATGTTCAGCTGGCCTTGGGCCTTATCCTGTATGCCACGCGTTTCGAGGCCTTTCAGTTCATGAGCGGGGAGCATCAGCGTTTCTGGAAGTATGAACATATCGGTTCGATGATCATCGCCATTACCCTGGTCACCCTTGGGCGGGTGTTGGCCAAACGCGCGAAGTTGGAATCGCGCAAGCAGTTGCTCGTCGCGGTATTCTACCTGCTGGGTTTTGTGCTGATGATGGCAGCGATCCCCTGGCCCTTTCGCAGTGTGGGACATGACCTGGGCTGGTTATGAGACGCTTGTTGTTGTTCCCCTTGCTTCTCTTCGCGATGCTGCTGGGTTGCGGGTCGGACCCCGGTCATCCATCCGGTACTGCGGCCACTGATGGTGCCGCGATCTACGCCGGCCAATGTGTCCTCTGTCACGGCGATGACGGTAAATTGGGCCTGAGCGGCGCCAAGGACCTGACGATGTCGGAGCTCTCCAAAAAGGAGATGATCGCGTTGGTGACCAATGGCAAAGGGCTGATGATGCCGTACGGCAGGGTCCTCACCGCCGAGGAGATCGAAGCGGTGGTGGACCATGTGCGCGCGCTTGGCAAGCGACCATGATCGACGAGAAGACCCTCCCCGGAGGAACCGAGACCGCGGTGCTGGTCGGTCTGATCACCGACGATCAGAACGCCGATACGGTGAAGGAATACCTGGACGAACTGGAGTTCCTGGCCGAGACCGCCGGTATCCGCAGTTTGAAACGCTACACGCAACGGTTGCTTGCCCCTGACGGACGCACGTACATCGGCAGTGGGAAACTGGCAGAGGTCAAGGCCTGGCTCGAGGACCATGAAAAGGCGGCGGTTATCTTCGATGATGAACTTACTCCCGCCCAACAGCGCAACCTCGAAAAGGCCCTCGGGCGTCCGGTGCTCGATCGGCCCAGGCTCATACTGGACATTTTCGCTCAGCGGGCACGCACGGCCCATGCCAAAACACAGGTGGAGCTGGCGCAGTACCAGTACATGCTTCCTCGCCTTACCAAACTTTGGACCCACCTGGAACGCCAGCGCGGAGGTACCGGGACCCGCGGCGGAGCCGGAGAAAAGGAGATCGAGACCGACCGTCGGATCGTCCGCGACCGGATAGCCCTATTGAAGAAACAGCTGGCACAGATCGACCGGCAGATGGCCACGCAGCGGGGCAATCGGGGCAAGCTGGTGAGGGTTGCCCTGGTCGGCTATACGAACGTGGGCAAGAGCACCCTGATGACCCTGCTGAGCAAAAGTGAGGTCTTTGCGGAGAACAAGCTCTTCGCCACACTGGACACTACTGTCCGGAAAGTGGTGCTGGGCAACCTGCCTTTCCTGGTCAGCGATACGGTCGGGTTCATCCGCAAGTTGCCGCACCAGTTGATCGAGAGCTTCAAGAGCACCCTGGACGAAACACGCGAGGCCGACCTGTTGCTTCACGTGGTGGATATCAGCCACCACAACTTCGAGGAGCACTACCACACCGTACAGCAGACGTTGAATGAGATCGGCGCAGGCGACAAACCGACCGTCGTGGTATTCAACAAGATCGATGCCTACACTCCCGAACCACGCGACCCGCATGACCTGGAGCCGAAGCGCAGCGAACAGTTCAGTCTACAGGAACTGCAGGATTCCTGGATGGCAAGGATGGAAGGCCAGGAATGCATCTTCATCAGTGCGGCTCAACGCATCAACATCGATGGCCTCCGCAAACTGCTGTATGAGCGCGTGAAGGCCATTCACCTCAGCCGATACCCCTATGAGAGCGACCTGCTTTATGGGGACCAGTACCTTGAAGGGAGGGGTTAAGATCGTTCGTCGGCACGTCCTTTTACTTTCGGTGAACGATGGAACAGGCTCGGGACCATGTCGCGACGTTCCCGGTCACGCGTGGCTGGAAAGCGCTGTGGCTTGTCCTTGTGTTGAGCCTTCCGTTGAGCATCCGCTTCTATTTTCCCGGTCTTGGTCTGGAAGTGGATGTTCCTGCGGAACCGTTAGTGGCTATTGCTGTGATCTGGGGTTCGATACGGACCCTTCATAGCGGTTTGAAGAAGACGGTCGATCGTATTGGTCCATTCACTGTTATCGACACGCTTGTTCTTGCGCTCATGGCTGGGCACTTGATAGGCGCATTGTTCTCTACCGACCACGTAGTCTCCGTCAAAGCAATGGCTGTACAGTGGGCCTTCATCCTAACGTTCTATTGGTTCCCCAGAACGGGCATGGTGAACGCCAGGCAGTGCCTTGAACGATATGCCTGGGCATTGGCACCGATCATGTTCTACGCCGCCTTGAACAGTGGTTGGAACGGGTTGGACCGCGCGGCCTCGAACCATGCCGCCTTTCCCTTTTTCGTGGACCATACGGCCTATGGAGCTGCTTTGTGTTTCGTGATCCCTGTATTCCTATTCCATGCCTTCGCAAAGCGACCGGTTCCTGCACCGCCGGGATGGACGGTGTTGCACGTAACATTGGTCATCGTTGCCATCTGTGCACTCGTCTTCGCTTATTCACGCGGAGCTTGGCTGGCATTCATGATCGCTTCGATCAGTGTAAGCATGGCATGGATGAACTCCCCGCGGAATAGATGGCTTCTGGCGGGTTCCGCTGCGATCCTGCTGGGCGTGATCTTGCTCGTGACGAAACCTGCATCGCCGCGGATCCATGGGCAACATGGCATGGGCCTCGGCCGAACGTGGAGCTCATTGCTTGATTCGGACGAGCCCAGCAACGCGGATCGGATCATGCGATGGCGCGCAGCTTGGTCCATGTTCTTGGACGAGCCGATTACGGGTCAGGGGCCGGGCACCTATCAAGATCATCTTCCCACGTTCGTGGATGCAACGACCTCCGGGCCTATGCACAGTGACATTCACGCGCACACCAGGTTGAAGCCGATCTGGGGAAACCCCAATGGCCTTCACGTGCGTGACCATCCGCAGCGTACTCTTTCCGGTGGAGGCACGGCGCATTCCGAGTACCTTCTTGCCGTGAGCGAAGGTGGGGGCGTCTTGGGCGCACCCTGGTTGGTGCTGGCTGGGATCCTGCTCACCATGCCGTTGTCAAGGACCCTGGGTCAACGAATGAGGGCGATCCCATTCCATTCGGTGGCCGTGTTCGGCACTGTCTCCTACCTGATCCACGCGGGCGTGAACAATTTCCTGACCGATCCGAAACTGGCCGCGCCGTTCTGGTGGTGCGCAGCCTGGATAGCACTTCAAAAGATGCGAGCGATCAGGGTCGATCGTCAGGGTTCGATCGCCTGAAGCTCGGTCGCCATTTGAGAGCGCTCTGCGAGTTGTCCGTTCCCGGAAGGGTTCCGATTCCCCGGTCCCAAGGCATCCAGGTCCTTCAAGGTGCTTAGCAATGCATCGCCACCCTTCAGCCAGGCGGCCATCAAGAACATCAGCATCAGGGTAGAAATGAGCGCCAGCGATACAACACGGACGATCCCCGCACGGATGACCGAGGTGCTCAGGTCAGGTTCGGGCCGCTGTACCACCTTGATTGGGACCTGCTCCTCCTTGCTGGATAGTCCTGCATTGATGCGACGGACCTGCAGCACACTGGCCAGTTCCATTTGTGTGTGGGCCATTTGATCCAGCATGCGCTGATATTTCAAAGCGAAAGGCCCCCAGAGATCCTCGCTCTTGAGCGCCGATCTGGAGCTGTCCAACAATGCCTGTACGCTTGCTTCGAGGTCCTCGGCCTGGCGCTGCAGTCCCTTGTACACCCGCTCCTGGACCAAGGCCGACCGCCGCAACTGTCCGCGCATATCCCCCTCAACGACGCCGATGAGCCGTTTCTGTATGACCTGGGCAATGCGGACGGCCATCATGCGATCCCTGTCGCGCACACGAATGACGATCAAACTCCGGTCCATCATACTTACATCCATGCGATCCATTAAACGGTTCCTTGCACTCACCTTTGCCATCGTAGCTTCGGGATCCAATCGATAATGCGTGATCAAGTCCAATTCCCCGATCACGTGGTCAAGCACTGCGGTACTCGTTGAGAAATGGAGGACCTTTCGTACCTCGGGGCTCAAGGCTCTGATCTGACCATCGATCGGTTCTCCTTTCAGATAGCCCGATTCCACAAAAAGCCTCATGGAGGTGGTGAACAAGGGCGGTTGCAGTACTACCCACACCGTTGCGAGCAGTGCTGACAAGACCATCCAGGATAAAAGCACATAGCGTCTTCGCCACAAGGTCGCGCTGATCGTGCTCGACCCGACCCGACCAGCAGCATCAGTTCCGTGCCGAGCTACTGGCATAATGTGAAGAAAACATTGGGTCCAAACACATTTCGGGTCGTGTCGACCGCATTGTTGCCTAGAACAGTGCGTCGATGATAAATGTAAATACGGATCTTTCGTTGAACTATCCTGCTGCAAAAACCATCATCGGGCCCCTTCCGCTGGGAACAGGGTCTAATTTCGCATCGCTCACCCATCCCGGGCAATCTATCAAACACCTTGAGTTTCCCACCTCGTTGTGAAAAGCATGAACGTCCGCGTGCAGCAGTGCTGAAGAATTGGTGAGAAGAA
Organism: Flavobacteriales bacterium; assembly: GCA_020437905.1. Lineage (GTDB taxonomy): Bacteria > Bacteroidota > Bacteroidia > Flavobacteriales_F > PHOS-HE28 > PHOS-HE28. Next base: position 8,818 of record JAGQVN010000020.1, read on the forward strand.
AGAAGCAACGACGGCCCGGGAACGGGTTGGCCCTGGCCAAGTTCTTCCTATCGTTGATAGGCGCGGTGATGGTCGCCTTCGCCGTCCTTGTTATCATGGTCGAGCAAGGCCTGTTCGGGGACCTGCCCAGCAAGGAGGAACTGGCGCATATCCGGCAGGAGGAAGCCTCGCTGGTGCTCGCCGCTGATGGCACCATCATCGGTAAATTCTTCGCCAAGGAGCGCACGAACATCCGTATGGACGACGTGCCGGAACATCTCATTGCTGCCTTGGTCAGCATCGAGGATGCCCGCTTTTTTTCGCATCAAGGCGTGGATGGGGCGAGCTACCTCCGCGTCCTGTTCAGAACGATCTTGGGCCGCGATCGAAGCGGTGGTGGAGGAAGCACCATCAGTCAACAGCTCGTGAAGAACCTGTACGGTCGTGGGTCCCACGGTCCCTTGACCATGCCGGTGAACAAGACTAAGGAAGCCTTGCTGGCCTATCGGCTTGAGCAGGTCTATTCCAAGGAAGAGGTCCTGCTGCTCTATCTGAATTCGGTCCCGTTCGGCGAGAACCTCTTCGGGATCGAGGCGGCCGCGCAACGGTTCTTCGGCAAGCCCGCACGAAGTCTGGATGTCCAGGAAGGAGCAGTGCTCATCGGCATGCTCAAAGCCAACACCACCTACAACCCGCGCCTGCACCCCGAGGCCGCGCGGAGCCGAAGGAACGTGGTACTGCGGGCGATGAGCGAACAGGGGCATCTGGACCTGGCGGAACTGCAACGCCTCCAGGCGCTGCCCATCGAATTGAACTACCGCGGAACGGACGCCTTCGATCTGTATGGCTACTTCAACGCACAAGTGGAACACGAAGCGACCGCGATCCTGGAAGGCCTGACCAAGTCGGATGGCGATAGCCACGACCTGCGCACCGATGGGCTTCGGATCCACACGACACTGGAACCCGATCTCCAACGGCTCGCCGCCCGTTCCGCGGCCGGACACCTGCAGCGCGTTCAACCTGCTTTGGACAAGGAACTGGCCGGTCGGAGGGACCGGAAGCGATGGGAACTGCAATTACCCGCCAACGAGCGACATGCTGGAGCCGTGCGGGCCATGCGCGAACTCTACGATCACGGCGGGCTTCGCGTGAACAGTATCACCAGGCTCGACAGCTTGTGGCACTATCACAAGTTGTTGCATGGCGCAGTCTTGTTGATGGACCCGGCTAGCGGCGACGTGAAAGCGTGGGTCGGTGGTGGCCACTTCCGCTATCTCCCGTACGACCTGGTGCACGCAAAGCGAGGAGCAGCTTCCACCATCAAACCGATCCTCTATGCCGCTGCTCTCGAAGGTGGCATGGAACCCTGTACCTACCTCGATAACAGACCACGCAACTACCCGGAATGGAACGATTGGTCCCCCCAGAACTACGCCCCCGATAGCCTCGGCGGAGAGGTGCCGCTGTGGTATGCCTTGACCCGCTCGTTGAACCTGCCGACCGTGGACCTCTACTTCAGGACGGGGCCAGAGACGCTTGCCCGTGTGTTCGAGAGAATGGGGCTGCCGACCGCGGCGCTCGAGCATCCGGCCGTTGCCTTGGGTGCTGTGGACGTTTCCCTTTGGCAACTGGTGAGTGCGTATTCGGTGTTCGCCAACACGGGCCAGCGTGCCGAACCTCGCACGATCGATCGGATAACCGATGCGTCCGGCAAGGTGATCTATCAGGCGAAAGCACCCAGAAAACATCAGGTCCTGGATCGGGGGACAGCCACGACGATCACCGCCATGTTGCAGCGCGCGGTCGATGAAGGCACGGGGTCCCCCCTGCGGACCAGGTTCGGGGTGCGGTCCGAACTTGCCGGGAAGACCGGTACGGGACAGGAGCATTCCGATGCCTGGTTCATGGTCTATACGAAGGACCTGGTCCTGGGTATCTGGGTAGGGGCCATGGACCCATCGGTCCATTTCCGGTCATCAGCAGGCTCCGGCTCACAGCTGGCCCTCCCGATCGCGGGTGGTATCCTCAAGGAAATGGAGCGCTCTTCGTCCCTCAGGAGGATGTATCTCACCGACCGTCCTAACCGGACCGATATGGATTGTCCAAGTTGGAGGAAATACAATGGCCTCAGGCATTTTATGGACGGGCTTGGCAAGCAGGGTCCGGAAGCCCGGAAACCTGTCAAGGACTATACACGACCGGACCACCCGACACCTCCGAAGAAGAAGAAGGGGTTCTTCGACCGATTGTTCAGGAACAAGGAAGATTGATCACGCCTTGGTCGCGATGATATCCAAGTGGCAATGGTCCAGGTCCTTTCGGACAGGTGCCTGGTCCATGGCTTCAACGACCGTATAGCCCAAGGCGCTGAGACTGGCCAGCAATTCCTGGGCCGAGCTTCTGTTCTCGCGCAGGTTGTCATCGTCCAATTCGATGAACAGTATCGGCGCGTCTCGCTCCAGGACCTCCTTCGCACCGCGCAGGACCTCCATCTCGAAACCCTCCACATCGAGCTTGATGGCATCCACATGGCCGATACCCAGGGCCTGAAGCTCGGTATGAAGCGGCGCTATGCGGACCTCGATATAGGGAAGGTCTCCCATGCGGTCGGGGTCGGCCACGATGCGGTTCATGCCTGAATTGCTGCTGACCACCTCGAAGAGACGCTCGCTTCGCTCCATGGGGCCGATCCCTTTGTTCACCACTTGAACGTGTGTCAATTTGTTCAAGGCCACATGTTCCTGCAATCGCTTGAAGGATGCCGGGTGCGGCTCGAAACTGATGACCCGGCCCATGGGAACGGACCGGGCAAAAGCCAGTGTGCGTATCCCGATGTTGGCCCCGATATCGACCACCACATCCGTAGGCCGAAGGAGCCGTTGGAAATGCTCATCACCGCTGTCCGCCATGCCGAAGTAGGCACCATGGTCCGTGGCATTGGATAGGTCCAGCCGGTACTGGAGACCGTTCATGGTAATGGAACGCCAGGAGCCTGGCGGGTACAAGTACTCCGGCGGGACCAGCCGACCCACCGTCGAACGGGGGTCCTTCCCTTGGACACGGTCACGCAGGATGCGTTCCAATGGAGGCCATTGGAAGACGCGACGCATGACGTTCAGTATGCGGGTCTTCGCGGACAGGTTGGCGGAATATGCGTAGTCCCTCATTTCACGAAAAGGCTTGCATGTCACAGAGCTTGCGATACTGGCCATGGGCCGCGTACAGCTGCTGGTGCGTGCCACGCTCGATGATCGTACCCTGGTGGATCACACAGATCTCATCGCAATGCTGGATCGTGCTGAGCCGATGCGCGATCACGAGACTGGTGCGTCCTTCCATCATCCGGTAGAGGGCCTCCTGCACCAGACGCTCGCTCTCGGTATCCAGGGCGCTCGTCGCTTCATCGAGGATCAGTATGGGTGGGTTCTTGAGCACGGCACGAGCGATCGCGATCCGTTGCTTCTGCCCTCCGCTCAGGCGGTCTCCGCGATCGCCGATGTTGGTCTGGTAGCCCTGTTCCAGGGCCATGATGAACTCGTGCGCGTTGGCCACGCGCGCCGCCGCCTCGATATCCGCGGAGGACACGCCGGTCTTTCCGAAGGCGATGTTGTTGGCCACGGTGTCGTTGAACAGGATGCTGTCCTGGGTGACGATACCCATCAACGCGCGCAGGTCCTTGAGCCGCAGCTCGCGGACGTCGTTCCCATCCACCCTGACCGCGCCGGAAGTAACATCATGAAAGCGTGGCAGGAGACCTGCCAGCGTGCTCTTCCCTCCGCCACTGGTACCCACCAAGGCCACGCTCCTCCCCTTGGGAACGACCAGCTCGACATCCTTCAGCACAGGATGTTCTTCATAGGCAAAGGTGACCTGCTCGAAGGTGATGCGATCCTCGAACGATCCGATGGAACGCGCATCAGGAGCTTCCTTTACGGTGTTCTCCACGGCCAACAGCTCGAACACGCGCTCTGCACTGGCCGAGCCCTTCCGGATCCAGTAGTAACCGGTGGTGAAGCCCTTGGCAGGCGCCAACAACTGGCTGAACATGATGATGTAACCGATGAACTCACCACCGCTCAGGCTGGCTTCCTCCCCGATCACCAGGCTTCCTCCCAGGTAGACCAGGATCACCATCACCATGGCGCCCATGAATTCGCTTAAGGGCGAGGCCAGGTCCCTCCGTCGCAGCGTGAAGACATTCAGGCGGTTCAGCATCTCGTTCTCCCTGCGGAAGCGCCGCTGCATGGTCGCCTCGGCGTTGAAGGCTTTGATCACGCGCATGCCCGAAAGCGACTCTTCCACCGTGCTCAACAGATCGGCGGCCTTCCCTTGTGCCCGCAATCCTTCCCGACGCAGGCTCTTGCCGATCCGCCCGATGATAAGGCCGCTGATGGGCAACAACAGCAGGGCGATCAGTGTGAGCTTGGGAGATATACCGATCATGATCGCCAGGGACAGGATGATGGTGATCGGCTCCCGGAAGATCATCTCGATGTAGTTCATGATGCTGAACTCGATCTCCTGCACGTCGTTGGTGAGGCGTGCTATGATGTGTCCCTTTCGCTCTCCGCCATGGTAGCTCAGGGGAAGCTCCAGTATCTTGTCGTAGAGGTCGTTCCGCAGATCGCGGACCGCCCGGTTCCGAAGGATACCAATGGCCCACAGAGCGAAGTAGCGGAACATGTTCTTCAGCAGGAAGCACAGCGCGACGACCACACAGATGAACACGAGACCCCCGACCTGTCCGTGTTCCTGGATGTATCCGCTCATGGCCCAGTTGAAAAGCTCCGGCAGTCGTTGGAGCCCTTCGAGGCTCCTTTCGATCACCGGTCGTTCCGTGGGCGGCGGGGTCTGCCCGAACAGCAGGTTCAGGAATGGGATGAAGACCAACAGGGAGGCCAGGTGGAAGAGCGTACTGAACAGGTTGAACACCACGTTCAGCACGGCATAGTGCCTATAAGGGCCCGCATAGCGAAGGACGCGGAAGAAGTTGCGCATCGCGAGCGGCGAAGTTACCGCAATTGCCCGGCCGACGCGGCCGAGGGCGCTATCTTCGCCGTTCCATGGACAGCGTGCGACAGAACAAGGTGAACAGCCTCATCCAGCAGGAAATGGCCCACGTCATGCAACAGGAGAACACCGTGCTGCTGCCCGGGGGCATGATCACCGTGACCGGGGTGCGCGTAAGCCCGGACCTTGGCCTGGCCAAGGTGTACGTCAGCCTTTTCCCAGTGAAGGAGAAGGAGGCAGCGATGCAGAAGATCCGTGACCATGCCCAGCATCTTCGCGGCATGCTGGGGCGACGAGTAGGCAAGCAGCTTCGGATCGTGCCTGATCTGCACTTCTATCTGGACGACTCCCTGGACCGCGCCGAGGAGATCGACCGTCTGCTGAAGCAGTGATCCATGCGGTATGACCCTGTAAAGCGCCGCTTGGGTGAGGTCTTTGATCGCACACCCTTTCTGCGCCGCGTGTTCTACCGGCTGCTGGACCTGCTGCTCCTGCGCGCCTGGCATATCCATGCTGAACTGCGGAAGTGGGAGCAGGGAAAACGGGAGCAGGACCTTCACCTGTACGATGCCGGTGCGGGTTTCGGGCAGTACAGTTATTGGCTGAGTTCGCGCTCTTCGCATTGGCGGATCACGGCCGTGGATGTCAAGGAGGAACAGGTGGCCGATTGCAATGCCTTCTTCACCCGGATAGGTAGGCCGCGGGTCCGCTTCATGCTGGACGACGTTACGACCCATACGCGACCTTCCGCCTATGACCTGGTCGTATGCGTGGATGTGATGGAGCACATCGAGGAGGATGAGGCTGCCTTGCGGTGTTACAGCAGTTCCTTGAAACCCGGGGGTATGCTGATCATCAGCACACCCAGCGACCTGGGGGGCAGTGATGTGCACGAGGAGGGCGAAGGGTCGTTCATCGAGGAACATGTGCGTGACGGATATAACATCGATGACATCCGGGACAAGTGCCTGCGGAACGGTTTCCGCCGGGTGGAAGCACGTTACAGCTACGGTGCACCGGGCAAGCTCAGTTGGCGACTGAGCATGAAGTTCCCACTTCTCATGCTCGGAGCGAGCCCTCTGTTCTATGTTCTCCTGCCGGTCTACTACCTCGTGGTCTATCCCATTGCTTTCATCCTCAATTTCGCCGACGTGCGCATGTCGCACCCGACCGGCACCGGATTGATCGTGAAAGCATGGAAATGACCGGTTGATGGGCCTTCGCGCCGATCTCGCATGAACCTGCCACTGCTCTTCGCCCGCCGCTATCTGCTCGCCAAGCGAAAGCATCAGGCCATCAACCTGATCACCCTGATCAGTATCGCGGTCATCGCCGTGGTCACAGCTGCCATGGTCGTGGTGCTCAGCACCATGAACGGGATCGGCGAGCTGGTGGACAGCATCTACAGTCCGTTCGATCAGGACCTGACCATCACCCCGCGGGAGGGGAAGACCATGGGCATGGACAGCCTGGACCTGGCAGCGGTCATGCAACGCAGCAGGGCGGTTTCGAGCAGCTGGATCATCGAGGAGAACGTCCTGTTGCAGAGCGGCGAGCAGCAGGCCGTGGCACGCATGAAAGGTGTTCAGGAACAGTACCTGGAAATGAGCCGCATGGGATCTTACCTGTACTCTGGTGATGCATCGCTCCGCAATGCCAATTCAGGGACCGCGCTGCTTGGCCTGGGCTTGAAGTCGGACCTGGGCGTGCCACTGGATGATGGTGTGATGACCCCGCTCCGGATCAGTGCGCCGATCCGCGGAAAGAAGCTGAGCACCTTCGAGAAGGGGGCCTTCGAGCGCATGGATGTGGCGGTCTCCGGTTCCTTCAGCATCAACATCGATTTCGACACACAGTATTTCCTCCTTCCCTTCGAACTGGCTTCGAACGTGTTGCACTACCATCGCGAAGCCTCCGCCCTTGAGCTGGACCTGCCTGACAAAGCTGACCTCGACGAAGGCGCACGGGAGGTCCAAGCACTGCTTGGTCCTGCCTATTTGGTCCGGACCCGATACCAGAAGAACGCCCTGATGTACAGCACCACGCAGAGCGAGAAGTGGTTCACCTTCCTGGTGCTCAGCTTCATCGGAGCCATCGGGGCCTTCAACATCATTGCATCCCTGACCATGATGATGATCGAGAAACGGGAGGACATGCGGGTGTTGCGAAGCATGGGTGGGACCAGCGGGCTGACCCGCTCGATCTTCCTCTTCGAAGGGATACTGATCGTGGGTGTGGGCGCCGCCATAGGCATTGGGCTGGGCTTGTTGCTCTGTCTCCTCCAGCAGCATTTCGGGATCATCGCCCTTACCGGTTCTGTCGTAGGCTCCTATCCGGTCAAGGTCCTCCCCACGGACCTCGTCTTCGTGCTTGCAGCGGTCGTGCTCATCGGTGGCCTGGCCACCTGGGTACCGCT
>JAGQVN010000217.1 GCA_020437905.1 Flavobacteriales bacterium
AGTAATCTCTTGTGGGTCACGGTCCTGTTCGTTCAGGCTTGTTCGGCCCAACCCGATACGGACAAGAAAATGGACGATGGTAAACCAACCGGGCATGCCATGACAGTGGGTGATTGTAAATGGACCAATGAGGTGTGCTGCGATGAGCAACTCTATACCCATTTACAATTCGAGGACCTCAAGCGGTACATGATCAACTATCGCGATGAGGTTTGGAAATTGACATCTCCATACTTTGAGACCCATGAAGGAGTGCCAGCTTCAAGGGCACTATGCATGCCTGGATTGACAGCGGAGGATCGTTTCGACGCTAGGTACCTGGACGTCTCTATCGAACAGCTGGAGAACTATATCTGCAGGATCAAGAACATGGGCGTTTGCGAGAATTCCTTGGAGCCTGACATGATCCGCATTTATTATCTCAGATATGATCCATTACCGCAACACAGGCAAAGTGGAGCACCTGAAGGCTATCATGATTCTCATACGCTCGGATTTACGCCCTTGCTGACCAGTGACATTTGGAGTGAAGACTGTCTACGAAGTACCGGTGGTCAGAACCCAGCAATACCGATCTGGATCCCTGAACCTGGGGCGACCCCTCCGTCGGCAAACCATAACCAGATCTGTCCGCCGCTGATCTGCCCCTGGGAAGACTCTATGATCAAACAGATCGATTGCTTGGTCGGAGGGATGTGAACATGAACAACCTCCTGGCTGAACTCAGCTATGCCACGGAAGTAGTGGCCTTCCTGTGCATGTGTTGGTTCGCATACCGGCACCGCACAAGGAGGTCGCTGCTCCTGGTGTTTCTCCTGCTCCTGGTCGTGCTGGGAGAGTCCTTGAACAAGTTCCAAGTCCTGCCATCGCAAGCGACCTCCCTGGTAACGGTCAATTCCCTCGTCCTTGTGGAATGGCTGTGCTATGCGGTCTTTTTCCAGTGGAGCATCAGCACCTTGAAGTTCCGGCGCATGATCCTGATCGGGCTCGGTCTGCTGGGGCTGTTCGCGATCGTGAACACGCTCTTCCTGCAATCCATGACCGCTACGATCCAGACTTACACGTACATCCTGGGGGCCTTGTTCATCCTTGGATGTATCCTGCTGTTCTTTCATGAGATCCTGCTGGTCCAGGAGGTGGTCGTGCCATTGCACCGCAGGTACTACCTGTGGATCAGCGCAGGCTTGTTCCTGTTCCTGGCCGCTGATATCCCCGTAATGATGATCTTGAACTACATGATCGAGCACAAGATCAGTCCGGCGGACTGGCCCGTGATGAACGTCAAGATGGCCGCATCTTCGCTGTATTATTCCACATACGCCGTCGGACTTCTATGGGCGAGGACGGAGTGATCGTAGCCATGACGGCGACCATCGTGGCCATGCTGCTGATCAGCATCGGCTTCATCACCTTCATCGTATTCTTTTACCGCAGTAAGCGAAGATCCATGGAGCAACGGCAGGCGGCCGAACTGGAGCACGTACGGCAGCTTGCCGAACTGGAGCATGAGATCCGCGATGGTACCTTGATGCAGATGGGCATGGAACTGCATGACGGTGTGGTCCAGGAACTGACCCTGGCCAAGCTCTACCTGGACAACGCCCGCAAGCGCACGGACCTGGAAGAGGTGAACGCGGCGGAAAAGGTCCTGGTGGGAACCATCGATGACGTACGCACCCTGGCCCGGTCGCTGACCAGCAAACGCCTGAAGGACTTGGACCTGGTCACGGCCATGAGGCTGGAGATGGATCGCCTCGGGAAGATATCCGCCGTGCGTACGAGCTTTCATGCGGAAGGAGAAGTGGCTGTCGATGAACGTTCCAAAATGGTCGTGGTCCGCATTGCGCAGGAGTTCTTCCAGAATTCCCTGAAGCATGCAGCTGCCAAGGAACTGAGTGCAAGCATCACTTCTGGAATACAGGGTATCACGATCACGCTCCTTGATGATGGCAAGGGCTTCGACCTGAGCGCCAAGCATAGCCGGAATGGCCTCGACAACATGGCGGAACGTGCCCGGTCCATCGGAGCGACATTCGAGTTCTATTCAGAACCTGGCGCTGGCACACGCCTTCACCTTCACCTTCACCTGAAGAACCATGGATGACACGATCCGCGTCGTGGTGGTCGATGACCACAAGATGATCGCCAAGGCCATCCAGGACATGGTGGAAAGCTTTTCCCGATGCCATGTGTTGTACGCGGTGCACGATGGCAGGGAGCTCGTGCGCATGTTCCGGGAAGGGAAGAACATTCCCGACCTCGTGATCCTGGACGTGAGCATGCCCGAGATGGACGGCTTTGAGACCATGGCCTGGCTGCACAAGGAGCATCCTCAGGTCCGGGTGCTCTGCCTCACGATGAAGGACGAGGAAACTGTCTTTCTGCGCATGGTGGAACTGGGTGTCCATGGCTTCGTCCCCAAGATCGCGGGCAGCGAGGAGCTGGAGCGGGCCATCCGCTCGGTCATGGACAAGGGCATCTACTTCACCCCGGCCATGGGGGAAGTGTTGTTCCGGGCCCGGCAGGGCGGGGGAGAGGCGGTAGGCGATGGCCTTTCCGACCGGGAGAAAGAACTCCTCAAGTATGTCGGCTCGGAGATGACCTACGCGCAGATAGCCGATGTGATGTGCCTGAGCCCGAAGACCATAGACGGTTACCGGAACGCGCTGTTCGAGAAGCTCAATGTCAAGTCACGCATCGGCTTGGCGATGTAT
>JAGQVN010000218.1 GCA_020437905.1 Flavobacteriales bacterium
CATTGAACATGCGATCGCCAATGCTTACAAGAGCGCCGGGCTCATCGCATTCGAAGGAAGGACGTTCCGGAGCGACATCGGCCACGATCTGGTGCGACAACCGGCCGGTGCCCGTGGTGGGCACTGAGAACAACCACGCCTCAGATGCGCTCGTTCCTTTCCCGAGCACTGCGGTTGTACCGGACCTGCAACATGAGCCAGTACAAGGCTCCGAAACCCAGGATCAGCGAGAAGGCGATCACGGGCATCCAGCCAAAAGGCACCAGCAACCAGTCGAAGGTGGCCTCGAGGAACCGGGCGATACTGAAGAACACTTCCTGCATCGGATGATGATCTGGGTTCGCTGCAAAGATAGCCGGTTGACCCGATCGCGTTGAGCCCGGTCACCATGTTATACCGCCTGTTCCGCCCCGACCGCCCGGCAGCCTTTCTGCTGTTGCTCGTGGCCCTTCCGGTCCTGTGGGTGCCGGTGTTCATGCATCCCAATGGTCTTGCCGAACGTGAGCACATGCCCTTGTTCACCCCGGTGGCCCGCCTGGTGGATGGAGCTCCCTGGACAGGCCCTTTGCTTGGGCTGGTCGCTGTCATCCTGGTGTTGGTCCTGCTGGATCGACTGGCGAACCTGCATGAGGTCTACGATCGACGCACCCGGCTTCCTGCCCTGCTCTTCCTGCTGCTGCTTGCCGCCGGACCTACTGGGCTTTCCCTGGGACCTGCCCTGCTGTCCATGCCGCTGGTGCTCCTGGCCATGCATCGGACCCTCGGGGTCCAGGGTGGTCAGCGGGTCCTTTCCCCGTTGTTCGATGCAGGGTTGTTGACCGGGATCGCGGCGCTGATCTATCTGCCCTTTGCGTTCATGGTGGTGGCGATATGGGCCACGGTGTCCGTGCTCAGGCCGTTCTCCTGGCGTGAGTACGTGGTGCCGCTCGTCGGCGTGCTTGTAACTGTGCATCTCGCACTCCTGGCCGGCCGCTTGCTGGAGCTGCCCATGGCCGGTCCGCTGGGTACCGTCATGCGGCAGGAACTCCCCTCGGCATGGGATTCCCCCCGGTTCGCGCACCTTTCGATCGCCGCGCTCGTGCTGCTCCTGGTCGGATCCTTGTTGGCCTATGCGGGCTCCTACGGGCATCGCGTCATGCGGGGCAAGGGCATGATGGCCGCAACGCTGGCACATGTGGTGACGCTCGCAGTGCTCGTGGCGTTCGAGCTGTTCACCCATGGCCGCTGGCCGTCCGTATTGGTCGCCCTGCCGATGTCGTTGCTGGCCACCTACCTGCTGCTTCCCATGCGCAGGCCCTGGGTGGGGGAAGTGATCGTGCTGCTCCTGGTAATGCTGGCGATCGGAGGTCAGTGGCCGGCCTGAGCTACCTTTGTCGACCATTCGAGAACATGAAGTTCGGCGTTGTCACCTTCCCTGGTTCGAACTGCGATGAGGACATGGTGCATGTGCTTGAGCAGGTCCTGCGGGTTCCCGTGGAGCGGCTTTGGCACAAGGAGCATGACCTGAAGGGGGTGGATGTGGTGGTCCTGCCCGGGGGGTTCTCGTATGGGGATTATCTGCGATCGGGTGCCATCGCGCGCTTCTCTCCCATCATGAACGAGGTGGTCGAACACGCCCGGAGGGGGGGCAAGGTCCTTGGTGTCTGTAATGGCTTTCAGGTACTCTGCGAGGCTGGCCTGCTGCCCGGGGCGCTGTTGCACAACGCGGGCCAGCGGTTCGTCTGCCGCAACGTCCACGTCCGGCCCCAGACCTTCGACACCGACCTCACACGCGGTCTTGAGGACCGGGCGCTGCTCATTCCCATCGCACACGGCGAGGGGCGGTACCATGCCGACGAGGAGACCTTGATGGTGCTCGACGATCACGATCAGGTCCTGTTCCGCTACTGCGATGCCAACGGAATAAGTACCCCGGAGAGCG
>JAGQVN010000219.1 GCA_020437905.1 Flavobacteriales bacterium
GAGATGATGAGATGATCGCGTGCATGCGTGCTCGACGGATCAATTGGTATCCTGAACAGGTCCATTTGAGCGGTTGCCATCTTTGGATCTCGATCATCTGATCGTCCGATCATCTAATTTTCAGATCATCCCGACCCAACCTCCGCGGCACATCCTGCGTGTATGGTAGTGAGAACCGATCACGGACCTTCAACTTGACCCTGATGATGAAACTGCTCAAACCCCTTTCACTCGCTTTCGGAGCGATGGCCGCGCTGACCACTTCGGCGCAACAACCGAACTCGATCCTGCTTTCAGGCACGGTTTTCCCCTGCGATCCGAACACGGTCGTTACCGTTCAAACCGTGCAAGGAACACTACCGCAGTTCACGGCCACCATTCCAGTGGGACCGAACTGCAGTTATTCCATCATGGTGGATGTGGCGACCAACCCTTCCTGGCTCCAGGTATCGACCGCATGCAATGGAGCCATGATCAACAATAGTGGATCGGCCGTATTCAATGGCATCGGCGATACGGCCGTCATGGTCCTCGACCTGAACTGCGGCGGCTTCGTCGTGGATTGCAACGGGGTGGTGAACGGCCCTGACATGCCCGGGACACCTTGCGACGATGGGAACCCATTCACCGTGGGTGATACGTGGGATGCGAACTGCAACTGCGCAGGGATGCAGCCTCCGGCTTGCAACGCCGATTTCACCGTGCAGAACCCCGCTCCCTGGCAGATCACGACCACGAACCTGAGCACCGGGAACCCGCCCTTGACCTACCAATGGTGGATGCCTGACGGCACTCCGAGCACTCAGGCCGAGCCGGCGTTCACGTTCTCGCAATCCGGGGTCTATGGCATTTGCCTCACGGTGACGGACGCGGACAGTTGTTCGAGCTGGATGTGCGACACGCTGGCCGTGGACAGCAGCGGCATGATCAGCAACACGCCCATTTGGTACGACTGTCTCGGTGTGTTATGGGGCCCTGCCACGCCTGGCACACCCTGCGATGACGGCGACCCGAACACCTTCGGAGATGCCTGGACACCGAACTGTGCATGCGTGGGCATGGGCCAGGTCGATTGCCTCGGTATCCCGGGCGGACCGAACGTGCCTGGAACTTCCTGCTGGATCCCGGGCACCAACATCCAGGGGACATGGACCAACAACTGCGTCTGTGACAGCAACATGGTCGTGGACTGCCTCGGAATTCCAGGAGGAACGGCGCTTCCAGGAACGGTCTGCATCGATAGCACAGCGCTCGGCATTTTCACGGGCTTCTGGGACATGAACTGCGTTTGCCAGCCGGACAGCCTGATCGATTGCCTCGGGAACCCGGGTGGTACGGCTTTGCCGGGCACACCTTGCGATGATGGCGACTCGCTGACCGTGCAGGATACGTGGACCGCGAACTGCACCTGTATCGGAGTGCCGATCAACTACTTCGACTGCCTGGGCGTGATGAACGGCACAGCCCTTCCGGGTACGCCATGCGATGATGGTGATCCGATGACCACCAACGACACCTGGAACGCGAACTGCGATTGCGTCGGAGGCTTCTTTGTCCCATGCGAAGCGGACTTCTGGGTGCTGCAAGCCTACGACACGGACAGCCTGAACGGTATTCCGACACCCATCCCGAACCTGCTGTGGGTCTGGAACCTGAGCTCCGGTGGAAGCGGCACCTATTCGTACCTCTGGGATTTCGGTGACAGCACCACTTCCACGGATGCGTTCCCGACGCACTACTACGCCAACGGCGGCCCCTACCTGCTGTGCCTGACCATCGATGACGGTCAGGGATGTGTGAACACATATTGCGATACGATCTCTATCGACGCGAACGGGATGTACACGGGCATGGTCATGCAGGGTGGCAACCGGGATTCCGGCTTCACGATCAACGTGCTGAACCCATTGAGCACCAGTATCCACGAGCAGTTCATGCTGGAAGGCCTGGCCACATGGCCGAACCCGGTGAACGATGTGTTGAACGTGGTCTTCGAAAGCAGCATGCAGGGAGCCGCGCGCATCGAGGTACTGGACCTGAACGGCCGCCTCGTGCTCACTCAGCGTACCAACTTGAACTCGGGACGAAACCTGGAGCGGATCGATACGGAAGGCTTGGTTGCGGGCATGTACCTCCTGCGGATCACCAACGACCGCGAAAGCATCAGCCAACGCTTCGTGCGCGGCCGATAGAAACCTGTTCATGTGTGTGTGTTGCGGGCGGCCTGATCATCGGGTCGCCCGCAGGCACATCCGGACCCATGGTCACCGAGGCGCTCATCAACGGATGCATCCATCGGGATGCGAAAGCCCAATACGGGCTTTATCGCGCGCTGTACCCGGTGATGATGTCCATCTGCCTTCGATACCAGAAGGATGAACAGGAAGCCGCCGCGACCATGAACCAGGGATTCCTCAAGATCCTGCAGAACCTGAAAAAACGCCCGGATCATGTACCCTTCGAGGCCTGGGCGCGCCGAATCATCATCAACACCGTGATCGATGCCTACCGACGCGAACGCCGGCGTCGTGAAGCCGAGGTGGACCTGAACGAGGGATCCTTCGACGACCACGCGACCAACGGAGTGAACGACTATCTCCATGATATGGAGGCCGAGGCGTTGGAGGAATTGATGAACGCCGTACCGCCAACCTCCCGCAACGTGTTCAACCTCTTCGCCGTTGATGGATACAGCCACGCGGAGATCGCCGACCTGCTCGGCATCAGCCAGGGCACGTCCAAGTGGCATGTGAACCATGCCCGGCAGCTCCTGCGCAAGGTCCTCGCGGAACGCACCGAGAGCAGGGCGCTCAATACCCAAGCACAATGAACAGCAACGAAGCCTTCGATCGCATCTTCCGCCGCAAGTTCAACGAGCGGCAGCCCGCATTCCAGGAGGCCCATTGGGAGGCCATGCAGGAACTCATCGCTGCGGATGAGCGCAGGCGGCGTCGTGGTTTCTTCTGGGCGGCCATCGCAGGCGTGTTGCTGACCGCCGGTGGTGCCGCGTGGTGGGCTGCCGGGGAAGCGGACGCGGGATCGACGTTGCGAGGAGGACCTGAAATGGCAGAGGAACAGCCCCCGAGCAACACGACCAAGGTGGAACCGGGACCCACACCTTCCCGGGCAACGACAGCTGCCAACATCAACGATCCCGGATCGGTCCCGACGGAGATCGAGGAGATCAAGGAGGCAGTCCGAGCCGACCGTCCGATCGAGAACGCGAGCTCCCGGACACGACCTGAGGGTACCGTAGTGGAACGAAGCACTGCCGCGGACGCTTCCGTGGTCACGGTCGAGGAGCCCGTACAGGGGTCCGCTGAGCCGCAACCCATAGCGGTCGCCTCTGCGGTCACAGCAGCCGTCGATGGTCGCAACGGAACGACAGCAGAGGTGGAACCGGAGACGAGCGGAGCAGCGGCCCCCGTTCTCCCCATAGCTCCGGGTCTCCCCATTCCCACGGAGGTTGAGCAAGTTGTTGAAGCGAACGCTGCGGTGAACAAAGAGACCGGACACGTGGAAGAGCCGGTGGGCCATGACGTGGTCGAGGAGCTTCCGGCGATGGCCGTGGAAGCGACAGCAACGCCATCAAACCCCGCAGGGGCTGATAGTACCGAGCTGGCTTTGCGACCCAATGTGGCGTCGGCCGATAGTGCGGCCCCATCCGAGCCCCTGATGGAGGCCGGTGCTTCCCCCTCCGGACCCTGGGAGCTTTCGTTGCTCGGTGGCATCGGTGCATCGATAAATACGTACGACGGCCCGTTGAGCGAATTCGGCGAAAGCAATGGTCCCCGGTCGAACGTATTCGGGTTCGAGGCCATGCGCATGGGGCCCCGTTTCGGCTGGGGTATCGGGCTCTACTACACGTGTTTCGGGGAACGCATGACCACCGTGGACCGCTTCCAGGACTACTCGGAGCTTCGGACCAACTACTTCCTGACGCCTGTGCAGGTAACCCTTCCCGCCGTCGTCGGGTCGTTCGTCCAGAACGGTCAGACCTTCTACATCACCCAACCGATCGACACGACCCTTTTCGTGTTGGGTTCCGAACTGGATACGGTGACCACGACCCAGCGGACACTGGAAGCGCGTACCTGGACCAACACGCTGTGCTATGTGGAACTGCCCCTCATGGGCGATGTACACACACGCTTCAACAAGTGGGAACTGGGGGTGCGTGGCGGACCTTCCATTGGTCTGCTCACCTCCGCGCGCGGTGAGGTGCCGAACAACGAACAGAACGGCTATGATGACCTGGCCGATCGCAACCTGCGGAGTGTTCAGCTCGGCCTGGACCTGCGCGCCTACCTGCGCTATCGCTTCCTGCCCAACTGGTCCATCGGGATCGAACCCGGCTACCGCACACGCTTCCTCAACGTATTCGCCGAGGACGGCGCGGACCGACGGATCAGCAGCTACGGTGCATCGCTGAGCATCAATTTCCGCTTGCCAGAGCGCCCGGCGAAATAAAGAAGGAGATCACCGCAGGACCACCACAGCACCGCTCGCGATCAGGGTGCCGTCCGCGTTCCGCGTGAACACCAGGTAGCGGCCCGGATCCACCCCCGAAGCGTCCCACGTAAGGGCTCGCTCACCCCGGATCACGGAACGCTGTACGGACCTTCCCAGGGCATCCATGATCTCCAGTTCGACCGACCCTGATGGCACCATCAACCCGATGCGGAACGGCCCCGGACCCACGTTCGGTGCTATGTGCAAGGCGGACACCTCCTCCTCCGGGACCGTGTTCGGTGCACAGAAAGGATTATCGCAGAACACCACATCCGGGCCGACCGTTCCGGCGTTCAGATCCAGGAATGGTGCCATCGTAGCCGTGCGCGTGATATCACACACATCCAGCGTACCGGTGATCGTGCCCAGGTTGTTCGTGGTATCCGAAACGCACAGCACTCCCGAACCTTGCAGGGTGCCCAGAACGGTCAGGTCGCCGTTCACTTCGGCATAAGCTGTATCGGCATCCAGGTCCAGGGTGGTCTGCACCAGCAATTCGCCATTGACCTCCAGGGAGCCTACGAGCTCAACCCCGTTGCCTACGGTCATCGGCCCGTCGATCACCACGCTCCCGGACAGATAACACCCACCCAGATTGTCCCAGGTCCCCATCCATTCGATCGAACCCTCGTTGAAGCACGCCCCGCGAAATTGTCCGGTACCGGTTATCACACCGTTGTTGAACACCTGACCGGCTCCGACCAGATCGTTCACGCTCACCGTTCCTTCATTGGTCCAGGTCGTTGTCGAGAACAGGGTATCCGAGGCCTGGATGATGCCGATGTTCTCGAACTGATCACGTGCGATCCTGAACTGCTGGGTCACCTGTACCGTCCCGAAGTTCACGCCCAGGGGTTCCAGGGGAGCATCGAGCAGCGTCAATCGGGGGACCTCCAGCGAGCCTCGTACATCGAAGGGACCACTGGTACGCAGGAGTACCTGGGCCGACGACACGATGGAACCGGCGACCGGTACGTAGATCAAGCCGAGGCCATGCAGGACATCCTGGCCGATGCTCACCTCGTGGAACACGGATACGTTGTCGTCCGGTCCGGGAATGCAGCTGCAATCCCAGGTGGTCGGGTCGTGCCAGGGGCCGTCCGTCACGGATGCAATGAACTGCTGGCCTTGGACCGTGGAGAGTCCCGCGAACAGGGCGAACAGGAAGAGCGGACGCATGTACGAAGGTAGGGCGGTGCGGGTCGCTCAGGAACGGAGCTCCGCCTTCACCCCCTTCTCCAGGCCTCCCCGGATACGGGCCATGGCCTTTTCCACCTGGGCATCGGTAAGGGTGCCATCGCGGTCCTGCAGGGTGAAGCTCAAGGCATAGCTCTTCTTGCCCTTTGGCAGCTTGTCCCCTTCATACACATCGAACAACTGCACACGGCGCAGGAGCTTGCGCTCGGCCTGATAGGCCGATCGCTCCAACTCCTCGAAGGTGACGCTCCGATCCAGCAGCAAGCTCAGGTCCCTGCGCACGGCGGGATAACGCGGCACCTCCTGATGCTCGGTCCGTCGCTTGCGCAATAACTCCACCAGACCATCATCGAAGAAGGTGGCCATCCAGCATGGCAGGTCCTGTCCGAGCGCCTGTTGCACAGCGTTCCGGGGACGACCCAGCCGCGCGACCTCCCGCTTCTCGATCACGATCGCCAGAGCATCCGAAAGGAGCGGATCCTCCACCTCGCTGTGCTGGAGGCTTTGCATGCCGAACCGCTGCAGGATGGCCTCGACCTCCGCTTTGATGGTCCAGTGGTCCACCTGTTCGTCGCCTGTGTTCCAGTTCTCGGTCCACTGCTTTCCGCAGACCAGGAGCCCGGTGCAATTGCGCTCCACCACGCGTTCTCCTTTCCGCAGGTAGGTGCGACCCTGCTCGAACAGACGCACGTCGCGCTGCTGTCGGGCTGCGTTGTACGCAGCGGCCTCCACCATCCCCGTGGTCAGGTCGGGACGCAGGACATCGAGCTGCTTGCTGAGCGGATTACGCAGGCGCACCAACTGTCCCTTCCATTCCGCATGCCACGAAACATGCTGCTCGCCGTTCACCAACGAAGGTGTCATGACCTCCTGGAAACCACGCGCTGCAAGGTGTGTGGCCAAGGCCCTTCGAAGTCCGTCCAGGGTGATCTCCTCCCGAGGCCCCGATGGCAGCATCAAGTGCGCAGGAGCCGGTATCCGGTCGAAGCCACGGACGCGCAGCACCTCCTCGATGAGGTCCACTTCGCGGCGGACATCCACGCGAAAAGGTGGGACAGCCACCTGCCAGCGCTTCGCACCGGAACCTTCCACCCTGCAACCGAGCAGTTCCAGCACCTGTTCCACGTCCACTGCCGGGATGCTACTTCCAGCGATCCGCTCCAGGCGATCCAGATGCAGGTCCACCTTCACCCATTCGACCGGGTGCGGATAATGATCGGTGATGGGCGCGCTGATCTTCGCGCCACACACTTCGCGCATCAGCAGGGCGGCACGCTTCAACGCATACTCGGCCAGCTCGGGGTCCACACCCCGTTCAAAGCGGAACGAGGCATCGGTATTCAGGCCGTGGCGACGCGCCGTGCGTCGGATGCCGATCGGCGCAAAGCAGGCACTTTCGAGGAACACCGTGGTGGTGGCATTCGTGACACCGCTTCCAAGCCCACCGAACACGCCAGCCATGCACAGCCCGCCTTGCGGATCGGTGATCATCAGATCCTCGTCGGAGAGCTTCCGCTCCGTGCCGTCCAATGTGGTGAAGGCGGTTCCTTCGGTGAGGTGCCGCACGATGATCCGGTCCTCCGCGATGCGATCGGCGTCGAAGGCATGCAATGGCTGACCCAGTTCGTGCTGCACGAAGTTGGTGATGTCCACCACGTTGTTGATCGGCTTGAGGCCGATGCTCTTCAAGCGTTCCTGCAACCAGGACGGGCTGGGCGCCACCTGCACCTGCGTGAGCGTGGTGCCCGCGTAGCGCGGACAGGCATGCGGGTCCTTGACCTCGACCTGCACCTGGCGGGCCTCATCATCCTGCGCATAGCTGCTGACATCCGGAAGCTGGAGCGTGGCCGAGGCACCGGTCCGGTAATTCGCCACCGCCGCCAATTCTCTGGCAACGCCCAAGTGACCCAAGGCATCGGAGCGGTTCGGTGTCAGCCCGATCTCGAACACACGATCGCTCTTCAAGCCCAGGTGGGCGGAGGCGGGTGTTCCTGCCTTCGGCGAGCCCTCCAGCACCATGATCCCTTCATGGCTTTCACCCAGCCCCAGTTCATCCTCCGCACAGATCATGCCCTGGCTTTCGACCCCGCGGATCTTGGCTTTGCGGATGGTGAGGGCGCTCCCATCCTGCATGTGCAGTTCCGCCCCGACCGTAGCGACCAGTACCGACTGACCCTTCGCCACGTTGGGTGCGCCACACACGATCTGCGCTTCGCCATGCTCGGCCCCAAGGTCCACACGACAGACCCGGAGACGATCCGCATCCGGATGATCGGCGACCTCGAGCACATGACCCACCACCACTCCGGCAAGCATGCCTTTCACCGGCTCGATCACCTCGATGTGCTCCACCTCCAGCCCGGAGCTCGTGAGCAGGTCGGCTGCTTCCTCGGCGGAAACATCGACATCAACAAGACTGCGGAGCCAATCCCAGGAAATGCGCATCGCTCGTTCAGGGTTGCGGCCGGCGGCCGGATCGCGAAGGTAAACCTTGGGGAAAGGTGGAAGGGGTAAGGGGAAAGTCCGGAGTCGTAAGTCCTGAGTCGTAAGTCCTAAGGCGTAAGTCCTGAGGCGAGGGTCGAAACGCGATCGTGAGCACCAACAGGGCGAAGCGATATCAAGGTGGCGTGACCGGACCCGAGCGCTGAGATCACGTCGTCGCGGTCCTCCTGCCGTCGCTCCGCTCCTCGTGAACCCGATGAAGCGGATGATCGGACTCAAGACTACCGACTCCCGACTACAGACCCAAGGCCCAAAACCCCTGACCGCCTCCTGAACACACGCAGTATCTTCGGCCGACCGGCAGGGTACCATGGAACTGGCACGCGATCCACGAGCGAACGGGGTGGTCTATGCCGCACTGGTGTTCGGTGCGCTGCTGGCCGAACTGAACGGCTGGCGGACCCTCACCTACCTGCTGCGTCCGGCCATGCTGATCCACCTGTCCGTGTGGTTCTACTTCAGCAGCCGCCGCTACGGCAACCGCTTCACGCTGCTGGTCCAGGCCGGTCTGTTCTTTTCGCTGCTGGGCGACATCGCCCTGATGTTCCAGCACAAGGACCCCTTCAATTTCATCCTGGGCCTGGCCGCCATGCTGCTGGCCTGCATCTGCTACACCATCGCCTTCGCGCAGAACGTGGCCGAAGTGGGCGACCTCGAAGGGCTCTGGATCTCGGTGCTGATCGGGGTCATTTTCCTGGCCTTCGGCTTCTTCTTCGTGTTCGACCTGGTGCGCTACCTGGATGATTTCCTCATGGTACCGGTCATCGCCTTCATGGTCGGTCCGATCCTGCTGGGTGCAGCTGCGGGTGCGCGCTTCAAACGCACCTACCCACTGAGCTTCTGGTCCACCATGATCGGGGCCTGCTGCCTGATGGCCTTTGCCTCCCTGCTGGCCTGGACGCGCTTCGTGCGCCCCTTCGAACGCGCCGACCTGTTGATCCTCTTCCTATACGCGGCCGGACAATTCCTGATCGCCTTCGGCAGCCTGGTGCATGTGCTGGACCCCGACCAGATCCGCCGACGGAAAGCCCTGGCGGCTTAACTGATCTTTCCCCAGACGGCCTTCTCGGCCAGGATGGTGCGCAGTGTCGCTGAGACCGGTGCGTTGGCCCCGTCCTGCAACTGCGGGTCCGCATCCAGCAGGCGCTTGGCCGCGGCCCTGGCCTGTTGCAGCAGATCTGCGTCCTGCACCAGATCGGCCATGTACAATTTGGGCAGCCCGCTTTGCTGCGTGCCCATCAGGTCGCCGGGACCGCGCAGGCGCAGGTCCGTTTCGGCGATCTCGAAGCCGTCGTTCGTGCGCACCATCGTGGCGATGCGGGTCCGGGCATCGTTGCCCAGTTCATTGCCGGTCATCAGGATGCAGAAGCTCTGTTCGGCGCCACGACCCACCCGACCGCGCAGTTGGTGCAGTTGGCTCAGGCCGAAGCGCTCCGCGTTCTCGATCACCATCACGCTCGCATTGGGCACGTCCACCCCGACTTCGATCACCGTGGTGGCCACCAGGATGTCGGTCTCACCGCGTTTGAAGCGGTCCATCTCGTAGTCCTTCGCTTCCTGCGGCATGCGCCCGTGGACGATGCTCACTGCGTACTTCGGCAGGGGGAAACGCCGGCTGATGCTCTCGAAGCCGTCGGTCACGTCCTTCAGGTCCAGCTTCTCGCTGCCCTCGATGAGGGGATACACCACATAGACCTGTCGGCCCTTGCCGATCTCCTGCTCCAGGAAGGCGAACATGCGGTTGCGCGAACTGTCGAAGCGATGCACCGTCTTCACCGGCTTGCGGCCGGGGGGCAGTTCATCGATCACGCTGACGTCCAGGTCGCCGTAGACGGTCATGGCCAGGGTGCGCGGGATCGGCGTGGCGGTCATGACCAGCACATGCGGCGGCACCTGGTTCTTGCGCCAGAGGCGGGCGCGTTGGGCCACCCCGAAGCGGTGCTGTTCATCGATCACCACCAGGCCCAGCTGCTCGAACTGCACCGCTTCCTCCAGCAGGGCGTGCGTGCCGACCAGGATGCCGATGTGCCCCGTGCGCAGGGCGGTGAGCAGGCTCTTGCGTTCCGCGGTCTTCGTGCTGCCGGTGAGCAGGCGCACCTCCACCGGCATATCCTTCAGCAGGGTCGAAAGCGTGTTGAAGTGCTGTTGTGCCAGGATCTCCGTGGGCGCCATCAAAGCGGCCTGAAAACCGTTGTCCAGCGCGATGAGCATGCTGAGCAGCGCCACCAGCGTCTTTCCGCTGCCCACATCGCCCTGCACCAGCCGGTTCATCTGCATGCCGCTGCCCAGGTCCTTGCGGATCTCGCGGACCACCCGCTTTTGCGCTTCGGTGGGTTCGAAGGGCAGGTGCTCCTTGTAGAAGCGGTTCAGCAGGTCGCCGACCGCCTCGAAGACATGGCCTTTCACCTCCTGCTGCACCAGGCGCTTCTGCATGATCAGCTGCAACTGCAGGTAGAAGAGCTCCTCGAACTTCAGCCGCTTCTGGGCCGCGGCCAGGGCCTGCGCGCTTTCCGGCAGGTGGATCTGCCGAAAGGCCTCCTGGCGGCCCATGCCACCGGTCCATTGCACCAGCTCCTTGTTCAGGGTCTCGGGCAGCAACAGCTCGGGTTGTTCGAGCAGGGCACGGGTCAGTTTGCCGATGCTGCGGCCATTGAGCCCTTTGGCGGCGGCCTTCTCGGTGGTGCTGTACACCGGTTGCAGCGCAGCGCCGGACTCCCAGGTCGCGGCCAGCTCGACCTCCGGGTGGGCCATGTTCAGCTTGCCGCGAAAGGCCGTGACCTTGCCGAAGACGATGTACTCCTGGCCCTCCTTCAGCGCGGACTGCACCCAGCGGATGCCCTTGAACCAGACCAGCTCGATGCTGCCGGTATCATCCTTGAACGTGGCCACCAGGCGCCGCCCACGCTTCTCCCCGACCGTGCGGATCCCGCTGAGCACCCCCCGCAGCTGCACATGGGGCAGTTCCTCGTTCGCTTCCCGGACCATATAGATCCGGCTCCGGTCCACGTAGCGGAAGGGGATGTACAGCAGCAGGTCGCCGAAGGTGGCGATGCCCAGCTCCTCGCGCAGCAGCTCTCCCCGCTGGGGACCCACGCCCTTCAGGAACTCGATGGGCGTCTCCAGAAAAGACGCGGCAGGCATGGGCCGAAAGTACGGGGAGTGCGGGGCCTGGGACCCTAACCAAAGAACAGGTCTTGCACGCCTTGGAACTGCCTCCTACCTTTCCTACCCCAATGCCCGCTGGGGACTATATGACAATTTCTTCCGCGACTGGTCAAGGTGGGCTTTTGCACGCAATACTGTACAATAAACACATCTGATCACAGCTGAAATAAACCCACCTTGTGTGCTTATGATCTAGTTCGGGTACAGCGGCGAAAAAGGCCCAACACAAAGCCCTCGCACGAATGACAAAAGGAACCGGCCGGGAATGCGCGGCAATCAATGCCGCTAATGAATGAGCACTCCGCCACACGCCGGAGAAATTCCGGATCTCAATCTTTTGCTCGGTGGTTTTGCTGCTTGGGGTGTAGGGAAGTGGGCAACTGTTCAAGACATCATTGTTCGGTACTCGATCCGCATTGACATATCAGAAGCCGAGCTTTTGGCCCAACAGCTTCTTCAAGACAAGTTCATAGAAGTCTCTTACAAGAACGGCGAGGAATACGAATACGTTGACCCTCTCAAGGGCGGAGGACTTCAAATCGGCTACGAGTAACTGCCGGGATATGCTCTGACTAGAAGTGGACGGCAGTTTCATCGTGATGGGGGATATTCTGACAAACCCAAGCCAGCAATTTTGACAAGCCAAAGTGCAACCCCAAATCCAATCAAGAAGCCGCTAACTACATATCCTATAATACTGCGCACTTGGCAGCTTCTCCGCAAATCATGGGGTTGGTTGGTGTCAGGCGGCTTCGTTACGCTATTTGTCGTTCTTTGGGCGGATGGAAAGTTGCCGTGGGCTTGGCCATTAGGATCAGCGCCACCGCCAGAACAGCAAGAGAAGCCGATAATCGACGTTGTGCAACAGGGCGACTCAGTGCGCATAGACACGCTATCGTCTGACACCGCGCAACCCTAAGCATTCATGCAGATACACGAGAATGAAACTGTGAGCGCAATGGCCCCCACTGCGCCTAACCATGAAGTGCGGAAATCCCGGCCGGTTCCTGAACCCCGCTTGTCCACTGACAGCAATCCGAAACCTTGCAGCAATGGACGGGACCAAATGCGAAGACGACGCCGTACCCACAAAAGCTCTTCGCAG
Source organism: Flavobacteriales bacterium (assembly GCA_020437905.1). Lineage (GTDB taxonomy): Bacteria > Bacteroidota > Bacteroidia > Flavobacteriales_F > PHOS-HE28 > PHOS-HE28. The sequence goes on from JAGQVN010000219.1 coordinate 12,482, forward strand.
AACATACTAAAACATGTAGACCCAAACTCAAATGGCGCTGCGCATATCTGAGAACTTGTTAATCACCGTAATCTCAACATAATGTCCAAACTAATTATAACTATTGCTGTAGTTCTTATGAACTCTTCCATTTTCGGTCAAACAGCAAAGGAAATTGCAAAAAGTTGTATTCCATCAGTTGTATCGCTCGTACTAGAAGACGGTTTCAGACAGCCAATTTCAATAGGTTCTGGTTTTATAGTTGAGACAGGTTGCATTGCAACCAATTTACATGTAATTGCTGGCGCAAAATATGGATATGTACTTGAAAACGGAAGTTCAACAAAGCATAGAATTGATGGTTATTTTGTAACTGATGAGGCAAACGACTTAGCCATTCTTTCTGTTCCGACAATTAAAGGGAAATCATTGTTCTTGTCAACGGAAAAAAATGAAATTGGAGATATCATTTATGCAATTGGAAGTCCAAAAGGGCTTTCAGGAACTATCTCGGAAGGTATCGTTAGCGGAATAAGGAATATTGAGACTGTAAATTTGATACAGATCACTGCGCCGATTTCTCCTGGGAGCAGTGGAGGTCCCGTAATTAATAATTTTGGACATGTCATCGGCGTTGCCGTAGGAACAATAGCTAATGGACAAAACTTAAATTTTGCAATACCTTCCACATTACTAAAATCCATTCTTGATAGAAAAGGCATTGAAATAAATGCACTAAATGTTACTAAAATAGAAAAGACGTCGATATCGGAAGAAGGCGATTTAGATATTAAGGAAGGTTTGTCCGTTAGAAATATTAAATTTCAAACAGGAATTTGGTCAGCTTCTGGGATTGATGAACATCATAAAATACTTCTTAGTTTTTCGTTCAAGAATGATTTGCCATATACAGTTTCAGATATATCTGTTCTTATTATTGTTTATGATAAACAAGGTATACCACTTGACTATAGAGAAGAAATATATCTTAAGTCTTCTCGTTACTCGGATTCAGATACAGGAATTAAACCATTTCTGGCCAGAACTGTCAATGTCAAAGACAATACGCGCTATAGAGCTTATCGACTTGAGAACAACTATGAAAAAATTGAAATAAGAATCCTTGATTTCAAAATTTCAGATACACAGTGACTCTATGTTCAATCAGAAATTATATTTAAAGTGCAACAATTCAATTTTTTCCATGGATTTCGTACAATATTATCGTTTCATTTTAATTTAATATGGAACCTACCACAAATCATACAATTTACCGTGCCCCCTCACTCGATATCCCCGTCCGCGAACGTGAACGTACAGATGTGGGTCCACCGCGCCGGGGCGCGTCGGCCTTTGCTGTCCACGGCCCAATTGTCGTCGTGCAGCAGGTCACGGGTCAGGGTCCCACCACCGTCCACGGAGACGAAAACAGAATCGATGCCTTCGGCGGGTCGCCGGTAGCCGGGTCTTCCACCGCGCAGGTCGTTCCAGGCCACCCGGGTAAAGGTGCCGGGTTGCAGCACCACGGTATCCGGCTGGAAGCCATGGAACACATCGGCATGGAAAAGCATGCGCACGGTCCGCGAGCTGGCGTTCTCCACGCGGTGCTCGACGATCGTCTGGCCTTCGCAGGCCAACAGCAGCAGGGCAAGGGCCAGGTAGGCAAAGGGCTTCATGGCCGGATAACGGAGGGAGAAAGGGGCTATTGCCTGCTCAGATAACGCCCTGTCCCAACAGCAGCGCCGGTTCCTCCAGCAGCTCCTTGAACGTGTTCAGGAAGGCGGCCCCGGTGGCGCCATCCACCACGCGGTGGTCGCAGCTCAGGGTCACCTTCATGCGGTGGCCGGGCACGATGGCTCCGTCCTTCACCACGGGCTCCTCGCTGATGCCGCCC
>JAGQVN010000220.1 GCA_020437905.1 Flavobacteriales bacterium
ACCGAGCTCACAAAAAGCCTGCTCTCGCAGATCGAGGATGGTGTGGATGCCGGTCGGGACAGTGAGGTCCTGACGCTTGTTGCGGACCTCCATGCCAGCGATATCGGTGCGGTCCTGGACCACCTGGGACTTGAGCAGGCCCGATACCTGTTGCGCCTGCTGGAACCGGGAGCCGCAGCTGAAGCGGTCGTCGAATTGGATGAGGCCTTTCGCGAGCGCCTGCTCGAGGGCCTGACCTCACAGGAGATCGCTGAGAAGCTCATCGAGTACATCGATTCGGACGATGCGGCCGATGTAATGGCCGACCTACCCGAGGAGAAAGCCAAGGAGATCCTCGACCTGTTGGAGGACGAGGCACAGGCCGATGACATCGAGGAGTTGCTGCGGTACGAGGAAGGGACTGCGGGGGCCCTGATGGGCAAGGAACTGGTGAAAGTGCGGACGGACTGGTCCGTGGCCCGGGCGATCATCGAAATGCGTCGCCAGGCCGCAGAGGTGGAACATGTCTACACCATCTATGTGGTGGACAAGGACGAACGGCTTTGGGGCCTGCTTTCGCTGAAGGATCTCCTGTTCGCCGCGGAAAGCACGCGGACCCTGATCAAGCACATCGCCGAGGAGGATGCCGTATCTGTGACAGCGGATACCGACGTGGAGGAGGTGGTGAAGCGAATGAAGAAATTCGACGTGGTCGTGCTGCCGGTCGTATCCGAGGAAGGGCACCTGCTGGGTCGCATCACCTTCGATGATGTCATGGACGTCATGGACGAGGAGGCGACGGAGGACTATCAATTGGCGAGCGGCATCAGCGAGGATGTGGACGCCATGGACAGCCCCTGGGTGCAGACCCGGGCCCGTTTGCCCTGGTTGCTGATAGGCATAGCCGGTGGCATCCTTTCCTCGCAGATCATCGGACTGTATGAACACCAGCTCCGCATCGACCCACGCATGGCCTTTTTCATGCCGTTGATCGCAGCCACAGCAGGAAATGTGGGGGTGCAGTCATCCGCGATCGTGGTGCAAGGCCTCGCGGCGGGCACGATGACCAACATGCGCTTCCTGCCGCGACTTTGGAAGGAACTGCGCGTGGCCATGATCAGTGCCCTGGTCTGCGGCTCCCTGATCTTCGCCGTGAATTTCATCCTGCGCGAAGGACAGGCACTGAGCTATACCGTGAGCATCGCGCTATTCACCGTGATCTTGTTCGCTGCCCTCTTCGGCACCATGATCCCGTTGTTGCTCGACCGTTTGAAGGTGGACCCCGCGTTGGCCACAGGCCCCTTCGTTACCACGTTGAACGACATTTTCGGCCTGCTCATGTATTTCACCGTCGGACATTTCATGTACGATCAGTTCCCTTGAGCGTGCTCGTTTCGGTGATCGATAGCGTGCATCCGGCGTTGAGCGAAAGGCTCAGGGCCGCCGGTCATAGGGTACTGGAAACACCACAGCGGAGCGGGATAGACAAGGGTTCCGAGGTGCTTATTGTGCGCAGCAGCCGTGTGGATGCTGAATTGATCGCCCAGCTTCCGGCGCTCAAGTTCATCGGCCGTATCGGCTCCGGACTGGAGAACATCGACCTGCCACACTGCACCGCGCGGGGTATCCAGGTGATCAATTCGCCGGAAGGGAACCGGGACGGGGTCGGTGAAATGGCATTGACCTTGCTCCTGGTCCTC
>JAGQVN010000221.1 GCA_020437905.1 Flavobacteriales bacterium
AGGGGAGGGCGACGCTCCCGGACGGGAGCCTTGCGGGCGCTGGGCGACCGAGTGCAGCGCACCTTCTTCAGGAGACATTCAGGTACGGTTCGTGAAGTCCTGTTCGAGGACCATGCCGGCGAAGGGGTCATGTTGGGATTCACGGACAACTACCTGCGGGTCGAAATGCCGTACGTTCCGGATCTTGTCGGACAGCTCGTTCCCGTGCTCCTGGAGCGGATGAACGGGGAAGGTCGTTACATGGCACAGCGACCCATGCATGGGACCGAGGACCTTGTTCCCGGTTCGCTTGACGTGCCCGTCGCTTTGTGATTGCTGTCCGGCATGTACCCTACGCTCTATCACGCACTGCTGGACCTCACCGGGTGGGATCTACCGTTCCTGAAGTTCATCAACAGTTTCGGCTTCTTCGTGGCCCTCGCCTTTCTTTCGGCCAGTTGGACCCTTTCCCTGGAATTGAAGCGCAAAGCCGGCCTGGGCCTCATTGCACCCACCACGCGCACGATCACCATTGGAGCCCCTGCCGGTATCGGCGAACTGATCGGGAGCGGTCTTCTGGGGTTCCTGTTGGGTTGGAAAGGGCTCCACTTGGTGTTCCACTTCAGCCAAGCCACCGCGGATCCTCAGGGGTTCCTGCTCAGCGGCGATGGGAATTTCATCGGAGGTATCGCACTGACCGCATTCTTTGTCTGGCGTACCTACCGCGACAAGGAAAAAGCCCGGCTGAAGGAACCGCGGACCGAGAACGTGACCGTTCAAGCCCACGAGCATGCGGGCAACATGACCTTGACAGCGGCGCTTTGGGGGATGATCGGAGCGAAGCTGTTCCATTGGTTGGAGAATCCCGATGAGGTGGCCGCGTTCTTCCGGGATCCCAGTGGAGCGAGCTTCTTCAGTGGTCTGACCATGTACGGAGGGCTCATCATCGGAGGAGGCATGGTGATCCGATATATGGTGAAGAACGGTATCCCCCCGTTGGAGGGCATGGATGCCACGGCTCCGGGGCTCATGCTGAGCTACGCGGTGGGTCGCATCGGTTGCCAGGTGAGCGGTGATGGGGATTGGGGTATTGTGAACAACACCCCCGCCCCTGCCTGGTTACCCGACTGGCTATGGAGCTATGACTACCCGAACAATGTGAACGGCGTGGGTATGCCCATGACCCATGGCACACGGTTCGAAGGCTACGGCACCGTACTGCCGGAACCGGTTTGGCCTACTCCCCTCTACGAGACCTTGGCATGCCTGCTCCTGTTCGCCGTGCTCTGGTCTCTACGCAAGCACTTGAGGCCGGCGGGTATGGTGTTCGGGCTGTACCTTGTGCTTAATGGGCTGGAGCGCTTCTGGATCGAGAAGATCCGGGTGAACACCAAGGTCTTCGGCGATGTCACCCAGGCCGAGATCATCAGCACCATCTTGTTCCTGTTGGGACTGGGAATGATGTTGTACCTGCGACGAAAAGGAACGAAAACGACGATCGATGGACCTCCAACAACTCACTGATCAGGTCATCACCCTTTGCAGGGAGGCTGCCGTATTCATCAAGGAAGAATCGGTGAAGTTCACCGAAGCGGGGGTGAGCACAAAAAGTGCGAACAACCTGGTCACGCATGTGGACCACGTGGTCGAGGACAGACTGGTCGAGGCCTTGGAGCGGATATTACCGGAGGCCGGTTTCATCGCCGAGGAAGGCTCCGGGGAGGAAGGCGCCGAGCTGAATTGGGTCATCGACCCCCTGGACGGCACCACCAATTTCGTACACGGCGTGCCTTGCTATTGCATCAGCATTGCGCTGGTGAACCGCACCGAACCCCTGCTCGGAGTAGTACACGAAGTGACCCGCAACGAAACATTCTCTGCATGGAAAGGGGGTGGGGCGTACCTGAACGGCGAACCCATGCGGGTGAGCTCGCGCACCGATCTGCAGGATAGCTTGCTGGCGACCGGTTTTCCGTACGACGATTTCGCCCATGAGCATCAATACATGGAGCTCCTCCGCGAATTGATGCATCGCACCCGGGGTCTGCGACGGCTGGGCAGCGCTGCCGCTGACCTGGCCTATGTGGCCTGCGGCCGTTTCGAAGCCTTCTACGAATACGGGTTGAACAGCTGGGATGTGGCCGCCGGGGTGCTTCTGGTCCGTGAGGCCGGGGGCCGGGTAAGCGGATTCACCGAAGGCAAGGACCCGGTGTTCGATGAAGAGATCGTGGCGAGCAACAGTTCGATACACGATGAGCTGGTGGAAGCCATCGAACGGAACTGGGCCAGGCAGGATTGAACAACGCTTCAGCGGTCTCTGGACCGACCGGCATCGAAGTGCTTTGGCTGGACTTATACTTGCTCAATGAGGACACTGTACCTGACCCTAGCCCTGCTGATCGGCGGAGCTATGGACCTTCCTGGGACCGCCCAAGACTGCTCCCTTTCTTTCACCACGCCTCTTTTCGACGTGCAGCAGGAAATGGACGTGTTCTATGGCACCGCAGTGCGCTTCAACGGCGCAGTGGACAGCCTTCGGATGAACATCTACAAGCCTGTGGGCGACGGACAGACCGAACGGCCCCTCGTGCTCCTCATCCATGGTGGGGGTTTCACCGGCGGGCACCGCAACGACCTGAACAGCCTTTGCCAGGAGATGGCCAGCATGGGCTGGGCAACTGCCACGATCAGCTACCGCCTGGATTTCTATGGCACGTGGCTGCTCAGTTCACCATGGGCTTATGATGCGGCCGAAGTGGTCCGGGCGGCATACCGCGCTCAACAGGACGCGCGTGGGGCTGTCCGCTTCCTGCGTGAACGCAGCGCACAGGACAGTACAAGCGTCCAGAACGTTATGCTCTGGGGCTTCAGTGCCGGTGCGATCACCGCCATCCATGCGGCTTTCGTGGACGACCCTGCCGAGAAACCCGCCTCCTGCGAAGCCATCGGGGATGTGATGCACACAGGCAATAGCTACCCCAGGCCGGACCTGGGTCCGATCGAAGGGACCCTGAACGTGAATGGCCAGAGCGACGAAGTGCTCGGTGTGGCCTCCTTCTTCGGCGGCTTTTTGGACACGGCCATGATATCCGCACCGCTCGACCCGGCGCTTTACCTGTATCATCAGACCGGGGACCCGGTGGTGGGCTGCGACCATCAACAAGGATTGTGGGGTATGCCTTTGGGCGTCGGTGCGAACTATCCCTGGCTCTATGGCTCCTGTGTCACGGATATGCACATCCAGACCTTGAACCCGGCACCCGGCAGATACCAGTACCACCAACACTCGGGCAATCAACATGCGGTCCATGCTCCGACCTCGGTGTACCTCGAGGCTCGCGAGTTCTTGCGGGAGCTGTTCTGCGGGGTGAACACGCAGATCGCGGAGCTGGATATGGTGGACCTCAGGGTATCCCCCATCCCCAGCTCAGGGCTCATTCGCGTGGATGGCCAGGCGGACGATCGCGTGCTGGAGACCACCTTGATGGACCTCTCCGGGCGCATGCTATCGCTGGAGGCCGGTCATGGTCGTTTTCCTTTCGAATTGGACCTGAGCGATCGGCCGGATGGTGTGTACATCCTACGCGTCAGCACCGAGAACGGTCAGGCTACCCACCGGATCGTGATCGCCCGCTGATCGGCTTCAGCGCACCAATGTTCCGGACGGGCGAACGGTCGTCCTAAGCAGGAGCAGTCCGAGGAACGAGATCGCTCCGTTCACCAGCAGGAGCTCGAACCCGAAGCGATAGCCTTGGAACAGCTTCTCGGACCAGTGGTCGAGCCCATAGGTCAGCAAGGGTGAGAGGACCATCACCAGCGGAACCCAACGATCGCGTACGACCACGCGCGTCAACATGCCGAACGCGTATAATCCCAGCAAGGGTCCGTAGGTGTACCCAGCGATGGTGAACACGGCCTTGATCACGCTGTCGTCGTTGAAGGCGCGGAACAGCATGATGAGGACGACCAGCAGGACCGACATGCCGATGTGTACCCGCTTCCGCAGGTTCTCCTGTTGCTCCTGCGGACGTTCCTCAATGTCCAGCAGATCCACGCAGGCGCTGGTGGTCAGGGCCGTAAGCGCGCTGTCCGCGCTGGAATAGGCAGCGGCAATGAGGCCCAGCAGGAATAACACCCCCACTGCTAAAGGGAGAAAACCGCCTGTGGCGATGAGGGGATAAAGCTCGTCCGAACGTGAAGGCAAAGCGATCCCCTTTTCGGTGACGAAGATGTACAGCAACGCCCCGAGCGCCAGGAAGACCATGTTCACGGCCACCAGCACGAAGCTGAAGCTCACCATGTTCTTCTGAGCCTCCCCGATCGAGCGGCAGCTCAGGTTCTTCTGCATCATATCCTGGTCCAATCCGGTCATGGCAATGGCGATGAACATACCAGCCAGGAACTGCTTCCAGAAGAAGCGGGGCGAATTACCATCCTCGAAGAAGAACACCCGGGAGTATTCACTGCTCTCCACGCGTTCCCAGATCGCGCCTGGCGCCAGACCGAGCTCCCTGCCGATCAGCACCACGGTCAGCAGGACTGCGCCGACCATGAAGGCGGTCTGCAACATGTCCGTCCAGATGATCGTGCGGATCCCTCCCCGATGGGTGTAGATCCAGATGAACACGATGGTAAGCACCACGGTGAGGAGGAAAGGCACCCCCCAGGCATCGAACAGCGTGAACTGCAGGACGACCGCAACAAGATAGAGCCGGGCGGCCGATCCGATGCTCCGCGACAAGAGAAAGAAACTGGCTCCGGTTCGGTAACTGGCCCGCCCGAATCGCTGTTCCAGATAGCCATAGATGCTGGTCAGCTGCAGCCGATAATACAGCGGCATCAATACGAACGCGATCACCGCATAACCGGGCAGATAGCCGAGGACCATCTGCATGTAGCTGAACTGGCTGTCTCCGACCCAACCGGGCACACTGATGAACGTGACACCGCTGAGCGAGGCTCCGATCATGCCGAAGGCCACCACGTACCACGGGGACTTCCTGTCGCCCAGAAAGAAGGAACTGTTCCCGGCGCCTTTGGAGGTGATCGCCGCTATGGCATACAGCAAAGCGAAATAGGCCAGGATCACGGCCAACACGAGAGTGGGGCTCATGGGGACAAGTTGCGAAGCCCAGGCTCGCCGAAGCGCTGCGTTCGAAGGATTTTGTCAACCGGGGTATGGTTCGGAGCAGTTGGAACATGGACAGCCGCCCGGATGCCCCCCTACCCCGATATTTGTCTTTCCTTATTGTACCATGGAACATCCGGATTGGAAGACCGTCAAGGAATACACGGACATCACGTACAGAAAGTGTGGTGGAGTGGCCCGCATTGCCTTCAACCGACCTGAGGTGCGCAACGCTTTCCGTCCCCGCACCGTGGCCGAACTGTTCGAGGCCTTCGTGGATGCCCGCGAGGACACGGATATCGGTGTCGTGCTGTTCAGCGCTGAAGGCCCCAGCCCCAAGGATGGCGTCCATGCCTTCTGCAGCGGTGGCGACCAGAACGCAAGGGGTCATCAAGGCTACGTGGACGAGGAGGGCATGCCGCGCCTGAACATCCTGGAATTGCAGCGACTGATCCGCTTCATGCCGAAGGTGGTTATCGCGGTGGTACCCGGCTGGGCGGTCGGTGGTGGTCACAGCCTGCACGTGGTCTGCGATCTCACACTGGCCAGTATGGAACATGCGATCTTCAAGCAGACCGATGCCGACGTGACCAGTTTCGACGGTGGTTACGGCAGTGCATACTTGGCGAAGATGGTCGGCCAGAAGAGGGCGCGGGAGATCTTCTTCCTGGGCAGGAACTACAGTGCCCAGGAGGCGTACGAGATGGGCATGGTGAACGCCGTGGTCCCTCATTCGGAACTGGAACGCACCGCCTGGCAGTGGGCCCAGGAGATCCTGGCCAAATCCCCGACGAGCATCAAGATGCTGAAGTTCGCCTTCAACCTGACCGATGACGGCCTGGTGGGCCAGCAGGTCTTCGCAGGCGAGGCCACCCGGTTGGCCTACATGACGGATGAGGCCAAGGAAGGCCGGAATGCCTTTTTGGAAAAGCGGAAGCCCGACTTCACGGACATCAAGTGGATCCCATAGCGGCATCTGGACTATTTTCGGACCGAACGCAACCATGTCGGACGACCTGTTCAACACCAAGACGCAGACCGGTCTGGTCTTTACCGGTTGCTTGATGCTGGGTCTTGGGTCCGGTATGCTCCTGGGGCGGACCGCCGCCGGTGTCATGATCGGCATCGGCATGGGTATGCTCGTATTGGCGTTCCTGCGCCACCGGAACAGGACGGATCGCTAGCCGCCGATCAACGGCTGTTCCATCTTTGCAGGAATGACGCTTCCTTCCACCCTTCTGGAGAACGCCGTGGACCAGCTGGCCACCCTACCCGGCATCGGGCGAAGAACAGCCACCCGCCTGGCCCTTGATCTGCTCCGACGCGAACCTGAGGCCGTGCGGCGCTTCGCCATGGCCATTCACGAGCTGCGCGAAAAAGTGCGCTACTGTGACGAATGTTGCACTATCAGTGATTCGCCGATCTGCGGGATCTGCTCCGCTCCCATGAGGGACCGCAGTCTGATCTGTGTGGTCGAGGATATCCGCGATGTGGTCGCTTTTGAGAACACACGGCAGTATAACGGGCTCTATCATGTCCTGGGCGGGGTCATCAGTCCCATGGACGGGATAGGCCCGGAAGACCTGAACATGGCGAAGCTCCTTGAACGCGCCGGCAACGGTGAAGTGAAAGAGGTGATACTTGCGCTCAGTGCCACGCTCGAAGGGGATACGACGTGCTTCTATCTGAACAAACGGCTCAAGGAACGGGGGGCTATCGTTAGTGTCATCGCCCGGGGCATCAGCGTGGGCGGCGAATTGGAGCATGTGGATGAACTGACACTGGGCCGAAGCATCATGGACCGAAAACCCTACGGGGCAGGTAGCTCCGGAACATAGAAAGCGACCGTGGAGCTATCCGTGATCATCGTCAATTACAACGTGCGAGCGTATCTCGAACAGTGCTTGAGGGCGGTCACTGACGCCTTGCAGGGAGTGGATGGCGAGGTGTTCGTGGTGGACAACCAAAGCACAGACGGTAGCGTGGAGATGGTGCGCGATCGGTTCCCGGAGGTCCACGTGATCGCCAATTCGGTGAACGTGGGGTTCTCCCGTGCGAACAACCAGGCCATTGCTCAGGCGAAAGGGCGTTACGCGCTGCTGCTCAACCCGGACACGATCGTCGGGGAGGATGTGTTCCGGAAAGTGATCGATTTCATGGATGCCAACCCACGATCGGGGGGGGTGGGTGTGAAGATGATCGATGGCACAGGAAGGTTCCTTCCGGAAAGCAAGCGTGGCTTGCCTACGCCCAGTGTCGCCTTTTACAAGATCATGGGACTGGCACGTCTGTTCCCGCGCTCCAAGATCTTTGGCCGATATCATCTGGGGCATCTTTCCGCGGACAGGACGGCCAAGATCGAGATCCTCAGTGGAGCCTGCATGTTCCTGCGGAGAAAGACCCTGGATGAAGTGGGCTTGCTCGACGAGAGCTTCTTCATGTACGGGGAGGACATTGACCTCAGCTACCGCATCACTCTGGGCGGCTACGAGAACTACTACTTCCCGGAGGCCCAGATACTGCATTACAAAGGTGAGAGCACCAAGAAGAGCAGTGTGAACTACGTCTACGTGTTCTACAATGCCATGGCCATCTTCGCACGGAAGTATTTCACCCGCAAGCGCCCGGACCTGTTCTCCGTGCTGATAACGGGGAGCATCTATCTCAGTGCTGCTGCTGCCATTGTCTCGCGCTTCCTATCCCGCGCCCTGCTTCCGATAGTGGACCTGTCCGTCCTCCTGATCGGTTCGCGCCTGGTGTGGCCCGTGTTGGGCGACCCCTACACGATGGAACAATGGTTCCTTCCCACCGCGGGCCTGGTCGTCATCGGTGTGCTTGCCTTGTTCGGCGCCTATGATCGGCCTGTCAGGCCGGGGAACATCCTTCGAGCAGGTGGCGCCCTTACGCTCATCGCCTGCGGTAGCTACTTGTTCGCACCCATGACCGGGTTCGGTGCCGCGCGTGTCTTCGCAATGATCCTGATCGCTGTCCTTGGTCCCCTGTCGATCCGCTTGTTGCTCCACCTGTTCCGTATCCCAGGTTACAGCCTGCGCGACCGGCATGGAAGACGGGTCGTGGCCATAGGTTCCGAAGAACGTTCCGCCAAGGCGTTGGCATTGCTCTGGCAAACGCATTTTGGTCTGGGTAGACAGAAGGTCCTTTCGCCGGATATGCTGGAGACCGGACCTTCCCGAGCTGAAGTGTCGCGCATGATCCGCAATGAACGCATCGACGAAGTGGTCTTCTGCGCCTCCGACATGTCCTGGCGGTCGATCATCTCCGCCATGCAGGCCATTGGCAGGTCGGACACCATTTTCAAGATCGCACAGCCCGACGATACGGTCATTATCGGCACCAACAGCATTGAGAGCATCAACGATCTGTTCATTCTGGACGTGTACTCCATGAACATACCGGCCGCCCGTCGGACCAAGCGTTCGGTGGATATCCTCGTCTCGGTGGTGTTGATGGCCACCCTGCCCGTGAACATCTGGTTCGTTCATGATCAGGGACAATACCTCGGCAATCTCCTCCGCGTCCTCAAGGGAGAGTTGACGTGGGTGGGTCTCAGCAGGTACCATCTGCCCATGGGTGCGATCCGCTCGCGGCCGGGTGTCCTGCGCTTTGCCCAAGCCATGGGTGCGCGCGATGAGCGGGTCGCCAGACGCATGGAGCTGATCTACGCCAAGGACTACAGGGCGACGAACGACCTGGATGCCATCCTCCGGGGGTTTTCCCGACTTGGCAGTTGATGGCACTGCAGCGTTCCCGTCCACTTCCTTCGAGCTGCCGATCCGTGGTTACTTTTACGCCCTACCATGGCTGATCTGGAGATCCTGTTGCCCAAAATGGGCGAGAGCGTGGCCGAAGCCACCATCATCAAATGGTTGAAGAACGAAGGTGACGCGGTCGAGGCGGACGAGCCGATCGTGGAGATCGCCACGGACAAGGTCGATAGCGAAGTACCTGCTCCTCAGGACGGTATCCTGACCCGGAAGCTCGTTGGTGAAGGCGAGGTGGTGAAGGTCGGCCAGGCGGTCGCCCTGATCGGTACCGAGGCGGGAGCCTCAACCCAGGGCCCGGCTCCGGTCAAGACAGCTCCCTCTCCTGCTCCCGCACCAGCGAACGGCAATGGCTCCACCGCGCAGCATGCAACGAGCGTGGCCCAGGAGAGCACCACCGACGTGGCACGCACGGGCCCTTCCGGCAAGTTCTACTCACCCCTTGTGCGCAACATCGCCAGGAAGGAAGGGCTCACCATGGCCGAATTGGAGCTGATCCAAGGCACTGGGATGAGCGGTCGGGTCACCAAGAAGGACATTCTGAACTTCCTGCCGGACCGAGACCGGACCGGTACCCCTGCCCCCGTGACCGAGACAGCTGCTCCAACGAGTTCCAGTGCCCAACCGGCCTCAGCACCGGCCACGAAGGTCCCTGGTACCCCGGCGGTGCTACCGGCCGCAGGTGACGAAGTGATCGAGATGGACCGGATGCGGCGTCTGATCGCCGACCATATGGTCATGAGCAAGCACACCAGCCCTCACGTGACCAGTTACGTGGAAGCGGATGTGACCGGGCTCGTGCTCTGGCGCGAGCGGGTCAAGCTGGCTTTCGAGAAGCGCGAAGGTGAGAAGTTGACCTTCACCCCGATATTCATCCAGGCTATCGTTCAGGCGATCAAGGAAATGCCCATGGTGAACGTGCAGGTGAACGGCTATGAGATCATCAAGAAACGCGATATCAACATCGGCATGGCCACAGCACTGCCGAGCGGCAATCTCATCGTTCCAGTGATACGCAATGCCGACCGGATGAACCTGATCGGATTGGCAGCCGCCGTGAACGGCCTGGCCCAACGTGCCCGTGACAACAAGCTGTCTCCGGACGAGATCACCGGTGGCACGTATACCATGACCAACGTCGGTACGTTCGGCAATGTCATGGGCACCCCCGTGATCAATCAGCCACAGGTCGCCATCATGGCCACGGGTGCGATCCGGAAGAAACCGGCCGTGATCAGCACTCCGGCCGGGGATATGATCGGCATTCGCCACATGATGTTCCTGAGCCACAGCTATGATCACCGCGTCGTGGATGGGGCGTTGGGTGGCCGTTTCGTTCGTCGTGTGGCCGACATTCTTGAGGCATGGTCGGTGGACAAGGAGTATTGATGCACCCTGCCGGGCAGGGAAAATATCTACATTTATCGCCTTCGGGACGACCGGACCGGAACGAACGAGACGCGCAATGAAACAACGCTACGCGACGCTGCTTTGCCTGGCCTTGGTGTCCCCTTGCACCATGACATGGGCACAAGGGGAGGAAACGAACTTCCTCTGGAAGTTCAACGAGGCCAATAAGTTGATGGAGGAGAAGTTCTACAACCAGGCCGCGGAGATCTGGGAGGAACTGGTCCAGCAGGACCCCAACAACGCCAACCTCAATTACAAGTTGGGGTATTCCTACTTCAACTCATATAACCAGGATACCAAGGCGCTCCCCTACCTCGAAAAGGCTGCGCAGCTGCGCACCACCGGGTCCTATGGGAGCTTCAATACCAGCGGTTATGACCCCTTCGACCCCAAGGAGCGGAACGCCCCTTCGGTCGTGGATTACTACCTGGGTCGTGCCTACCATTTGAACGGCGATCTGGATAAGGCCGATGTGCAGTACCAGAAGTTCATGGATGGTTCGGACCCCAAGCATGACCTGCACCCGCTGGCCAAACGGGGGCTGGAACAAACAGCTAACGCAAGGGAGCTTATGAAAGATCCCAAGCCGTACGAGGTCTCCAACGTGGGCGCTGTGATCAACTCGGACCTGCCCGATTTTGGCCCGGTGATCTCGGTGGATGGGAACGCCCTTTTCTTCACCACGCGCAGGGTCCATGGTGACAGTAGCAACTACGGGATCTTCGATGATAAGGCTGGCCTTCCTCATGAAAGCATCTATGTCAGCTACAAGGACCGGGAAGGGAACTGGCAGACCCCGGAACTGCTGAACATCAATGAGGTGGGGAACCATTTGGCCACCATCAATGTAAGCGCCGATGGTCAGACCCTTTTCATTTATCGGAGTGATGAAGGGGATGGTAATATCTACGAAAGCAAGCTCGTCGGTGAACTGTGGAGCGATCCCGTGCTGATGGGCTCTGACATCAACACCAAGTCATGGGAGACGCATGGTGCCCTGACCGCGGATGGGAACACCTTTTACTTCGTAAGCGACCGCAGCGGTGGTTTCGGTGGACGTGACCTGTATCGCGTGGTGCGGTTGCCGAACGGCGAGTGGAGCAAGGCCCAGAACCTGGGGAATGTGGTCAATACGAAGTTCGACGAGGACGGCGCGTTCATCCATCCGAACGGTCGCACCTTGTATTTCTCCTCGAAGGGGCATAATTCCATGGGGGGCTTCGATGTATTCCAATCCGAGCTTCAAGAGGATGGCACCTGGACCCCCCCGGTGAACATCGGTTACCCCTTGAACACACCGGACGACGAGGTCTTTTTCGTGACCACGGCCGACGGCCGCCGCGGTTACTTCAGCTCGGATAAGATCGGCGGATATGGTGAAAAGGACATCTACTTCGTGGACCTTCCCATGGAGATGGAAGCGGAAGGGCTCACGGTGCTGAAGGGCTTCATCATCCCCCCCCCGGGCACCAGCCTGCCGCCCTCCACGGTGCTGTATGTCACCGATAAGGAATCCGGGGAAGTGAAGACCTACAAGCCGCGCCAACGTGACGGTGTATATGTGGTCATCCTTCCGCCGTGCAAGGAGTACAACCTGGACTACCGGGTGGATGACAAGACCATCCATACCGAGGACATCTTCGTGGAGTGTGAGACCGCTTATCAGGAGATCAACAAGGAGATCTATCTGAACCCGGTGAGCATCACAGGCCCTGCCAGCATCGTGGACCTGCCCAAGGGTTCACCTCCCGGCAGCAAGGAGAAAGGAGAGACCACACCGGTGGGTGTTGGCGTAGTGGCCAAGACCGACAAGCAGGTGAAGGAGGAAGGGAAACCGCACGTAACACCGGACGCGTCCTACGCTGCCGAGTACGCCAAGTACTATGCCTACAACATGAAGGACATCGATCAGGGCGAGGCGGATTGGAGGAACTTCGTGGACAAGGTGGTCTCACTGATCGACGAAAAAGGCAAGGCCAACATTGTCATCGAGGCCAGTGCCTCGAAAGTGCCTACGAAAACGTTCGGGACCAACGAGAACCTGAGCCGCCAGCGGATGGAGGATGCCAAGAAGCGCCTGATCGAGGCGGTGACCTCACGCGGCAAGAACCCGGACCTGATGCTCGTCGAAGCCGTGAATTCCCTGGTCCAAGGCCCTGCGTACAGAGGCGATTACAAGGACACCGAGAAGTATGGCAAATTCCAGTACGTGAAGCTCAAGACGCGCTGACGCAGCCGATCGTGGACAATTCGGAGAGCCCCGGCCTTGGTCGGGGCTTTCTTGTGCGGCATCTTTGGCCATGCGCTTGCAACTGCTCCGACCACTGGCCGTTTTCGATCTGGAGACCACAGGTGTCCGGATCGGCCAGGACCGGATCGTACAGATCGGCCTGATCCGTATCCATCCGGATGGCTCAAGGGACGAATTCGAAAGCCTGGTCCGACCGGGCATTCCCATCCCCCCTGAAGCCACGGCGGTGCATGGCATCACCGACGCTGATGTGGCCAACGCACCGGCATTGGAGGACCTGGCCGAGGGGCTTCTGGACCGTTTGAAGGATTGCGATCTCGGTGGGTTCAATTGCCTCCGTTTCGATGTTCCCTTCCTTTCGGAGGAATTGTTCCGTATTGGTCGCGAATGGGATACCAGCTCGCTCCGCATCGTGGATGTGCAACGCATATACCACAAAATGGAACCGCGGAACCTCAGCGCGGCTGTGCAGTTCTATACCGGCGGATCGCACGAGGCGGCCCATGATGCCATGGCAGACGTAAAAGCCACCGCAGATGTACTTCTGGCACAGCTGGAAAAGTACCAGGACCTGCCCACGGACGTGGATGGATTAGGGGAGTTCAGCGGCGACCGGAGCCGCAGCCCGGATGCGGCTGGGAAACTGGCCTTCGACCAGAACGGGCAGATCTGCCTGTCCTTCGGTAAATACAGGGGGTGGCCATTGGTGAAAATCGGGCAGCACGACCCGGGCTACCTGCAATGGCTCATGACCAAGGCCGACCTACCGGGATCAACGCTCGCGATCATGCGGAATTCCTTGAGCGAATTGACCGAATGAAAGCCGCATGCATCGGAAGGAACTACCCGGACCACGCCAAGGAGCTCGGCAATCAGGTCCCCGATGAGCCCGTGTTCTTCCTCAAGCCCGCATCGGCGTTCGTCCCGACCGGATCGCCGATACGCCTCCCCTCCTTTTCACAGGAGGTCCAATACGAAGCTGAATTGGTCCTTCGCATCGGTGCTGGAAGCCCGGGCACCGCTCTTCCTGGGTTGGAAGCCTTTACCATCGGACTGGACCTGACCGCTCGCGACGTTCAGAACGAGCTGAAAATGAAGGGCCTGCCCTGGGAGAAAGCCAAGGCCTGGGATGGCAGTGCCGTGCTGGGTGAGTGGCTACCCCTGGCCGGCAGGGATCCTGACGACCTTGCCTTTGACCTGACCATCAACGACGGACTGGTGCAGTCGGGGAGCACCGCCGAGATGATCTTTTCCGTTCAGGAACTGCTCGCACATGTAACCCGCTATATCACCCTGGGGCCGGGGGATGTCCTGTTCACCGGCACCCCGCAAGGTGTGGGCCGATTGGAGCATGGGGACCGGATCCAGGGTCGTTGCGACGGGGAGGTCGTTCTTCTCACTTCGGTCACACAGGTCTGACAGCTTTTGGCAGACCGCTACCTTTATCCGCTCAACGTCCATCCAGCCCCGCCCAGGAAATGACCAGGATCGTTCAAGTAGGCTCCATCGCGTGTGGCAGCGATGAACTGTTCCTCATATCCGGTCCATGCGTGATCGAGGAGGAGAGCATCATGTTGCGCACTGCGGAGAAGCTCAAGGAGGTGAGCGAACGCACCAAGGTGCCCGTGATCTTCAAGAGCAGCTTCGCGAAGGACAACCGCAGCAGCGTTGACTTCTACTACGGACCCGGCCTTGATGAAGGATTGAAGGTGCTGGCGCGCATCAAGAAGGACTTCGGGTTCCCGATCCTCACCGATATCCACTACCCAAGCCAGGCCAAGCCGGCAGCAGAGGTCGTGGACGTGATCCAGATCCCAGCCTATCTCTGCATGCAGACCACGCTTGTGGTCGAGGCCGCGAAGACCGGCGCGGTGATCAACCTGAAACACGGCCAGTTCCTGGCTCCTGAGAATATGATCAAGCCGGCCCAGAAATGCGAAAGTGTGGGCAACGACAGGATCATCCTCACCGAACGCGGTTATACGTTCGGGTACAACGACATGGTGGTGGACCCTCGTGCCTTCCATCACCTGCGAGCGACCGGTTATCCCGTGGTCTTCGACATCACGCACAGCATTCGCAAGTACGGCATCCCCAGCGCCGATCCGCGTGGTGGCAACCGCGAGGTAATGCCGACCATAGCACGAGCCGGCGTTGCAGCAGGTGTCGACGGCGTCTTCATCGAGACCCACCCGGAACCCTCCATCGCCAAATGCGATGCCGCAAGCCAGCTCTGTGTGCATGACCTCGAGGAATTCCTCAAACCCCTCCTCGACCTGCACGCGGTCGAGGTCCGATACCGTCAAGCGAACGTCACAGCTCAAGCGCGTTGATCACGCCCAAGTGAGCCCACAGCCCACCGCGAACCATGGAACTTTATCTCGACAGCGCCGATCTCAAGGAGATCGATGAAGCCTTCAAACTGGGCTTCCTCACAGGACTCACCACCACTCCAACGTTCATGCATCGGGGAGGGGTGACGGACATCGATAGGATGATCCTGGACCTGGCCAGGAAAGTGCCGGTCCTGCAGGTGGAGGCACTTGGTGAGACCGCTGAGGAGGTGGTCAAGGAAGCGAAGCGCCAATTGAAGATGGGCCTCAAGAAGGAAACCACCGTGTTCAAGATCCCCGTCAGCCTGGAGGGACTTCGCGCGTGCCGCATGTTGCGGAACGAAGGCATCATGGTGAACGTGCACTTGGTGTATACCCTGCAACAGGCCTACATGGCGATGCAGGCCGGTGCCAACTACGTATGTCCGCTCGTAGGCAGGCTTCAGGACCAGGGGCACGACGCGCTGA
>JAGQVN010000222.1 GCA_020437905.1 Flavobacteriales bacterium
GGAACTCGTGTCCCCCTCCCAGCAAACCCGCACAGCCATCGGCTTCAAACCCGGCGAAGCCTAAGCAAATCCCTAAACCGTCAAAGACACCCCACGAACCATGTCAGCCAACCCCTACTTCGGCCCCAACATCAAGTTGCTCCGCACCCGCCGCGGTCGTTCCCAGGAGGAAACGGCCCTGGCCCTGGATGTGAAGCGCAGCAGCTACAGCGGTTACGAGAACGGTACCGCAGAGCCCTCCTTCGATCTGCTGGTCCGCTTGAGCGAACACTTCAAGATCAGCGTGGACAAGCTCTTGAAGGACGACCTGACCGCCCTGAGCGAAAGCCAGCTCGGTATCCTCGAGCGCGGTGGCGACATCGATCTGAGCGGCAAGCGTCTGCGGGTACTTACCACCACCGTGGACCTGAACGACCGGGAGAACGTGGAGCTGGTCCCGGAGAAGGCCAAGGCCGGGTATGCCGCAGGCTACGCCGATCCGGAGTACATCAGTATCCTGCCCACCTTCCAGATGCCCTTCCTGGCCCGGGATCGCAAATACCGCACGTTCCAGATCAGCGGGGACAGCATGCCGCCCGTGAACGATGGCTCTTGGGTCACCGGGGAGTACGTGCAGAACTGGCAGACCATCCGGGATGGACAGCCTTACATCGTGATCACCAAGGAGGATGGCATCGTATTCAAGGTGATCTACAACAAGCTGAAGGAGAATGGGAACCTCTTGTTGTGCAGCACCAACCCGCTCTATCAGCCTTATGAGGTGCCCATCGGTAATGTGTTGGAGGTATGGAAATTCGTTCATTTCATCAGTAGCGAGCTTCCCGAGCCCAACCTGACCCGGGACGAGCTGGCACGCAGTGTCTTGGACCTGCGCAAGGAGGTCAGCCAGCTGCGCCACCACATGGAGAAACAGGGCCGACTGGCGTTCTGAACGAAGAAGGTCCGACGCACCGAACGGACCGGAGGGTGCAGGCAGTAACATTCCGTCAACACCGTTCGTACACGCGTGGGAAGGGGAACGTGTATCCCGTCATCGCGGAGCATAGGGTATCCGAATGAACGAGATCGCAGCTACCTCCTTGCCCTGGCCATGAAACGCTCTCTGCTCCTCGGTTCTTTGTTCCTGACGGTCTTTGCGACCCTGCCGGTATTCCTGTACGCGCAGGTACCGGCCAACACCTGCGGCGCCCTGGGCCCGGCCAATGAATATCCCGTTGCCTTCACCTGCACCCCGGTGGCTATGAACACCAACGGCATGTCGCCCTCGATCAACCCGGGTGGCTGCGGGGCGGGTAACAACGATGACGCCTGGGCATACTTCGTGGCGACCACCACACAGACCCAGGTGACCTACACCAACACCGGATGCTCCGGGTTCCTCTGCGGACTGTTCGTCAGTTCCGTGCTGCACGTGTTCGACGGCTCATGCGGGTCTTTGGTACAGTTGGGTTGTGACCTGGGTGGTTTCGGCATCGGTTCCCAGGGCACTGTCAATGTCATGACCACCCCTGGTAATACCTATTTCGTCCGGGTGCAGCGTTGGCTGTCGGATGCCAACCTGGCCGGCGACCTGTGCATCACCGCCATAGCCGATCCTCCGGTCAACGACGATTGCGTTGATGCCACGGTCATTTCCGAAGGCGTCCATCCTTTTGTGACCGCTGGTGCTACAGGAGTGCTGACCGCTTCCTGTTCTGTCGGGGATACCAAGGATGTCTGGTTCGTTTACACGCCTTCCTGCACGGGCGAGATGACCGTGACCACGTGTGGGGATGCCGATTTCGATACAGCGCTATCCTTGTTGGACGCCTGCAGTGGGGTCGAACTGGCTTGTCAGGATGATGCTCCTGGCTGTGCGGGTTTCACCAGCCAGCTTGTCTATCCGGCCTATGCCGGACAGACGTACTGGATCCGTGTCTCGGGATATCAAGGGGAGTCCGGTTCGGGCAACCTGACGGTCTCCTGTGATCCGGTCGTCTGGTACTCACAAGGCAGCGGTAGCGCGTGGCAACCGATCTGGGCGCGAACACCTGCAGGGGTCCCAGGCTATGCCACCTTCGCACCGAACGCATCCGTGGTGGTCCAGGCCGGACATACGGTGCAGATGGATATCAGTACCATGCACTTGAAGGACTTCACCGTGGAGCCGGGTGGGGTCTTCGATGCCATCGTGGGCATCGATCTGTATGTCGAAGGTGATTGGACCATCGGTGGTACCTATCTGCCCCGCACGAGCTACGTCCAGTTCCGGGGGGGCCAGGCACATAGCATAGCAGGCGCGGCTACCTGTTCCTTCTATGACTTGGAGCTCGCTGGCCCTGGAGACTTGATCGTGCAGGCGGATTCGGTCCATGTATTCGGCAGCCTTTACTTGACCGATGGGGACTTCAATGCCAATGGAAAAGAGGTCGTTCTCAGGTCCGGACCTGCTGCAACGGCCCGATTGGGACCCGTTGAGCCTTCGGCGAGCTACACCGGGAACCTGCGCATACAGCGCTACATCCCTGCAGGCATCACGAATTGGAGGTTGCTCAGCAGTCCCGTCGGCGGGGCCACCGTGAACCAGTGGAAACAGGACTTCTTCACAGCTGGGTTTCCCGGGTCTCATTATCCCCCCTTCTACAGTCCTCCGGGCAGCGGCATACTCTGGCCGAGCATCCGTTGCTATAACGAACCCGATCCAGGTGCGGATCAGCAGGATGGCTTTATCGGGCCGAGCGGTGTGGGTGAGGTCATTCTGGCTGGACGTGGTTACGCGGCCTGGTGCGGCGATAACCTGAACACCACCACATCGTTCGTCATCGATGTGAAGGGTCCACCGAACATCGCAGCGAGCCCGTTGGCACTTCCTGTGAGCTATACCGACACGGGCAGCCCCTTGGTGGACGGATGGAATCTGGTGGGCAATCCGCTCCCTTCCGCATTGGATTTCAGTGATGTGTTGCTCGGGCCGGACGTGGAGCCTGTCTTCTGGGTGTTCGATCCTGTTTCCGGGAATTCCATCTTCTGGAACGAAAGCAGCGGTATCGGAAGCGGGCAGATGAACGGGAACATCCGGAGCAGCCAGGGCTTCTGGTTGCACGCCACCGGCCCAAATACGAGCACCACCGTGGATGAATCGGCCAAGATCAACGATCCCAATGGGGGGGCACCCTTCGGTGGTCTGTCCATGATGCAGCCCATCCTCCGGTTGAAGATCGCTTCCGGCTTGAACCAGTTCAGCGACGAGGCGCTTTTCCACTTCGGAGCTGGCGACCCGACCTACGACCCGGCGGATGTTCAGAAGTTCTTCTTCAGTCATGCCGAAGCGCCGCAGCTTTGGAGCCGGTCGATCGACAGCGTGGATCTGGCGTTGAACGCCTGGGGAAGCGTGGACCAGTCATTTCAGCTCCCCTTGTTCGTGAAGGCCGGGGTCTCCGGAAGCTATACCGTGGAGGTTACCGAGGCCGTGACGGCCATGTCCCAAGCTTGTTTCGAGTTGGAGGATCTGCTCACTGGAGCCCGTGTCGAGCTTGAAGAAGGCGTGAGCCACAGTTTCCAGCTGGCCTCATCCACAGCCGCAGAACCACCGCGCTTCATGCTGCATGTGGCACCCAGGCCGGAGTTCCTGGTTTCGGTGTCGCCAATGTTCCCCATCGTCGGAGAACCTATCTTGTTCAGTAGTGGGGTGATGCCAGGTACGCCAGTGGTCTGGGACCTTGGTGATGGGACCATCAGCATGGACCCCCAGATCCAGCACAGCTATGCCATGCCTGGAAACTACACGGTGGTGCTGACCGTGGGCGAAGAGCCGTGCGAACTACAGTATCAGGAGGTGATCGAGGTCTCGTCAGCTACTTCAAGGGAGGAAAGCAGGAAGGAAGAGCTCCGCGCCTGTTACCAGGAGGGCGCACTGATGCTGA
>JAGQVN010000021.1 GCA_020437905.1 Flavobacteriales bacterium
CCAGCCACAACGCCTTGGCCGCCCCGTTGTGCTCCCGAACTCCTTGCCTGCTTCACGAATACGTTGGCCTACGGCATCGGTCAATTCCGTGGGGAAGGGCCCACTTCCCACCCGGGTGCAATACGCCTTGAAGATCCCGATGACCTTGCCGACCCGTCCCGGGGCCACGCCTGTACCCGCACTTGCGCCCGCCGAGGTGGTATTCGATGAGGTGACGAAAGGGTACGTTCCGAAATCGATGTCCAGGAGGGTCCCCTGGGCCCCTTCCGCGAGGATCCGTTCCCCCTGTTGCAGGGCATCGTTCAGGAATTGCTCACTGTCGATCAACCGAAGCTGGCGCATGCGTGCCACCGCCGCGAACCACTCCTCTTCCTCCTCAACGGTGGGTGAAGAAGGACCATACATATCCAACAAGCGCTTGTGCTTGTTCTTCAAGGCGTCATAGCGGGCTCGCAGATCCGGCCGTTCCAGGTCCCCCACGCGCAATCCGTTCCGCCCGGTCTTATCCATATACGTCGGTCCGATCCCCTTCAAAGTGCTTCCGATCCGGTGCTGGCCTTTCTCCTTCTCGCTCGATGCGTCCAACAGACGATGGGTGGGCAGGATCAGATGGGCCCGGCGCCCTATCACCAGGCGCTCCCGGATATCCAGCCCTATGTCAGCGAGTTCATCGATCTCCTTCATGAACGTGACCGGGTCGATGACCACGCCGTTCCCGACAACGTTCCTGGTCCCCTCATGGAACACCCCGGAAGGAATGGTATGAAGCACGAACTTCCTGCCCTCGATCCACAGCGTATGGCCCGCGTTCGGACCGCCTTGGAATCGGGTGACGATCCGGTACGAGGGAGCCACCACATCGACCACTTTCCCTTTCCCCTCGTCGCCCCATTGGGCACCCAGGAGGACGTCCATCCTGCCCGGACCGCTCACGATTTCAGTTTCCCAAGTGCCTCCTCCACACCATTGGCAATGGTGAACACGGAGTCGAGCTTTGTGACTACGAACAACTGCCGGACGCTGGCTGAAAGCCCTGAGATCACAGCATCGCCACCCGCATTCCGGGTGCGTGTCAACACATTGATCAGAATGTTCAGCCCGGTGCTGTTCATGTACTGCAATTTCTCGAGGTCGAGAACGATGCGTTCATGCCCTTTGGAGAGCACCTCATCCAGGGCACCCATGAGCCGGTCGGCCTGTTGTTGGTCCATCAGCCGTCCATGCAGGTGAAAGACCGGGTCGTCCTGATGCATGGACACCTCCAGGTCGAAGGCGGGGGTATCGGTCATGGGTTCTTGTGTTTGGTGAGACAGGTCTTGCACACGCCATACAAATGCAAGGCATGATGCTCCACACGGAAGCCGGTCATTTCACCGACCGTCGAGCGGATGTGCTGGATACGGGGGTCACAGAACTCCTGAACACCACCGCACGATCGACAGATCATGTGGTCATGCTGCTTGAACGCATGTGCCCGTTCGAACTGGGCCGGAGCTCCATTGAATTGATGCCTTCGCACCAGATCGCAATGGAGCAGCAGGTCCATGGTATTGTACAAGGTGGCGCGGCTCACCCGGTAGCGCTTCTGCTTCATGCGCGCATAGAGGCGCTCAATGTTGAAATGACCATCCTGCTCGTACACTTCGGTGAGTATGGCAAAGCGCTCCGGGGTCTTGCGGTGTCCGTTCTTTTCCAGGAAGTCAGTGAAGATGCGCTTCACATGGTCCTTTTGTTCCGGGCTCACCATGGTGCTGCGAAGTTAATGGACCAGCCTCAGGGGATCATGTTCCCAAGCGCTCCACCATCCGGACGCCGTTCACGCGCCTGAGCTTCTCCATCAGGCTGTTCAGGTGGTCGGTATCATGGACGAAGGCCATCACCTTCCCTTCAAAGATGCCGTCATTGCTCTCGAAACTGATCGATCGCATGTTCACATTGTGCTGATGGCTGATGATGGAAGTGATCTTGTTGACCAGGCCCACGGCATCTATTCCGGAGAAGCGGATCCCCGCCAGGAACTCGACGGTGTCCTTTCCTTTCCACCGGGCCTTGACGATCCGGATCGCGAAATTGCTCATCAATTGAACGGCGTTGGGGCAGTTCACCCGATGGATCTTGATACCCTCGTTGTTCGTGATGAAACCGAACACGTCATCACCCGGGATCGGGTTACAACAACTGCTCAGCTTGTATTCGAGCTGCTGCAGCGTTTCTCCGATGACCAAGGCTTGCGCATCATTGCCGCGGATCTCTCCAACGATATCCTCGAGCGATCGATCGTTCTCCTGTGAGGCCTTCTTGGGAAAGACCAGTCGGCCGTTCCTGACAAGGGTGCCGTCGAGGCCATCCACATGCGTTCGTCCTCTGGCAATGTTGTAGTAGAGGTCGGTGGAGGTGTTCGCCTTGAAATGCTCGGTCAGCAGAGTGATGTTCCGATCATCGACCTTGGCCCCCAGTTCACGCAGTTTTCGCTGCATGGCCTCGCGTCCTACCACGGCCAGTTTCTTCTTCTGCTCCTTCAGCGCTGCCTTGATCTTCTGCCGGGCTTTGGCCGTCACCACATAGTTCAGCCAATCCTCCTTGGGCTGCTGTTTTTTGCTGGTGATGACCTCGATCTGGTCGCCGCTCCTCAGCGGCTGGCTAAGAGGGACGAGCTTGTGGTTCACTTTGGCACCAATGCACTGGCGACCGACCTGGCTGTGGATGTCGAAGGCAAAATCCAATGCCGTGGCGTTGGAGGGCAAGTTGCGCATCTCACCTCGCGGTGTGAAGACCACGATCTCATCGCTGAACAGGTTCAGTTTGAAATCGTTCACGAAATCGATCGCGTTGCTGCTCGGGTCCTCCAGGACCTCGCGCACCTGGCTCATCCAATCGTCCAAGGCGGTGTTCTGCTCCGCGCTTTCCTTGTAACGGTAGTGTGCGGCAAGGCCCATCTCGGCGATGTCGTCCATGCGCCGCGTCCTGATCTGGACCTCCACCCACTTCCCTCCCGGGCTCATGACCGTGGTATGCAGGCTCTCGTAGCCATTTACCTTCGGTATGCTGATCCAGTCCCTTAATCGGTCCGGGTTGGGCTGGTAGTGGTCGGTGACGATGCTGTAGACCTTCCAGCAATCCGCCTTCTCGTTGTCGCTTTCCCCATCGATGATGATCCGGATCGCGAACACATCGTACACCTCCTCGAAGGTCACGTTCTTGGTGAGCATCTTGTTGTAGATGCTGTGTATGCTTTTGGGCCTTCCTTTTACCTCGAAGGTGAAGCCTTCGTGTTCCATGGATCGCCGGATGGGCAGGGTAAAGCGGCTGATGAAGCGTTTGCGGACCGCTTCGGTCTTCTTCAACTTGCTGCTGATCTCCTCGTAGATCACCGGTTCCTTGAACTTGAGCGCAAGGTCCTCCAGTTCGGTCTTGATGCTGTACAGACCCAGGCGGTGCGCCATTGGAGCATAGAGGAACTGTGTCTCACTGGCGATCTTGAGCTGTTTGTCACGCACCATGCCTTCGAGGGTGCGCATGTTGTGCAATCGGTCCGCGAGCTTGATCAGGATCACCCGCACGTCCTGAGCGAGCGTGAGCAGCACCTTGCGGAAGTTCTCGGCCTGGGCGCTGTCGGAGGTGAACTGCAGTCCGCTGATCTTGGTGAGCCCATCAATGATGTTCGCCACGTTGGGACCGAACAGGTCCCTTACATCCTCCAGGGTCAGGTCGGTGTCCTCGACGGTGTCATGAAGCAGGGCACAGACCACGCTTGTGCCTCCGAGCCCGATCTCTTCCGCGCAGATCCGCGCCACGGCGATCGGATGATAGATGTAAGGTTCTCCGCTCTTCCGTCGCTGCCCCTTGTGGGCCTCCACGGCAATGTTGAATGCCTTCCGGATGGCGCGCGTTTCCTCCTGTGTGCGCTCGCCACGGATGGAGCGGAGCAAGCCACGATAGCGGTTCAGGATCTCGGTCTTTTCCCGCTCCTCGTCAGGTACGCTCTTGGTGGTACCGGCCCGTTGCACGCTCACCTGGGTCATTGACCCACAAAGTTAGCGCCCTCTGGACCGCTCAGGGGAACGCCGGCTGGACCGTGGCACGCAATTCACCGAATCCGATGCGGACCTGGTCCCGTTGGGCGAAGCCGCGCATCACGACCGTATCCCCATCGTGGATGAACGTGCGTTCCGAACCGTCCGGCATCGCCAAGGGCCGGGTCCCTTTCCAGGCAAGCTCCAGCATGCTGCCGGCGCTGTCCGGGGTGGGACCGCTGATGGTACCACTGGCCATCAGGTCTCCGGCTCGCACGTTGCACCCATTTACCGTATGGTGCGCCAACTGCTGTTCCATGCTCCAATACAAGTACCTGCTGTTGCTGCGGCAAACGGTGGCGGCGGTGGAGCCTGCAGGGACGATATCCACCTCCAAGGAGATGTCAAGCCCCTGTGGGCCGGTCCGATGCAGGTAGGGTAGCGGAGGAGGATCCTGTTCAGGGGCCTCCACGCGGAAAGGGGCGAGCGCGTCAAGAGTGACCACCCATGCACTGATGCTGGTGGCGAAATTCTTGGCCAGGAAAGGACCCAAGGGGACATACTCCCACTTCTGGATATCGCGAGCGCTCCAATCGTTCACCAGCACCAACCCGAATATGTGGTCTTGTGCCTTTCCGATCGGTATCGGGTTTCCGAGTTCAGGACCATCAAAGGTGATGAAGCCCATTTCCAGTTCGAAGTCAAGCTGCTTGCTCGGACCGAAGATCGGAGGTGCTTGGTCATCAGGCCGGGTCTGTCCGTTGGGGCGCCGTACCTCCTGGCCACTGACCACCACACTGCTGGCGCGACCGTGATAACCGACGGGCAGGTGCAGCCAGTTCGGAAGCAAGGCGTTCTTGGGGTCACGGAACATGGAACCGACATTGGTCGCATGCTCCCGGCTGCTGTAAAAATCCGTGTAGTCACCGATCTTTACGGGAACATGCATGGTCGCTGAAGCGACCGGAAGGAATGCCTTTCTCGTTATCAGATCACGGTCCTTGTCCCAGGGTCCATCCTTGCGCAGGATCTCGCTCAAGCGCCTACGCAAGCTCGTGATCCCCGGCCGCCCGGATCGGAGCAGCGGGTTCAAGGAATCGGTCGCATAGGCCTCTTGCGAGTGGGGAAGATCGTTAAGAAGTCCCAACTCTGCGAGTGCCGAAAGGTCCACGACCTGATCGCCGATGCGAGTGGCGGTACGCGCGGACCTGTCGGCGGTGCTGAACACACCGAAGGGCAGGTTTTGGATCGGAAAATCCGTGCTGGTGGGTATATCGCACCAGGCTCGGAGACCCGGGTCGTTCGCTGGCTCAGGTAGCATGCGCCGAAAATACCATCGACGCGCGAGGTGGAGCGAAGTGTACGACCACGAGCTGCACGACTACATTCACGCCATGGTGGCGAAACGGATCGGAATGGCCCTTGCGTGCTGCCACTCGCTGATCATCCTCTGCTACGTTGCCCCGGAACAACTGGTCCCGGATCGGCTTCGCTTCTGGTCGCAGGCGTATGCCCGTCCGTTGTTCCACCAGCAGTGGGAACTTTTCGCCCCGGAACCCCCGCGTTGCTGGAACACCATACTGACCGAGAATGCACCTTCCCTCCACCTGGTCGGAGAGCGTGCCGTCTGGGCACTATCCCAGTACGCCGCCTGTCCAGAGGCCGATCAGGGCAGGCTGCCTCCCTGTCACATCGATCCATTGGTGCAACGAGCG
>JAGQVN010000223.1 GCA_020437905.1 Flavobacteriales bacterium
AGCCGAAGATCATGGCGAAATCACCCGGTTCGGCACCATAAAGCGCAAGGGGTAATGCATGTCTTGGGCGAAAAGGGACGTTCCCTTCAGCATATTCGGCAGGTTTGTTGTCGTTCCCGGCATAGATCCTGAAGAGGGAGAAATCCCCAGTGTGCCTCGGCCACATCCAGTTGTCCGTGTCCCCTCCGAACTTGCCGATCGCGCTGGGCGGGGTTCCCACCAAGCGTACATCGCTGAACTTCTCGGTCACGATCAGGAAATAACTGTTCTCGTAATTGAAAGGTCGCACCACGGCCTCATAATGCGTACCCTGAACGGCCGAGTCCGCCAATTGCCTCGCTCTGAGGTCCATCTGGAAGGTCAGGTCCTCCCCTTCCTTGAGCTGTTTCCGGACGCTGAGCATGGCCTCGGTGACATCCTCCATGCGGACCACGAAAGTGGCGGAAACACCCGCACTGAACAATTCGTCCTCCAGACCCAATGCCCAGAAGCCGTTCTTCATCCGATCGTTCTCCACCGTGGTGTGTGAGAGGATCGCTCCGAAACCGCAATGATGGTTGGTCAAGATCAACCCCTGGTCCGAGATGACCTCTGCGGTGCATCCCCCACCGAAAAGCACCACCGCATCCTTGATGCTCGAGTTGTTGATCGCATAGATGTCCTCTGCGGACAAGCGCAATCCCATGGCCTGCATATCGTCCTGAATGCTTTCGAGAACGGTAGGGAGCCACATGCCTTCGTGGCCAAGAACGAAGAAAGGTGCCAGCAGTGTGGAAAGGGAAAGAATGATCCTGTTCATGGCTGTTCGGTCGGGGCCCGCAAGGTAAGTCCCCCGGCACGCCCGCGCCTGTAACCCGCTGACCCAATGCCCGTTAAACGGCTTGGCGAATTATCGCCACCCAATGGGTCCCATCATGGAGAGAACAGACCGGAGCGGACTACTGCGGAGGACGATCCTTGTGTCCTGCGCCTTGCTGGTGGTGCACACGTTCGCGTACGGACAGGAACAGCCGCATGCACTTCAACAGCTGATCGGTCTGGCCACCTCGGATGACGAAGAGGTCACGGATGTGGTGGTGGACCCTACCGATGGTTCGATCTACGCAGTTGGCTGGGTGAAAGGCAATGGCCTGTTCTCAGGAACGCTGGGGACCGTGTTGGGTAACCAGGACGCATTCGTCGCCAAATACTCCGCCTCCGGTGCCTTTCAATGGGGCTTTACGATGGGTGGCACTGGCGAGAGCCGAGCCTCGGCTATTGCATTGGATCCCTTCGGGAACCTTTACGTGACCGGGACTTTCAAAAGCATCATCGATGCAGCCGGGACTTCCTTGCCTGGCACGGGGCTACTCACCAGCGCTGGTGGTGAAGACATCTGGTTGGCGTCCTATTCGCCGAGCGGCGCTCGCCGTTGGACGAAACGAGCGGGAGGCACTTCGGATGATCGGGCGGTGGACATTGTCGCGGACGCGACCGGGTGCGCGTTCTTCGGGACCGTCCACGGTTCGGTAAGCGTGGCCGGAAGCCTCTCCAATGTGAGCCTTCCGAACAAGCACAACCTGGTCCTGGCCCGATACGACCTGCTGGGGAACGGCCAGTGGAGTGTGACCGGAACCACAGGGGACGATGAGATCCCTTGGTCGCTTTCCACGGATGGTACCCGCTTGTACACGAGCTACCGTACCAAGAACGAGGTCCTGAACTGGTATGGGCCCGTCGGATCACTGATCGCCACCAACACGGCCTTGTTCGACAAGGAACTGCGCATCAGCGCGTTCGACCTGGCTGCGAACCACATCTGGACGCGGACCATCTCGGAGTATGGGGATTCGGATGAGCTGAAGGCCGCCACCGCAGCGGGATGTGAAGGGGTTTACATGACAGGCATATGTCGCTCCCCAACCCTCTTCCCAGGTGGACAGGTCATCACCTCTGCGGGGAATGATCAGTTCTTTGTAACCAGGCTGGACCCACAGACCGGGGATGCCATCTGGGTGAGCACCGGGACGAGCACCGGGCCAAGTAAACAAACACGCGGCACATCATTGTCCATTGGTTCCGCGGGTGCCATCCATGTAGCTGGCGAGTTCAATGACGACATCCAGATCGGTACGACGGCCCTGTCGAGTAATACGGGCAAGATCTCGGGGTTCGTAGCCTCATTTCTACCCGACGGTGATCTGGAAACGATGACCAAGACGAGCAGCACCAAGGACCAGGCATGTAGTTCCATATCCAGTGGACCACAGGGGCGCTTCGTGGTGGGCGGTACGTTCGAGGACGACCTTCAGGCCAACCCCTTTTCGCTGAACGGTAACAACAAGACCGATGGGTGGCTCCTTATCGGTCAGATCGGTGCCTTGAACGCAATCGATCCAAGCTCCTGGCGGGCACCCGCAGCCATTTGCGTTTCGACACCCGGTATCGATCTCACATCCCGTCTTACGCCCTTCGAGCATGGG
The DNA here is from genome assembly GCA_020437905.1 of Flavobacteriales bacterium. Taxonomy (GTDB): domain Bacteria; phylum Bacteroidota; class Bacteroidia; order Flavobacteriales_F; family PHOS-HE28; genus PHOS-HE28. Next base: position 2,463 of record JAGQVN010000223.1, read on the forward strand.
TCGGGGATGAACCTGGTCAGCTCCAGTGCTGTCACGAACCCTCTCGGTGCTGTTGGGCTTGTGGCGGGATCTGCCGCCCAATTCTCCGTGGATGGTGGTTTCGTGGTCATCGACCTGGGGGATACGGTCACTACCAGCGGTCAACTCAGCGTGCTCTGGCAAACTCCGGGAGGAACGGCTTTAGCGGAGGTAAGTGGAAGCCTGGATGGGGTCACCTTCAATCCAATGGGGACCGTAAGCACGACATCGACGCAATTCGCCTACAGCACCATTCCGGCAAGCGGTCGGTTCATCAAACTCACCCGGTCCGCAGGCAGCTCAAGTTTCCGCGTGGATGGTATTTACTACGCACATGGGAATGACATGAACGAGAGCTGGAGCGGTCCGGGGGTAACCGGCGCGCTATTCGACCCATCGGTGGCCGGACCGGGTACACATACCATCACTTACACCACGGGAATAGGATCATGCACCAACTCCACCTCTCGATCGATCACAGTGGTGTCGGAACCTGTAGCCGGAACGATAACGGGGCCGGCGAACGTATGCCTCAACAATGCATCGGATACGTTGGTCCTTGTCGGACGCAGCAGTCAAACGGTCACCTGGTTCTCCTCCAGTTCCGGCCTCGCGCCTTGGGACAGCCTGGCATCCGGCACGGACACCCTGGTGATCTCCGGTCTGGTGAACGACCTGTACTATCGCGTTGGTGTCGGGAACCCTGGCTGTGCCCGGAGATGGAGCAATATGTTCCAGGTGGTCGTTGAGGACAGCGAACCTCCGACCGTTCTGAACTGTCCGAACGACACCACGCTCTACGTGCCGCCAGGTTCCTGCCAGGTTGCTTTCACTTATCCGAACCTGATAGCCGTGGACAACTGTTCGTCCCTGCTTGCCGTTTCCATCGACTTACAGCTGAACATCAATAACCCCATTACGCCTGTTCCGATCGATATCTCCGGCCAGACAGCAAGCATGTTGGATCTGGGGGTCCATCAGGTCAGTGAGGACTTCACCGATGCCTCCGGCAACACCTCCACCTGTTCCTATACGATCACCGTGGTCGACACGATCACCCCGACCTTCGTTTGCCCTGCCGACATGTTGGTCAACGCCGATCCCGGTCAATGCGGAGCGGTGGTGAACTACTCCACTCCCGTCGGTATCGACAACTGTTCGGGTGCATCCACCTTGCGTACTGCGGGACCTGCTTCCGGTGCCCTGTTCCCCATTGGAACCACGACCGTGACGCACACGGTTACCGACGCAGCTGGTCTCACCGCCAGCTGCTCCTTTTCGGTGACCGTGAACGACAACATTTCACCGGTGATCAACTGCCCCGGCGACCTGAGCCTGAACATCACCAATACCAACACCTGCTCTCGAATTGTGAACTGGCCGCTCCCTGTGTTCGGGGACAACTGCACCGGCAGCGTCCTATCCCAGACCAGCGGCCTGCCGAACGGGAGCCAGTTCCCTGTCGGAACGCACAACATCAGCTATGAAGTCGCCGATGCATCCGGGAACAATGTCAGCTGCTCCTTTGCCGTCTCGGTCGTCGATGTTACGGCACCGTCGATCATCTGTCCGTTGTACGACACGCTTCCCATTCCACTGGGTCCGGGATGCCTGGTCGCATTTCCGGATCTGCGAGATTCTCTGACCATAAGCGATTGCAGCCCTTGGACGAACACCATGTCCCCGCCCGCAGGCACTGTGTTCAACAAGGACACTGTACTGTACATGACCATGTGGGTCGAAGACAGCGCAGGTAATGGCCTCTGGAACAATCACTGGGTGCATATCATGGATCAGGATCATCCGACGATCAACTGCCCGGCGAACATCACCGTGAATGCTGACCCGGGAACTTGCGGAGCCATCGTTCCTTACCCGACCCCTGTAGGTACAGATAATTGTTCTGGTGCGTCCACGGTGCTCACTTCTGGCCCTGCCTCCGGTGATGTATTCCCTATTGGTATCACCACGGTGACGCATACTGTGTCAGATGCAGCTGGTCTCACCGCCAGCTGCTCCTTCAACGTGACCGTCCTCGATGACATCGTACCTGAGATCGCCAATTGTCCATCGGATATCGAGATCGTCGCTGCACCGGGTACATGTACAGCCGACGTATCCTGGATCGAGCCCACAGTATCCGACAACTGCGCTGCAACCCTAACGCGGACAGGTCCGGCCAGCGGAAGCACCTTCTCATTGGGCAGCACAACCACGATAACCTACACCGCTTCGGACGGAGCGAACCAGGTGAGTTGTGATCTTCATGTGACAGTGATCCCCAGCGTGGTCGACCTCGCCTACGGAACGACCATCGTGTGCCAGGGTTCTGGGCTCATCATGCCCACGACCGCGTCACCCCCGGGCGGTGTGTTCAGTGATGCTTCTCAGACAGGAACGATCGACCCTGTCACCGGCGCATTCGACCCAAACCTGGCAGATCCAGGACCGCATACACTGGAGTATGTGTTCAATGTTGATGGATGCCCATCACACGACTGGTTCACGGTCACCGTGGCCGCTCCTGCCAATGCCGGGAATGACGCGTCAGTGACGCTATGTAGTTCCGATCCCGCGATATCCTTGTTCGATGCACTTGGACCCGGTGCACAAGCCGGCGGCGGCTGGAGCGGACCGAGTCCTGTTCTTGGGGGCATGTACGATCCCTCCAACATGGACCCGGGAACTTACGAGTACACCATCGTGCAAGGAGCTCCTTGTGGCAATACCTCCTCGATCATCACCGTGTTGGAGACGCTGGCTTCAACCTGGTTCGCCGATCAGGACAATGACGGGTTGGGCGATCCTCTGGTGAGCATGCTGGCGTGCGTACAGCCGGTGGGTTATGTCGATAACGATGGAGACCCCTGTCCGTTTGGTCCAGATCCAGGTAGTTCCTGTGATGATGGTGATCCCAATACCGGCAATGATCAGATCGGGATCGATTGTGCCTGTACTGGAGAACCCATTGACTGCGAAGGAACAGCCGGAGGCTCCGCCCTGCCGGGCACTGCCTGTGACGACGGAGACGCCACCACCGGCAGCGATACCTGGGATGTGAACTGCGTCTGCGCTGGTCAACTGATCGACTGCGAAGGAACCGCTGGAGGGTCCGCTCTGCCAGGCACCACCTGCGAGGACGGCGACGCCACCACCGGCAACGACACCTGGGACGGTTCCTGCAACTGCTTGGGTCAGCTGATCGACTGCGAAGGAACCGCTG
>JAGQVN010000224.1 GCA_020437905.1 Flavobacteriales bacterium
TCGGTGTGGTATGGTCTGTTGCCGCTCCTGATCATGAGCGGGGCGTTTCTACTGGTTATCGTGCTCACCTTCATCATGACCATGCGCACGATCTTCCGCCAGAAGCGGATCGGGGAGATCAAGAACGACCTGGTGAACAACCTGACCCACGAACTGAAGACCCCGATCAGTACCATCGCGCTGGCCTGCGAGGCCTTGAACGACCCCTCACTACCCCGTTCGGAGGAACAGCGTTCGATGTTGGTGCAGATGATCCGGGACGAGAACAAACGGCTCGGGGTGCTGGTGGAGAGCGTACTGCAAAGCGCCGTACTGGATAGTGGCCGGATGCGCATCCGGCCGGTCGACCTGGACATGCACGCTGTACTCGGGGATGTGGTCCGGCATGCTCGCGTCCAGGCGGCCAAACGTAGCGGGACGATCGAGCTTTCCCTGGATGCCGAGCTGTACCACATCCGTGGTGACCGGATCCACCTGACCAACGTACTCTACAACTTGCTGGACAATGCGATGAAGTACAGCGACGGCGAACCCCGGATCGATATCAGGACCCGATCCGATGAGCAGGCGCTATATATCTCTGTTACGGACCAGGGGATAGGGATCCCCAAGAATGAACAGCGCAGGATCTTTGACAAACTCTATCGTGTCCCCACTGGCAACATCCATAATGTCAAAGGTTTCGGACTTGGCCTCAGCTATGTGCGTGCGGTACTGGAACGTCATGGGGGCGGCATTGAAGTGAACAGCGAGCCGGGGGTCGGGAGCACGTTCACCCTAACCATTCCCTTCGAACATGGATACGAAGACGAAGATCCTCCTCGTTGAGGATGACGAGAACCTGGGCAATCTCTTGGCCGAGTATATGCGCGCCAAAGCCCTGGATGTGGACCTCCGCCAGGATGGCAGATCCGGTTTGGAGGCATTCGCCAGGAACGACTATGACCTGGTGATCTTGGACGTGATGATGCCCCGCATGGACGGCTTCTCCGTAGCTCGTGAGATACGGAGAAGCGATGATCTGACACCCATCATCTTCCTCACCGCAAAGAACATGAAGCAGGATACGATCCAAGGCTTCCAGAGCGGAGCGGACGATTACATGACCAAACCTTTCGTGATGGAGGAACTGTTGTTGCGGGTCAAGGCGGTCCTGAAACGCACCAAAGGAGCGACCGATGGCGAGGAGGAGCCCAGAGAATATCGCCTGGGGACGCTGGTCTTCGACGTTCGAAAACAAACGCTGGCAGGACCGGAAGGGAGCCCGAGAAGGCTTACCACCAAGGAGTCCGAGCTGTTGGCGATGCTTTGTGCGCATCAGAACGGATTGCTTGAGCGGAAGAAGGCCCTGCGCAGCATCTGGGGCGATGACAACTACTTCAACGGTCGCAGCATGGATGTGTACATCGCCAAACTGCGGAAATACCTGCGCCTCGAACCGAACGTGGAGATCGTGAACATCCACGGCCAGGGCTTTCGCCTGGTGGTGCATCAGGCCGGGCAATGAGCTTGTTCAAGCCCGCTACAAGCAGGAGGTTCGCCCGCCGTCGACCGGAAGATTGATGCCGTTGATGTACGCTCCTGCCGGTCCTGCAAGAAATGCGATGGCATAAGCGATCTCGATCGGTTCCGCGAACCGTCGCAGAGGGATCTCGGACCGCATTTCCTCGGCGATCTCCGACACGGGTCGTTGGGTTCGCTCGGCCCGTTTCTCAATGATCGACCGAAGGCGACCCGTTGAGGTGGCCCCAGGCAGCACGTTGTTCACCGTGATGCCCTTGGGACCCAGTTCGTAGGCCAGCGTCTTTGCCCAGTTTGCCACAGCTCCTCGGATCGTATTGCTCACCCCGAGCCCGGGAAGGGGCTGCTTCACGCTCGTGGAGATCACATTGATGATCCGTCCTTCTCCGGCCTTCTCCATGCCCGGCAGGATGCCCCGTACAAGCACCTGGTAGGCGATCAAGTGCTGTTCGAACGCATGCAGAAAAGCCTGAGGCTCGGCCTGATGTGCAGGTCCCGGTGGTGGACCTCCGGTATTGTTCACCAGGATATGGACCGCACCTCGGTCCTTGAGCACTTCAACACAGGTGCGTTCCAGGGATCCGCGGTCAGCCATGTCCAGCGCTCGATAGGCATGGTCATTCTCAGGATCAGATAGGCCGGATACCACTTCCTTCAAGGGGCCTTCACTACGAGCGATCACCGTGACCCGGGCCCCGAGCGCAGCAAGAACTTCAGCTGTCGCACGTCCAATTCCCTGTGAAGCGCCTGTGATCAGGGCATGTTTCCCCCGTAATCCGATATCCATCGATCAAAGGTAGATCGCTACGGATCGAACCGGGTTCTTGGCCCGACGCTGTGGATAACTGGCCGTGCCGGATCGTAGGTGACACGGCCTATGGAGGCAATTTTGTCTTCTGATCATCTGAGCAACGAACGTGAACATGGAACTGAATACCCGGATACTCGCGACGGCGATCGCGGCGGTGATACTCCTTACGCCATCGGGCATTGACCTGCATGCCCAATCCAATGGTACCCGTACCGCATTGAGCA
>JAGQVN010000225.1 GCA_020437905.1 Flavobacteriales bacterium
CAGGCACGCATCTGGGTCGCGGCGGTCAGGTTGTAGGGCGTGGTGAACACCAGGTCCTGGTTGGCGCCGGGAACGATGCTTAGCGAGCCAAAGGGTTCGGTGACCGGCGTGACCCCATCCGTATAGGTCAGGTTCACCGAGGTGATGTTCGTGACCGAACTCGCGCTGTTCTCTATGTTCACCGTGATGGTCTGGTTGCCTGCTGTGCTGGCACCCATGGGCGATACCCAGGTGATCGCGGCATCGAAGTTGGCCGGCTCGAACTCGATCGCACCGGGATCGGGGTCGGTGTTCAATGGGCGGGCCACCCCATTGTAATCCAAGGCGACCAGGATGGCCGGGTCGGCAGCATCATCGAGGTTCCCATTGGTGGGGGTCAGATCGCCCAAGGCCAGGCTGACCGGTACCGGATCCTCTTCAATACTGTTCGGGTCGAAGGTGGTGCTTGCATTCCAGTTCGCCAAAGGCGTATAGGTCGTGCTTCCCAGTCGGCCGATACCTGCATTCGCTTCGGTGGAAGCATTGAACAAGGCATTGTAGTCGGAGACCACCGGGTAATGCAGGGGATCGGTCTCCGCGTAATACAAGGCCACGTTGGTGGTCGCGTTCCCTCCCCGGTTCACGTACACGATGTTGCTGGATACCTCGTTCCCATCCGCATCGGTGCTGGTGATGTACACGCCAGCCGTACTACTGGTGCTGGAGTTGGTCGGTACGTTCTCCACCACCGTATTGTGGTACAAGTGCGTGTAGTCGCTTCCGGACAGATAAAGCCCATAGTACGTGCCGGAGGTGCCGTTGGATGGGGACAGGTTGTAGACCAGGTTGTTCTGGATCAGGTTCGGTTCTGCGGGGGTGGCATCCGAACTCAGGTAGTAGATCCCGTACGTGCTGGGTGTCGTGGTGGAAGCCGACGTGGCCAGGTCATGGATCCGGTTGCCATCGCACCGCAGGTTCTGACCGTTGCTCACATAGATCCCATAGTTGGTCGTGCTGAAGGGTGAGGAACGGAGCGGTTTGGTCACCTCGTTCCTTTCGATCAGGCCGTTGGATTGATAGAGCATGTACACCCCATAGTAATAGGGGTCAAGTATGGTGTTGTTGCGCACCACATTACCTACATTCTGCAAGGAAGAGCTACCATAGATCGCAACACCATAATAGCCACCATTCATGGTGTTCCCTTCCACCAGGGTGTAGTTGGCGTTGTCGCCGGAGCTTGCGGCACTGGTCTGGCTGTTGCTGGCCACGACCGCCGCCTGACCCGTGCTGCTCGAGGTCAGGTCATGGTTGAAGGTGTTCGAAAGGATCCTGTTGTTATTGGCGGCGTGCCAGAGATGGATCCCCCATCCGTAGGTGTTCGTTAATCCGACGTCGAACACCCAATTCGTGATCGTGATCCATTGAGCCCCATCGATGGTACATGCAGCCCGGTCGGCGGATGTACCTGTGCTCCAACTCCAGGTTTCGCCGTTCCCGTCGAAGGTGATGGTGTTCACCGAACTGGCACCCGGCACGGCGGTCATCGTGACCCTTTCGTTGTACGGACCGCTGCCAGGCAGCGCAGTGAAGGTCACCGGCCCGGAAATGCCGCACGTAAGCAACGCAGCGTATGCCGCAGTGATCGTGGGATAGTCACCCGCTGCTCCGATCGTATAGCTACCCGGCGCAAGCGCTCCCGGACAACCAGTGATCTCGATGTAGGCCGTATCGTTGTAATTATTACCATCCGTCCCTGCGTTGGGGGCATCGGTCCACACCTTCACCTGGTTCGGACCCGCAAGAATGTTCAGGAGATCAAGGGCTACCGGACCATCCGATGCACCCGGTGCCAGTGGCAGGTTCGCGCCCGGCCAAAGCAATGGTCCGACCGCTGGTCCCCCGTTCAGGGAGTAGTACGCGTTCACCGTTGTCAGCGGGTTCGTTCCATAGTTCGTAATGGAAACCTCCAGGTCATGTAGACCGGGAGCAACTATCGGTGCCGGTGCATCGATGCTCGATACCCCTGCATCATCCGGGACCGGGGCCGGAGCGGTGTAATAGACCCGTACTACCGGTCGACGACCGGCGTAGGTGCCGGTGGGATCCAATGCGGGTGGCGCCAAAGTAGTTCCGGTATTACCGACGGTCTTGTCGGTCACGCTGCCATCCTGCCACCACAGAAAACCATCATCCGTGGGGTCGTTGGCGACCGGGAAACAATCCCAACTGGTCGAGAGCTGCAGCGATCCGCCGGTGTAGAAGAAGCCGTAACTGGCACCGAGCGCGTCGGTCATCGTCATCCAGCCCACCGAGTTCCGAATGTTCCCGGGGATCTGGGGGTAAGGGAAATCGACGACGTAGTCCCGGTCGACGACCTGAGTGGCTCCGGTGATCACGGATGACCAGATCTGGCTCGAGGAAAAGGAGGTGGCCGACACGTTGTTGAGGTACATGTCGAAAGCCGCGTTGCCCGGGTTGCTGATCGCACCGGCATTGTCCTTGTAGAACTGGATCGAGTCGATCACAGAACCGGCGGGAATGCCCAGCTCACCGGCCGTGTACAGGTAACTGAACCGGCTGTAGTCAAGGGTGCTCGAGGCGGAGGCCCGATAGATCGGACCTTGGTCGGAGGAGCTGATCGAGTTGGTGCCGATCTCCACAAAGGTCTGGGCTTGCAGACCGGTTACCGAGCAGAAAAGGACAAGAGTCACCAGCGACAAGGCCGCTGGCAGGCGATCGACAAAATGCTTCATGGTAAAAGGACAGTGATGGTTTTCGGAGGTAGAAAAGTACGGGTCCTATTCGTACGCTCCAAGAATTGTTGACAAATGGCTGTTGAAAGCCTGGAAAATGTGATGAAAGGAGGTCTTGAAATGAGCAAGACGACCAGCGTGTCATAGGATCGATGGGCGGGTCAACCGTTGCGTCGATCCACCGGGTCGACCTGTGGAATGATCGGAGAATGTGAGAGCGAGGATCAGCGTTGGTGTGGACCGTAGCGTCGATCCCATCGGGTCGACCTGGTGCTAGCATGCCGATCGGCCTTGTCGACTCAGACGGGGTCGCAGCCGGAGTTCCACCAGCCGCGGCCCAGCCTGGGAGATCCCCAACGTTCGAAGTGCCGCGGAACAGGACGGTACCGATGCCACCCACGAAAAAGCCCCGGCCATTTGGCCGGGGCTTTTCTCGTTTGGTCGCCGCTCAGGCTTACAGCACGCTGATGCGTTGCATGTACACCTGATCGTTCACCGTCACGTTGATCATGTAGACGCCGGTGGCGAAGCCATCCAGCTCCAGCACGGTGTTGAACACCTCGCCGCTGTTGTCCTGCTGGGTGGCCATCACGCGCTTGCCGAACAGGTCGAACACCTCCACGCTCACGCGCTGGGTCTCGTCGGTGAGGCCTTCGATCAACAGGTTCACCTGACCGTCCCGTACCGGGTTGGGCCATACCTGCATCGCGCTGTTGCTCACTACATCCAGGTCACGACCGGCAAAGGCTGCCGGTGGGCTGCTGATGGTCAGCGGACATACCGGGCCGCAGTAGCCGCTCCACTGGCCACCCACCAATACCTCCACGCTCACGTTGTACACGCCATCGGTCAGCGGCAGCGTGAACCAGTTCAGCAGGCAGGCGTAGCTCGGGCGGGCGATGGTCCGCAAGGGCACCGTACCGGC
>JAGQVN010000226.1 GCA_020437905.1 Flavobacteriales bacterium
TATCGCTGCGTCCGTTCAGGGCTTGGCGACCTGCGCAGGATAAGGCCCACCTGGTCGGGTCCCGGAGCTATGTGCTGTATTCAGAGGATGAACTGCGTGCCAAGCTTGCAAGCAACCCGTATTCATTCCTGCATATCATCCATCCCGACCACTATGGGCCACGGGTCGCCGACAAGGACCAGCGTTTCGACATGGTCCGACGGAAATACCATGCGTTCTGTCAGGAAGGGATCCTGGTAAGGGATGAAAGGCCCTGCATCTACATCTATGAGCAGTGGGTGCGCGGGGATGTTTCCCGGGGGATCGTGGCCGGCGTTTCCGTGCAGGACTACCGGGAAGGTCGCATTCGTGTGCATGAACAGACCTTGACGGTCCGCCAGAATTTGTTCGCTGAGTATCTGCATCGTACGGGCATCAATGCGGAACCGGTGTTATTGGCCACTCCGGAGGGAACGGCCTGGGAAGCCATGCTGGATCCGATCATCGGACAGCGACCGGAGGTGGATTTCTCCACCACGGACCGTGTGCGCCATAGGATGTGGGCTGTGGGGGATGAAACGACCATCGTCAAGCTTCAGGAGGCTTTTTCGCGCATTCCCGTGCTGTACATCGCCGATGGTCATCACCGAATGGCCTCCTCGGCCGATCTGGCCGATCGCATGGGATGCGCGGATGTGGACCCCACATCCTGGTGCCTGGCATTCATCGTTCCGCGATCCCAGCTCTTCATCCACAATTTCGATCGCACTGTGGATACCCTGAACGGTCTTTCCGAACAGGAGTTCATCGAGGCGCTTGCCTCCATTGGGGAGCTGGAACGCACGGAAGGCGCTTCAGCTGCCCCCGGCGTTCTGGCCGTGTTCACCCCGTCCGGATGGTCCCGGTTGACCCTTCCTGCGGTCCCGCATGGTACGAGCCCTGCTGAAGCGCTGGATGCCGCACGCTTGAGCGAGTTGATCCTCGGGCCATTGCTGGGTATCCACGATCTTCGAACGGACCCGCATGTACAGTTCGTGCCAGGCACGCATGGCGTTCATGAATTGGAACAACATGTCCTGAGCGGCCGCGCGAAGGCGGCATTCCATCTTCATCCTGTCGGGTTCGAAGCGCTGAAGGCGGTTGCCGATAGCGGAGGCATCATGCCGCCCAAAAGCACCTATGTGGAGCCCAAGCTCCGTAGCGGACTGACGATCTATTCCCTGGAGGACGTGTGAGCGATGCGCTGGACATAGCCGGACGCCTTCGCTCCGTGATGGGTTCACTGCCCGATCACGTCAAGCTCATCGCCGTGAGCAAGACCCGAAGCGTGGAGGAGATCATGGCGCTCTATCGATGCGGACATCGTGCGTTCGGTGAGAACTACCCACAGGAACTTCGCCATAAACAGTCACAGCTGCCGGCGGATATCGAATGGCATTTCATCGGTCACCTGCAGACCAACAAGGTGAAGTACATCGCCCCCTTCGTGCACATGATCCATAGTGTCGACAGCGAGCGACTGCTGGACGAGATCAACAAGCGGGCGGCGGCGTGCGACCGGACCATCCCTTGTTTGTTGGAGGTGCATATTGCGAAAGAGGAAAGCAAACACGGGTTCTCCCCATCGGACCTGATGGACCTGTTGAACAGGTGGGACCATGAGCGCTGGGACAGGGTCAGGGCCAGTGGCTTGATGGGCATGGCCACAATGACCGACGATCGCACCCGCATTGCGCAGGAATTCTCGAGCCTCCGGGCCTTGTACGAGCGGATCGTGCAGGAAATGGCCGGAAGCTTTCCACACTTCAAGGAGCTCAGCATGGGCATGAGCGCTGACGCTGATATAGCGGTCCGATCCGGCAGTACCATGGTCCGGATGGGTACAGCGCTCTTTGGTGCGCGTTGACAGGTAGCCCCTGGCCCACCAGTAGCGAAGTTTCAGCACTTTCCAGGCAACCTGAAGTGCTCCTTGCGTCTTCTTCATGTACCTTTAAGGTGGCAATACGACCGTCCATGATGCGTCCTACCCTTCTTATGGTGCTGTTCGTCAGCTCGACCGCTTCGTTCGCTCAGCGCAACTTGGAGGTCGGAATGAGCCAGGGGATAACACACTACTACGGAGACCTGGGCAACGTGGAAGGGCCGGTGCAATGGAACAGCATGCGGCCTGGCATGTCCATTACCTTCCGGGACTACCTGAACAACAAGAAGCGTTATGTAACGCGGTCCTTGACCACGGAGACCCGCTTGAGCTGGTTCCGCATCGGTTACAACGAGGCGGCACCCACCCAAGGCTTGAGCGGGATGGACCTGAAGAACTTCCGCCGTGGATTGAACTTCAGGACCGATCTCTATGGACTGAGCACGCACCTGGTTCTGAACGCGTACAGGGAGCCCTATCAACCCTTGTTCAAGCAGAAGTTCTTTGCTTATTTCTATGTCGGTATCGGCATTTTCTATGGTAGGCCGAAAGCGGACCTGTTCCGTGGTGGCGAAGACCCTGCGAACCAATACTATTTCTGGGAGGATGGAACGATCCGCGATGCGCCACGGGGTAGTGATAATGCCAACATCGTGGAACAGGATGGTCGCTATGAGACGGACCTGTACAGTTGGGTCACCGAGGGCAGCTCGGCTGCGGGCGAAGGAACCACGTTGGAAAAGACCTCCCCCTGGCACGTGGCCGTGCCATTGGGAGCGGGGATCCGCTATATGGTCACACGCAAGGTTTCCCTGGGGATCGAGTTCGCCTATTACTCGTTCTTCACGGACAAGCTCGATGATGTCAGCGACCGCTACGCCACCTATGACGAGATCGATGCCACCTATGCGGACGATCCGGTGAGCCAGCAATTGGCCCGCTACATCAGTGACCCCACCGGTTGGGGAACAACAGGCACCATCGAGCCAAGGACCAGCCCACGCGGGAACCCGGCCCTGCCCGATGGATTGAGCTACCTGAGCATCGAGGTCAGTTACAAGTTCAAGCGCAAGCCGAGCAGGCGCAGTTTCGTCAGCCTGTAGACGGTTCCGTGCCGGCACGGGTACCCGGAAATGAGGCTCCTGAGCGGTGCTTTGGTTTGGTCAAAGAGCGATCTATTCCGAGCTTCGGGCCGTGATCGCCCTTCGCACCCTTACCGACCCAGAATACACGCGTCCGGCCCGATGGTCGGCAATGGATCGCTTTTTCCTGCGCCTGATCAGGGATGAGCGGGACCTCCCGTTCGTTCACCTCAGCCTGTGGATCACGTTCACCCTGGTGCCGCTGGGCATTCTCCTGTTCACCCCGCTGGTCAGCGGATGGTGGTGGGCCGTGGCCGCGGTCGCTTACCAATACTTGAACAACATCACGTTCAAAGGCCCGTTCGGCCTGATGCTGCATTGCACCAGCCACCGCAAGCTGTTCAAGAAGGAGTATGAGTTCCTGAACCATTACATCCCATGGGTCCTCGCGCCCTTCTTCGGACACTCGCCCGAGACCTATTACGCGCATCACATCGGCATGCACCACGCCGAGAACAACCTGGAGGATGATGACAGCAGCACCATGCCCTACCAGCGGGATTCGATTTGGGGCTTCGCCCATTATTTCGGCAGGTTCCTGTTCGCGGGGATCTATCATCTGGCATCCTACTTCTTCATGAAGAAGCGCAAACGGTTGTTGTACCGAAGTGTGCGGGGGGAGATCCTTTTCATCCTTTTCTGCACCGCGCTCTGCTTTGTTGACTGGAAGGCCACTTTGGTCGTGTTCCTGATCCCGTTCGTCCTTTTTCGGCTTGTGGCCATGATGGGGAACTGGGCCCAGCATGCCTTCCTGGACGCACGTGACCCCGCCAACTCCTATTGGAACAGCATTACCTGCATCAATACGAAGTACAACCACAAGTGCTGGAATGATGGTTACCATATCAGCCATCACATCAAACCGGCCATGCATTGGACGGAGCATCCCGAGTTCTTCCGCAAGACCTTGAAGGACTATGTTGCGCATGACGCCATCGTCTTCGATGGGATCCATTTCCTCCACGTGTTCATTTGGTTGATGGCCAAACGATATGATCTGCTGGCAAAGCATTTCGTTGACCTGGACGGCCGCTATAAGACCGATGAAGAGGTGATCGCGAAGCTTCGTTCGCTCACCCGACCGATCCCTTTCGGAACAGTGCCTTCCATGGCCTGATCGCTGGTGTCCGATAGATTTGCAGCATGAGCGACAAGCTCAATATGAATGCGGTCCTCGCTCAGCTGCAAAGCGCGGATGAGCGGCTGGTAAAGGACGCGCTGGCCACCATCCGGACCCAAGGTGATGCCCGTGCGATCCGACCGTTGATCGAATTGTACTGCAGTGCGGAGGACGAGGACGTGAAGCGGCAGATCACGGCGATGCTCTACCAGGTCAAAGTGAAGGGTGCTGTGGAAGAGCTCATGGGATCCCTGGAAGACCCCCGACTGACGGATTCCCGAGCATTGGTCCTGGCCACCCTGTGGAATGCCGGCCTGGACGCCCGTGACCACCTCGGCGAGATCATCACCTGTGCCTTGGAGGGGCATTCCGACGTGTGTTTTGAAGCCCTCACCGTAGTGGAGCATCAGGAGCTTTGGCCCGATCGTGCGGTGAGGACCGCAGCGCTTCGCGTGGAAAAGGCGTTACCACTCGAGACCGACCCCTACAAACGGGACCTGTTGAACGACCTTGTCGGTCTGCTGCGCGAACGGATCGGTGGATGAGCGACTAGCGTACCTCCGACCCCGGACGGATCGCAGCGTCCGGTGCAACGAACACTAGTTTGCCGTCCGCATCCTCGCTCATCAGGACCATTCCTTCGCTGAGCACACCTCGCATCTTCCGAGGCTCCAGATTGGCCACGAGCACCACCTGGCGGCCAACCACTTCCTCTGGTCCATAGTGTGCGGCGATACCACTGATAACGGTTCTGGGATCCTCCTCCCCGATGTCCACGGTAAGCTTGAGCAACTTGTCCGCCTTCGGGATGCGTTCAGCGGCAAGGACCAGACCAGTTCGTAGGTCCAGCCTGGCGAAGTCGTCGAACTGGATCAATGGCTTGATCGCGTTCGCAGGAGAAATGGCATCCGCTTGTGTCTGGACTTCCTTTGCCAAAGGGGCATGCGCATGAAGCCGTTCCAACTCAGGTTGGATCTCTTCATCCGTTATCGGACTGAACAGATGCTCAGGTTTCCCAAGTGCTTGACCACGCGGCATCTCGAAACTGAGAATATCCGCCCATGGGATCGCTCCGATACCGAGCATTTGTTGGAGCTTCTTCACCGTGAACGGAAGGAATGGTCCAAGCACATGGCTCAGGGCGGCCACGATGTTCAAGCAGTTGTACAGGATGGTAGCCACCCGATCGGGATCGGTAGCGTGCAGCTTCCACGGCTCCGTGTCGGTCAGGTACTTGTTGCCCAACCTTGCAGGCATCATTGCCATTGCAAGCGCCTCTCGAAAACGGTATCTGTCTATATGACCTCGAACCAGGAAAGGCGCTTCATTGACAGCCGTTAATACGTCCACATCGCTCGGGTCGGGTCTTTTGGACTCCGGGACCTTGCCTTCGAAATACTTGTGGCAGAGCACAAAGACGCGCTGGACGAAATTGCCGAGGATGGCGACCAGTTCATTGTTGTTCTTCTCCTGCAGGTCCTTCCAAGTGAACTCACTGTCCCGGAACTCCGGCAGGATGGTCGTCAACGTGTATCGAAGCACATCCTCACGCCCGGGCCAGCGATCGAGGTATTCATGCACCCAGACCGCCCAGTTCCGGCTCGTGCTCAGTTTCCTTCCCTCCAGGTTCAGGAACTCGTTCGCGGGAACGTTATGCGGAAGGATGAACCCACCGTGCTCCTTCAGCAGGATGGGGAATACGATACAGTGAAAAACGATGTTGTCCTTGCCGATGAAATGGACCAAACGCGTATCCTTATCCTTCCACCAGGGTTCCCAATCCCGGCCGTGATCCAAGGCCCATTGCCTGGTGGCGCTGATGTATCCGATCGGAGCATCCAACCACACGTACAGGACCTTGCCCTTGGCCTGATCCAACGGCACCGGCACTCCCCAATCCAGGTCGCGGGTCATCGCCCGCGGTCGCAAGCCATCCTTGATCCAACTGTTGCACTGGCCAAGCACCTGGGGCTTCCACTCCTTGGGGTCGTGGTGCTGTGTGCCATCCAACAAGCCTTGGTTCAGCCAGGTATCCACCCACTCCTGATGCTGGTCCATGGGCAGGTACCAGTGCTTCGTTCTTTTGAGCACCGGGGCACCGCCGCTCAGGGTACTTTTCGGATCGATGAGGTCGGCCGGGCTCAACGCACTTCCGCACTTTTCGCACTGATCGCCATAGGCCCCCGGGTTCCCGCATTTCGGACAGGTGCCTGTGATGTACCGATCGGCCAGGAACCGCCCGGCTTCCGGATCGAAGTACTGCTCCTCCTCCTGTTCGGTGAAAGCCCCCTTCTCATACAGCTGGTCGAAGAACTCCTGACTGGTACGATGGTGCAGTTCCGAGCTGGTGCGATGGTAGACATCCAGATCGACGCCCAGGCCTTTCAAGGAGGACTCGAGCATGGCGTGATAGCGATCGACGATCTGTTGTGGGGTGCTTCCTTCCTGAAGTGCCTTCATGGTGATGGCCGCACCATGCTCATCGCTTCCGCACACGAAAAGCACCTGCTTTCCTCGCTGACGCAAGCTCCGAACGTAGATGTCCGCCGGCAGATAAGCGCCCGCCACGTGACCAATGTGCAGTGGTCCGTTCGCATAGGGCAGCGCTGCCGTGACGGTATATCGCTTGGGATCGCCCACTTTTTCCAACTTGGCGGGCGAAGTTACACCTTGCCTGCAGCCTTACCCATGCTCATACCACCACCATTACGTACCGGCGACCTGGTCGCCATCGTACCGACCGCAAGGGCCATTCGCCATGAAGAACTACAGGATGCCGTGACGTTCCTGGAAGCGCATGGATTGCGTGTCGCGCTCGGGGAGGGTGTTGGTCGGAAGGATTTTCAGCAGGCCGGCACTGCGATGGAACGCCGAAGTGATCTGCAGCGGATGATCGATGATCCGGAGGTCAAGGCCATCTGGTGCGCGCGCGGTGGCTACGGAACGGTGCATCTGTTGGGATCCCTTGACCTGGGCCCATTGCAGAGGGATCCGAAATGGGTGATCGGTTTCAGCGACGTCACCGCGTTGCATAATCTGCTTCATCGCGAAGGCGTTGCTTCACTTCATGCGCAAATGCCCTTCATGATCGGTCGCAAGTCCGAGGCGACCCGAATATCACTGTTGAACGCCTTGTTCCATGAAGAGCATCCCATCGAGACCAAGAGCCTGGCAGGGTACAGGAGCGGTGAAGCACGGGCACCCTTGGTGGGTGGGAACTTGAGCGTGCTTTACAGCCTGCGAGGTACGGCATACGACATGGATCCTGCGGGTAAGATCCTGTTCCTGGAAGACCTGGACGAACTGAACTACCATATGGACCGGATGCTGCAGAACCTGGCCTTGGGGGGATGGTTCCGGCAGCTGGCGGGCTTGATCGTTGGTGGAATGAGCGATATGCGCGACAAGGATGAGCGGGATCCCTTTGGCCGAAGCCCTGAAGCCGTGATCCGTGAGCTGGTCCAGGGGACGAACTACCCGGTCTGCTTCGGGTTCCCCGCAGGGCATGAGGACGATAACAGGGCCCTGGTGCTGGGGGCCGTGAATTCCTTGAACGTGGAGAACGGCGACGTCAGCCTTCGGCTGGGGCCCGATCAGTTCCGCTCGAACTTGTTGTAGCCGGGAGGGATGATGAACAGGGATTCCTTCTGGACACCCTTGGTGATCTCCTTGACCTCCAGTCGGCTGACCTCCGCACCGTCCAGCTTGTTCTCCACACCTAGCATGGGGAATACACCCTTGGCATCGGGTATCTGCAGGAAGAACACGGCTTGCTCGTCCTTTCGGTTCAAGGTCTCCAAAAGCGGAATGAAGAAATCGAACTCATCGGCAGCCACCCAATAGGTGATCAGGCGGTCCTCCTGGTTCGACATGACGGTCCATTTCTCGCAGGTATATCCCGCGATCTCCTTCATCTCACCGCTCTTCTCCACCTTGGTCTCCACATCCTTGGGCAGTCGCATGTTCGGGACATCCATGTACAACTTCCGCTCCGGACTGAGCGCGGTGACCGTCCTGTCACGCAGGTCCACAAGCATGATCCCTTGAACGTCACCACGCGCGCTGATCTCCTCGATGCGCACGAACTCACCTTTGACGTGGTACTTGTACGTCGTGACAACCGGCCCCGTGCTCTTATTGAACTCGATGACCCCTTCAAAGGCCTGTGCGTTCGCCACGTGAGCGGTCACGATGGCGAACAGGAACAGGGTCAGGCAGCGTAATAGGCTCATGGGTCGATCCGAGTTAGGAGAAAATGATGGGTCAATGGAAGCCATGATCCGATCGAAGATCCCCAAATTTGTCCCCTTGAACGTATCGGCTTGGAGGAGGTTACGCACATGGGATCGTTATCCGAAAGGTCCGGGCATTTGGTCATCGGTCGTCAGGGGGAGCAATTGGCATGCCAATTCCTGATCGGCAAAGGACTTACCGTGCTGGAAAGGAATTGGCGATCCGGGCGTAACGAGATCGATGTGATCGCACGCGAATCGGATCGACTGGTCATCGTGGAGGTCAAAGCCCGCACCTCCGAGGATTTTGGGGCTCCCCATGATGCAATTGGTCCAGCCAAGCGAAAACGCCTTTACGCAGCAGCGGAGGATTACCTGTCCTCCAGTAAACTGGATCTTCCAGTACGATTCGATGTGATCAGCATCGTTCTTGATGACGGTGTCGAACAGATCGAGCATATCGAAGACGCCTTTTACCCAGATCCGGATGAGTCGGAACAGTGATCGCAGCAGAGGACGGTCGGATCGCAGGAGCGATCGTGGTGCTCAGCGACCGAGAGGAGAACAAGGGGCCGGTCGGGCTGCGGGTCGATCCAGCGGGCGAAGCGCTGGACGCGGTCCTGAAAAGGAACCGATCAAGGGTCCGGGGAAAGGTCGAACTTCCAGGCCCACCCGTTCGAGCCGGTCTGTTCCGAATGACCACGCCCGTTCGGATCGGAACGGTCCGAAGGGCTCGGATAAGCGCTCCGATCGCTCCCGCGCGGACGATCGAACGACTACGAGACAGCCAAGTGATCGGACCTCGGACCGGCGCTCGGCAGATTGGAAGAAGGAACGGAGCCGATCCACAACGGAGCGTGGCACCCGTGATCGTCGGTCGGTCCAGTCGCGCGAATTACCAAGGCCTTCCTTGGAAGGTCAGGTCCGCTTGAACAGATACCTGGCCCAAAGTGGCATATGCAGCCGTCGTGAAGCAGATACTTTGATCGCCGCTGGCCTGGTCACCGTGAACGGAACGGTGGTGACGGAATTGGGCACCAAGATCGGCCCTGGCGACAAGGTGACCTATGGAGGCGAACGACTGCGGATGGAGAAGAAGCGCTATGTCCTGCTGAACAAGCCCAAGGACCACATCACCACAACGGACGACCCGCACGACCGGCACACGGTGATGAACCTCGTTCGGAACGCATGCACGGAACGGATCTATCCGGTGGGACGGCTGGACCGGATGACCACCGGATTGCTCTTGCTTACCAATGACGGGGACCTGGCCAAACGGCTCACTCACCCGAGCCATGGTGCCAGGAAAATGTATCACGCTACCTTGGACAAGGCTGTGACGGCTGCCGACCTGCAGCGGCTTACCGATGGGATCGACCTGGAGGACGGGTTCGCCCAAGTGGACGAGGCAAGCTTTGTGGAAGGCAGCCGGAGAAAAGAGGTCGGTCTTGTCCTGCACAGCGGGCGGAACCGTATCGTGCGCAGGTTGTTCGAGATCCTGGGCTACAACGTGGTCAAGCTGGATCGCGTGGTGTTCGCCGGGCTCACCAAGAAGGACCTGCCTCGCGGAAGGTGGCGGCATCTCACCGAGAAGGAGGTCACGCTGCTGCAGCGCGTCCGCTGAACGCTATCGCACGATCCGTCGGACCTCCACCGAAGAACTGCTGCGCAGGATCAGGGTCCATACTCCTTGATCGGGCAACCGTACCGTTCGGGACGATCCGTTCCAAGCGAACCCCAGGACCCGCCGACCGGCAGGATCGAACACCTCTACGACCCCTTCGTTCAGGTCCGGATGAGCGATCCAAATGCCTTCCTCCCGGGAGATCACCTGCCACTGGGGTTGAGGCATTTCCTGGATGGTGGCTGTAGGCCCCCAGATGAACTCGGCCCATTCCGGATGATCGATGAACGGGTTCCGGTTGTTCTGGATCCCGTAGATCGCATTGTTACGGTCCTCCTCCTTCCCACTTACCGGATCATCCAAATGCCATTGCAAAAGCATGGCCTCGGCCCAGGTCGTGAGGTCGTCGAACTGCAACATGGGACTGCTCCAATTCTGGATGAACGGCTCGTAGCGCGTGAGCATATAGAAGTACGTGCGGGCCAGGTCGCCCTTGTAGGCATCGATCGGTTCGAAGACCGTTCCCCCGTAGCCGGGAAAGACGTTCATCCCCACCTTGGTACCATTGGTTCCCACCCAATCGGGACTTCCTACCTCCCCGAAGGGATGGTTGCCCCGCTTCTGGTTCACCCAGGCATCGGTCGGATAAATATGATGAAGGTCGGATTCCATGGGTTGGCCATCATTGAACCAACTCTTGGGGAAGGAATGCTCGCGATTGTAGCAATCCCCTTCTCCGTTGTACGTCCCGCATTGGTCCGTCCCGAACGCATACAAATAAGCGGGTACTCCTCCTGGCAGGTCCGAGTAGACATCCCAAACAAAGCCATCCGGCCGCTGATCGGTGGTAGGGAAAAAGGACCATAATGAGGAATACGACATCACCGTATGGCCCTTGATGATGTTGTACAAGGCTGTGCGCAGGTCATCACCGCTCAACCCGGCGGCATTGTCGTAATAGCCCGGCGGTATCTGGGCCGAGGCCGAAAGGGCCAGTCCTATCCATCCGTACCGGAACAATCGAATCGGACCCTGCATACGCCAAAGATAGGAGGGGGCCATGGGGATGAGCACACAGGGCCGGGGTGGAGCAGAGGAGATTCGAACTCCCGACCTCCGCATTGCGAACGCGGCGCTCTGGCCAGCTGAGCTACTGCCCCCTACCCTGCCTTTGAGCGAACGAAGATCGGAGATCTTTCCGGTAACCCTGGCGGCTCGGCTTCCGTTGCAAAGCCCGACCTAAGGACAAAATTGGACCATGCGAACGATCATCTTACTGATCGGTCTCGGATGCCTGAACCTGGTTTTCGGGCAAACCTCCGAACCGTTCGAAGAGAACACGGACCTTGCATACATGGACGGCACGGCTCCGTTCATGGGCAACAGCCAGGAAGAGGCCATTGCCATCCATCCGATACCTGTTCCGGGAATGGTGCGCCTGCGCCTGCCCGCCTCGGCCGACCACCTGGAATTGTTCGATGAAAGTGGCACCTTGGTGAACGCGGGTCGCGTCTCAGGAGGCGAACTGGTGGATATGACAGGGCTCCTGCCTGGTATGTATCGTGTGGAGGTAAGGACCTTCAGTGGCAAGATCACCGCGAGCTTCCCGATCAACGGTCACGCTCGAACTCCTTGACATAGGCGCCCTTGTCGTAAAGCCGTCCCAGGGCTTCCGCAGCCAGGTCAAAATCCGGGCGGATCAGCAGGGCCACCTGCATATCGGCTGCCGCGCTATCCAGCTTGCCCAGCTGCTCCATGGCCAGTCCCCGATTGTACCAGGCCTGGTAATAATTGGTGTTCAGGTCCAGCGCCTGGGTGAAGTACTGCTCGGCCTTACGGAACTCCTTCAGGCGCTTTAGGTGGATCCAACCCGTATTGTAGGGTGCTGCGGCATTGCCGGGATCGATCGCCGTGATCCGCTCATAGCAAGAGATCGCCAGGCTGTCCAGACCATGGTCCTGGGCGAATATGCCCAGGTTGTAATTGGCTTCGACGCTTTGCGGCCGGATCTCCAGGGCCGAGCGGTAGTATTGGATGGCCAGGTCATCGTGCTGGGCGGCATGAAGGAGGCCCAGTTGAATGAAGGCATTGTAATGGTCCGGGTCCTGCTCCACCGCGGTCCGATAGCTGGAGATCGCCAATGCCGTATCGCCCGCTTCTTTAAACGTCCAACCTTTCAGGTAGTACGCTTCAGCGAGGTTGGGGTCTATCCGAAGAGCGGCGTTCACCAGGTCCAGGGCTGACCCGTAGTTGCGCAACACCAGTTCGACCTCAGCCATTTTCAGTTTCGGGGACACCGCTTCGGGATCCAGCTCCATGGCTTTTTCAAAGCGCTCCCGCGCCAGGTCCACCATCAACTTGGTATAGTAGAGGTCGCCAAGCTCCGCATGGTATGAAGCGTTGGTGCTATCGATCGAAAGCGCCCTGATCCAATCGTTGATGGCCTGTCTGCTGCTGTCCGCACTCCGGTATAGACGAGCGCGTTCGGCATAGAGCGAGGCGTCCTTCGGATCCCGTACGATGCGCTGCTCCACATCGAGCAGTGAGCGGGATAGTTCATCAGGTTGGGGGGGTGTCGTGGTGTCCTGCTCCACGGACGTTCCTGAACAGCCGATCACGAACAAGCCGAGCACAAATGGGAAAGTCCGGACCATGGTTGAAAATGGAAAGCCCCTCCGGGTTGCGGAGGGGCTTCAAAGGTAGGGCAGGCGGTGACGGACCTGCTTACCCTTCTTGAGGAACGGTAGGCGCCAGGGCCTCCTTGATCTTGCCTTCAAGCTCTTCGCATAACTCCGGGTTGTCCTCCAGGAGCTGACGGACCATTTCCCGACCTTGGCCCAGCTTGTTCTCGTCGTAGGAGAACCAGGACCCGCTTTTCTTGATCACGCCAAGGTCCACACCCATGTCGATGATCTCGCCGGTCTTGCTGATGCCCTTACCGAAGAGAATGTCGAACTCGACCTTTTTGAACGGTGGAGCGACCTTGTTCTTCACCACTTTGACACGTGTGCGGCTACCAACCGCCGTATCCCCATCCTTGATCTGGGTTGCCCTGCGGATATCGAGCCGGATGGTCGAATAGAACTTGAGCGCATTGCCTCCCGTGGTGGTCTCAGGGTTGCCGAACATCACACCGATCTTCTCACGGAGCTGATTGATGAAGATGCAGCAGCAGCCGGTCTTGCCGATGGTGCCTGTGAGCTTGCGCAGGGCCTTGCTCATCAACCGGGCCTGCATGCCCACGGCACTGTCCCCCATTTCGCCCTCGATCTCCGCGCGCGGGGTAAGCGCGGCAACGGAGTCGACCACGAGCAGGTCGATGGCACCTGATCGGATCAAGTTATCCGCGATCTCCAGGGCCTGCTCCCCGTTGTCCGGTTGGCTGATGAGCAGGTTCTCCGTATCCACTCCCAGGCTTTCGGCGTAGAAGCGGTCGAAGGCATGCTCGGCATCGATGATCGCAGCGATGCCGCCTTTGCGTTGCACTTCTGCGATCGCATGGATGGCCAGAGTGGTCTTACCCGATGATTCCGGTCCATAGATCTCAATGATCCGACCTTTTGGGTAGCCTCCCACCCCGAGCGCCATGTCCAGGCCGATCGATCCAGTGGGGATCACCTCCACCTGCTCGATGGCATCGTCGCCCAACTTCATGATGGCACCCTTTCCGAAGGTCTTCTCCAGCTTGTCCATCGTCAGCTGAAGGGCCTTCAGCTTCTCCTTGTTCAGTTCTGTACCGGCCATTATCTATCCGTGTTGGTTCGTTGTTGCTAAGATCTGTGAGGCGTGCTCCTTGGTCTTCACCTTGTCAATGATCTCCTGCACCACCCCCTTCTCATCCAACAAGAAGGTCGTGCGAAGGACGCCCTCATATTCCCGCCCCATGAACTTCTTCAAGCCCCATACACCGTAAGCCTTGATGATGTTCAGATCCGTATCGGCGATCAGGTCGAACGGCAGATCGAATTTCTCGATGAATTTTCGATGGGACGCACCATCATCCGGACTGACACCTATCACGCGATAGCCCTGAGCCGCCAATGCCTGCTCATTATCACGCAGGTCGCATGCCTCGGCGGTGCAACCGGGCGTGTCGTCCTTGGGATAAAAGAAGAGCACGACTTTTTTTCCCTTCAGGTCCTGGAGGGAGATCGTTCGTCCGTGTTGATCGACCCCACTGAAGTCCGGTGCTTGTCGCCCAATTATTGGCTTGTTCATAGGAGATTGACGAGATTACTGTCAGCGTTTCGACGTGCATATTAGCATGGGCCGATGGTTCTGCCAAGCATTTCGTCAGAAAAAGTTCTCCACGATCGCTTTGGACCGAAGCTCAGCCCTTTCGACGAATGGTCTCCAGATCATGCTCGGCGAGCATGGATTGTCGACGAATCCTTGACAAATGTCGACGAATGACCTTATTTGCGGCCCGATGAATTGAGATCTGCTTCAGAAAAGTCGACCTGAGCTGCTTGGACACAGCTACACCAGGATGACCCGAAGCAACAAGACCAAGGTGGCCGTTCGGCCCCTGAGCGCCAAGCGCGCCTCTACAAGCTTTAACGATATGGAGTTGTGGTGCCTGATCATCGTCGGTGCACTGCTACTGCTCTATCCCTGAATAACAGGATCGACCGCTTGCTAAAACTTACCCTCAATACCACACCGATCATGGAACATCAATCCGTTGGTAACCGAACTATAAGCTGGCTGCGATGGTCATGCCTGGCCCTTTGGGGCTTGCTGCTTCCCTTCATGGGTATGGGACAGCTGGCCCACCATGATGGACACCCCGACATCGAGGCGCTTTTGCACCACCATGAAAAGGAGATCCACTTCACGGAGAACCTGGGGCAGTTCCGTGATGGGGTTCTGTTCAAGGCCGACTTCCCGATGGGACAAGCGCTGGCCACGCCACAGGGAATGCTGATCAAAGCCTATGACGCTGCCTCGGTCGCAGCGCGTGGGCGGGAGGGTATCCTTTTGGAAGAACGTGATCAGCAGGGTCTGCGGGCCAAGGGCCTGACCACCCCACTGAAGGGACATGCCTGGATGATGCGCTTCCAGAACGCCTCCCCGGAGATGCGTGTGGAGGCCATCAAGCCACATGAGGAGGTCAGCAACTACTTCATAGGTGATGCCTCCACCCACGCGACGGGTGTGCCGAATTTCCAAGAAGTATGGTATCGAAACGTCTATCCAGGCGTTGATGTGCGCTACTATCCTGCTGTCGATGGCTCGCTCGAGTATGACATCGTCTGCATGCCCGGCTCCGATCCGTCCGCGATCTCGTTGGACCTGGATGGTATCGATGCGCTGAGGATCGATGACCGTGGTTCGCTCGTGTTGAACACATCGATCGGTGAGCTGAGCTTCCCGGCACCGGTAGTGTACCAAAAGGTCCGCGGACGTGAGAAGCCCGTGGAGGCCCGATACGTATTGGACGGTCGCTCGGTGCGTTTCGACTTGGGCAACTACGACACCACCCTGCCCATGGTCATCGACCCGATCGCGCTGCGCTGGGCCACGTGGGTGAATACGAACTCGGCCACGGACAATCATGGGCACTGCATCTGGGTGGATCCGATCGATGGGGCCATCTATGTGGTTGCTCGTGTGACCGGGACCACAGACCAGATCACCGTGGGTGCGTTCAATGAGAATCCGAATGGCGCCCTGGACATGATCATCGGCAAATACCTCGAGCCGACCGACATCGGCATGAGCGGGACCCGCGTGTGGCAGACCTACCTGGGTGGAAGCGGAACGGACAACCCGTACGCCATGGAGCAAGGCCCGGACGGGAACCTCTACATCACAGGCTACACATCGAGCACGAACTTCCCGCTGCTTGGGGGACCGGATTTTAGCGGAAGCAGTCTGGACCAGCGGGCACAGACCACGGACAACATTTTCGTCACCAAGATCAATACCGCCGGTACGAGCATCAAGAGCGCGGTGGTCGGTGGGAACGGGGACGACGACTCCTTCGACCTGAGGACCACTCCGAACGGTGACGTGGTCGTATGTGGCAAGACCAACAGCACCAACCTGGCCACCTTGAACCCGGGAAGCGGTGCTTCGAACACCAACAATGGCAGCACGGATGTGCTGGTCTTCCGCATCAACCAGGACCTGAACGCCTTGCAGTGGATGAGGAACTATGGTGGAAGTGGCCAGGACTATGCCATGATCATGCTGCGCAACAGCACGACCGGCGACCTCTTCATCGCAGGATACACCGAATCCACCAACTTCCCCACCCTCAACCCGCGCCAGGCCACGCGTGGTGGTGACAGGGCGGGATTCCTGCAGCGCCTGACGTCGACCGGTGCGACCACCTGGTCCTCCTACTTCCAGTCTTCGAGCAACGATGACGCCATGATCCTCTGCATGGAGTTCAATGCCGCAGAGACCGAGATATACTTCGGTGGCACCACCAACGGTCTCGCTGCGAGCAACATTTCCGCAGGTTCTTATGACGGTTCATACAACGGCGGCACGAACGACCTGTTCGTGTGCCGCATGGCCACGGACCAGACCTTCATTGCAGGCACCTACCTGGGCGGTTCAGGCAACGAAGTGAACATGATGGGTCTCAATACCGACCTGAACAATGACGTGTACATTTTCGCCTACACGAACAGCACCAACTTCCCCACCTCGGCCCTTCCGGACACTCCGCTTCAGACCACCAATGCCGGGGGCGATGACAAGGTGTTCTGCAAATTGACCAGCGACCTCGCCACCCTGGAGTTCAGCACCTATTTTGGTGGAAGCCAGGATGATTACGATCCGGTCGGTGAACGCGGGATCAAGTTCTCGAACTGCCGCATTTACACCATCGTAACGTCGGAATCCAACAATGTACCCCTGACCCAGGGTGCATTGAACACGACGAAGAACAGCAGCTCCAGTATCTACGAGCCCGGGCTTGTCGTTTGGGCCAACCCTCCGGACCTGCTTGGGAACACCATCTCGGGGAACCAGACGATCTGTGCCGGTTCCGAACCGAATGACATCACCGGATCGGTCCCATCCTATGTATTGCCCACGATCGTCAGGAATAACAGCCCTACCTCCTACCCTTCGCTCGGTGCAGGCATCACCTACCAATGGCAGACCAGCACGGACAGCCTGATCTGGACCGACATTCCCGGTGCCACTGCGCAGAACCTCGATGGCAGTCTGGTGGGTGCCCTTAGCCAGAAGACCTTCATCCGCCGGATCATCGGTGGGGACGCATGCATTCTCGCTGGTGCTGCCGATCAGGTGGTCACGGTGCAGATCATCGGTGTGAGCGGTCAGGTGAACAACGTGACCTGCAATGGTGCCAACAACGGATCGATCACCGTGAACTCCACCGGTACTGCTCCCTTCACTTACCAGTGGCAGTCCGGCCAGACCACCCAGACCATCAATAACCTGGCACCAGGCCCCTATTTCGTCACGGTGACCGACGTGAACGGCTGTTCCGCTCAAGGGGCCTTCCAGATCGCCGAACCTCCTGCCCTGGACATTCAGCCCAGCGTCAATGACGCCACTTGCGACAATGCCAATGGCAGCGCAAGCGTGAACGTCAGTGGGGGTACGCCTCCCTACTTCTACGCATGGAGCACGGGTTCGACCACCAACTCGATCAATAACGTGACGGGCGGTTCGTATTCCTTGACCGTTACCGATGCGTTGGGATGTCAGGCCATGATCCAAGTGAACATCAACAGCACCGGTATCCCGAACGCCGAAGCAGGCGCGACCATCGAGATCAATTGCTTCACCGGACCAGAAGTCCAGCTTACAGGAAGCTCATCCACCCAAGGTGTGCAGTTCTCCTGGATCGCTTCCAACGGTGGCAACATCGTAAGCGGCGGGAACACGGCTACGCCGACCGTCGA
>JAGQVN010000227.1 GCA_020437905.1 Flavobacteriales bacterium
CACGCGGTCAAGTGCGCGTGGCCCACATCATGCTGCGCACCGATGAAGGAGAAACCCCTGAGCGCTCCGCCGAGAAGGAAAAGAAGATCAGGGAGATCCATGCATCGTTGGTGTCCGGTTCCATCTCGTTCGAGGACGCCGCCCTGAAATACAGCGACGACATCACCACCAATACCCGTGGTGGAGAGCTTCCCACATTTGGATCGGGGAAGATGGTCGAAGCCTTCGAGGATGCCAGTTTCGCATTACAGACCGATGGCGCCATCAGCGAACCTTTCCGCACGCGTTATGGCTGGCACATTGTCAAGCGCCTGGAGTTCATCCCTCCTCCTTCCTTCGAACAGGCCAAGGGTGAATTGAAGGGGAAGATCGCAAAGGACAGTCGTGCCGAGATCACGCAGCGGGCTTTCCTGGAGCAGTTGCGAAAGGAGTACGCTCTCAAGACCGATCCGAAGGCCCTGAAACCCATTGTGGGCATGTTGGACAGCACGATCTTCCAGAAAGGGACGGCGGTCACCGATACATTGATCCGCAGCAAGGTGACCGAGGGCGAGTTCGTTCGGGATGGCAAGCGCTTTGAAAGGAAGATCAGTGGGACCATGCGCGGCAAGGAGTTCGTCAGTGTGCGCAGCAGAAAGCACGATGACATCGAGCGCTCGCCTGCTGATACGGTCGTTGTGCGTGATCTGCAGTTGGGCTGGAGCTATGATAGGGCCAAGGCCGCCAACATGAACAAACCGGTCATCACCATGGATGGCTTGTCGATCACGCAACGCGCCTTCCTGGAATACCTTGAGTCCACGCAGCGACGTCAACCGGGAATGGATCTCGGACAACTGGTTGACGAACGCTTCAATGAGTTCGCCGACAAGCAGCTCCTGGACCATGAGAATAGCAGATTGGACCTGAAGTACCCGGAGTTCCGCATGCTCATGAAGGAGTATCGGGACGGTATCCTGCTCTTTGAGCTTACGGATGAGAAGGTGTGGAGCAAGGCGGTCAAGGATAGCGCTGGTTTGGAGGCCTTCTACGAGGACCACAAAATGGAGTTCATGTGGCCGACGCGCTACGATGCGGATATATACACATGCGCCAACGCAGAGGTGGCCAAAAAGGTCCGTACCCTCCACAAGAAGGGCAAGAGGGGGCGGGATATCGCTGATGAAGTGAACAAGGAGTCCGCGCTCGCGCTCGACGTGGCCAGCGGACAGTTCAGTGGGGAGGAGAGACCCTACCTCGTGGGGATCACCAAGACCGGTCTTTCGGACAATTTCGAAAAGGAAGGGAGCATCGTCATCGTTGACATGAAGGAAGTGCTCCCACCCACCCCGCGTTCGTTGGACGAGGCACGTGGGCTTGTGACGGCTGGCTACCAGGACGAACTGGAGCGGGAATGGATCGCCGAGCTCCGAGGCAGGTACGAGGTCCGCGTCGATAAGGATGTCCTCTACAGCATCCGATGAACCATTGAAGTGCGGTCCCGATCCCCGGAAATGGTGTGCGCTTGCTGCCATTGTCTCCTCCATGGCTTGTGGGGTCGATCAGGAGGTCGCCGATCCGGAAGTGGCTCGGGCATACGATGAGCGGCTATACTGGAGCGATCTCAGACAGGTCGTTCCGGTCACTGCCACACCCGAGGACAGTGCCGTTCTTGCCAAGGCGTTCGTGGAGAACTGGTTGCGCGAACAGGTGCTATTACACAATGCAGAGCGCCACCTAACAGAGTTGGAGAAGGACTTCGAGGACCGTTTGGAGAGCTACCGCCGTTCGCTCATCATCTATGCCTATGAACAGGCGTTCGTCGATCAGCGATTGGATACGCTCTTCGATCGCGATGAGATCGAACGCCACTTTCAGGAGAACCTCAGGAATTACGCGTTAAGGACCGATATGTGTCGCGCGCGATGGTGGAAGGTCACCGGTTCGGCTGGACGGGAGCTGAGATCACCGTCAAGGCTGTTCATGAGCGGCTCACCTGAGGACAGGCATAAGCTTGAGCTCTGGTTGGCTGAGCGGAACGCCTTGGTGTATGATACCGGTGACGATTGGATCACGGTCGAAGAGCTCAAGGAGCGTGTTCCCCTGGGTGAGCGTTCCTGGGATGGATCCGTGGGCGGAGGATCGAAGGAGATCGTTCAGGATAGCAGTGGTACGTACTTTGTCGAAGTTGTCGAGCATCTGCCACGCCAAAGTACCTCCCCGCTTGCCTTGGTGGAGGATGATGTGCGCGCCGTGCTGCTGAACCAACGGAAGATGCGACTCGTTGAGCAGATGCGTCAGGACCTTTATATGAAAGCCCTTGAGAACAATGAGGTCGGCCTGGTGGATTGAATGCCTCGCCCTGAGCTCGACCCTGCTCTCGGCGCCGACCGTATTGGCTCAGCCCGAAGGGAAGTTCATCGATGGCTTGATCGGTGTGGTAGGGAGGGAGGTCGTGCTCTACTCCGAACTGATCGCCAGGGTGGAGCAGGAGAAACAGAACGGTTATACCGGTACGGACCTGACCTGCAGGGCTGTCGAGGACCTGTTGGTGGAACGATTGATGCTGGACCAGGCAAGGATCGACAGCATCACCGTGGATGAGGGACAGGTGCAGGCCGAATTGGATCGACGGATCCGCTATTTCGTGATGCAATTGGGCTCACAGGAGAAGCTGGAGGAGTTCTATGGCAAAACGATCACGGAGATAAAGGCTGATTTCCATGATCAGGTCCAGGAGCAGCTGATGGTGCAGAACATGCAGCAGCAGATCTCCGGTGGTATTGAGGTCACGCCGCGGCAAGTGGAGGAATTCTATAAGACCATTCCCAAGGATAGTCTGCCCTATATCAATGTGCAGGTCGAGTATGGTCAGATCCTCCGTAAACCGAGGGTCAGTGATGCGGAGGACCTGCGCGTTCGCAAAAAGATCGAGGAGTTCCGGGAACAAGTGGTCAAAGGGACCAAGGAGTTCTGTACGGTGGCGGTTCTCTACTCGGAGGACCCCGGTTCAGCTTCGAACTGCGGGGAACTGGGTCTCGTACCCACGGGCGTCATGGTCCCGGAGTTCGACGCGGTGGCATTGAGCCTGAAGGAGGGCGAGGTTTCCCAGGTGTTCAAGACCGATTTCGGTTACCATTTCATGCAGTTGATCGAGCGTCGCGGTGAACAATACAACGCCAGGCATGTGTTGATCAAACCACAGGTCTCCAATGCGGATATGCTCGTGGCTCGGAATTTCCTGGATAGTCTCGCAGCTGCGATCAGGGACGGTCGCACCACCTTCAGCGATGCCGCAGCGGATCATTCGGATGACGAGGAAAGTCGATCCAACGGTGGGGTCATGGTCGACCCGGCGACGAATTCCGCCCTCTGGGCCACCGGTAACCTCGATCAACAGACCTTTTTCGTGCTCGATAAACTGGAGGTCCAGGAGATCAGCCAGCCCGTGGTCGTCACGGCTCAGGACGGGGAGAAAAGCTATCGCCTGCTGAAGCTTGTGCGCAGAACGGAGCCCCATGTTGCCGACCTCAAACAGGATTATCAACTGCTGAAGGAGGCCGCCGAAGGTGACCTGCGGAACCGCATGGTCCAGGACTGGCTGGATGAAAAGCTCGCCGGGACCTATGTCCGTGTTCACGAAGCATACTCCACATGCGCCTTTCAGAATGCCTGGTCCTGGCAAACTTCTGAAGGTCCTTAGTTAGGACCGGGGATCGGCAGAGCGAATCCGTGTAGAACCATGAACAGACCAACGAACGACGTCGAAGCAGTAAAGGCCTTTGGTGTGAGCTATGCGCGCTTGAAGGCAGAGATCGGAAAGGTGATCATCGGACAGGAACAGGTCGTGGATGATGTGCTTATCGCTATCTTCTCCAGAGGCCACTGCCTGCTGGTGGGTGTCCCAGGACTCGCCAAGACCTTGTTGGTGAACACGGTCGCCTCCGGCCTGGGTCTTTCGTTCAATCGCATCCAGTTCACGCCGGATCTGATGCCGAGCGATATCATCGGGTCGGAGATCCTGGACGCGTCCAGGGAGTTCCGATTCGTGAAAGGTCCCCTCTTTGCGAACATCATCCTGGCCGATGAGATCAACAGGACCCCACCCAAGACCCAGGCTGCCTTGTTGGAGGCCATGCAGGAGAAAGCGGTGACCGCCGCAGGGCGCAATTACCCCCTGCCGGAACCGTTCTTTGTCCTGGCCACCCAGAACCCCATCGAACAGGAAGGTACCTATCCGTTGCCGGAGGCACAGTTGGATCGTTTCATGTTCAATGTGTGGGTGGATTATCCTTCGTACGAGGAAGAGGTCGCGGTGGTCAAGGCGACCACATCGGATTCGGATGCGGTGGTGGAGCCCGTGCTCAGCCCCGAGGAGATCTTGTATTTCCAAGGGCTTGTGCGCCGTATCCCGGTGCCGGACAATGTCGTGGAATACGCGGTCAAATTGGTCGCAAGGACCCGGCCGGAAGGTCCGGATGCGCCGGCAATGATCAAGGAGCATGTCGGTTGGGGGGCAGGACCGCGTGCTTCGCAGTTCCTGGTCATAGGGGCGAAGTGCCATGCCTTGGTGCACGGCAGGTTCAGTCCGGATATCGAGGATGTCCAAGCCGTTGCAAAACCGATCCTCCGACACCGTTTGGTCCGCAACTACAAGGCGGAGGCTGAAGGAGTGACCGTTGATCGGATCGTGAGCGAGATCCTTTGAGCCATCGCTGGCAGGCCTTCCTGCTCACCTTCGCCCAGTTCAGCGCCATTCTCGGAGTGCTGGGCTCGGGTCCGATCCGTGGGCTGCTTTGGCCTGCCTGGTCGGTCCTGGTATTGGTCGTTGCATGGATCGGGTGGGCCTTTCACGCACTTGGTCCGGGGAACGCGACAGTTCTTCCACTGCCCCGCAAGCAGCATGTACTGGTATACCATGGTCCTTACCGTTTCGTACGTCACCCCATGTATACTGGCGTGCTGCTCGCCGCGCTGGCATGTGCGCTGGGCGCACCTCGACCTTGGCGCTGGGCTTGGACGCTTGTGCTGGTCGGGGTCCTCATCGCGAAGATCCGCTTTGAAGAACAGGCATTGGTCGAAAAGTATGGTTCAGGGCCCTTGGCAAAGCTGCCACGGTGGAGGTTGGTGCCGGGACTCTGGTGAACGCGTTCGCACCTCGCTTCCAGAGGCTATCTTTGCCTATCCTGTAATTGTACCCCAATGATCATGAAGCATTTGAAGTATCTGTTGTTCGCAGCCTGTTCCAGCTTGGCTGTGACCAATGTTCACGCGCAACTTCCGCTGGTGGATATCACACTGGTCGATATCGGGAACAACGAGTTGGAGGTGCGATTGCGTCCGGATGCGGATTTCGATGAGCTGCTCTCCTCGATCTCCTTTTCCATTCGTTGGAACACGGCCTCTGGCGCCAACTTGGGGAATGTGACCCAGGTGATCC
>JAGQVN010000228.1 GCA_020437905.1 Flavobacteriales bacterium
GTCCCTCACCTCGAGAGCGGCGAGAACGGTCTTATGCGCATGCAACCGATCGCTTGTGGGCACTCCGCACGCACACATGTAGCTGTCCCCTATGGTCTTGATCTTTTCGATCCCATAACGTCCAATGACCTCATCGAAGCGGATGAAGCATAGGTCCAACTCGCTCACCAACTGTTCGGGGGTCATTCGTTCCGCGGCCTGTGTGAAGCCTTTAATATCCGTGAACATGACCGTGACCTCCTGGTGGTTCCGAGCGGTGGCCTTTCCCGTATCGCGCAGTTCATCGCTGATCTGTTTCGGCAGGATATTGAGCAGCAGGTCCTCGATCCTTCCTTTCTGGTGTTCGATCTCCTTGCTCTGCTTGACGACCTCTGCCGTGCGTTCCTCCACCTTCCGTTCCAGGACCTGATTGCGAAGAAGGAGCTGACGCTCGCGGATCTTGATGTAGCCGAACAAGGCCGACCCTCCCAGTACAAGGGCCAAGGTGATCGCCCACCAGCGCCTCCACCACGGGGGCAGAACGGTGAACGACAAGGACGCTGGAGCGCTCCATTCACCCGCCCGGTCCATCGCCTTCACCTCGAACGTATAGGAACCCGGGACCAACGCCGGGTAGTATGCTTCGGCATCCCGCGTAACGGGTTGCCAATCATCATCCAATCCGTTCAATCGATATTGGTACCGCACCGCACCGGGGTCGCTCAAGGAAACACTGCCGTACAGGATCTTGACCTTGCGTTCATCCGAACCCAGCTCCAGGTCCCCTTGCAGATCGCGGTCCTCCGTATTGACCTCCCACCGACGCAGGAACACCACCGGGGCTACCGTGCGGTCCAGTTCACGCTGACCACCGACCTTCGTGGCCCCATTGGCCGTACCGAACCAAATGTCGCCTCCCTGCGTGGCACATACCGCGTTCGGTTTCACTTCGATCCCAGTGAACCCGGCACGCTCGGTGAAGGTGATGAACCCACCCTTCTTGGGTCTCCATTTGTTCAGTCCCTTGTTCGTGCCGATCCAGATGTGTCCTTCCTTGTCCCGCCCCAAGGCCTTGATCGTATTGGACAAGAGCCCCTCCGCCGTAGTGAAACGTACCTTTTCCTTTTCCCCGTGCAGCACAATGACCCCCTGTCCTTCGGTCCCCACCCACAGATCCCCGTCCACATCCTCCACGAAGCACGTGGCGCTGAACGAGCGGCCCAGGTCCAGGGCTTTGGCCTTCCCGTTATCCATGCGCGTCACACCGCCAACGGTGGTCCCCACCCAGAGGGTCCCCTTGCTGTCGCGCAGGATCGCGTTCACGTGATCTCCGGCGAGCCCGTCGTCGACCGAATATCGAATGGGCAGCGTACCGGAACCAGGCACGTAGCGCCAGAGCCCATTGGTGGCACCGATCCATAGCTCGCCCGGCTGCCCGGTCTCCAAGGCTGTGACCCCCGAGATCTCAGCGTTCAATTCAATGTACGGATCGTACAACGAGGAGCCATCCAAGCCCGGACCGAAACGCTCCAGCCCACTGTTCACGGTGCCGATCCAGATATAGCCTCGCTCGTCCTGTTCCAGGCACCGGATGTAATTGTCGCCCAGGTCCCCGTTCTCCTGACGAATGGAGCGCAGGGGCCGATGCTCCTGATCCACCACCACGATGCCATCATCGGTACCGATCCATGTGCGACCGCGATCATCCTCCAGGATCGCATACACCTGCGGGTCGGCCAACCCGTCCTCTTCGGTGAAACTGATGAAGCGTTCACCTTTGAAGATGTCCAGCCCTTTGCTATCGGTCCCGATCAGCAGGTTCCCTTCCCTGTCGCGGGCAAGGCAACGCACATACGTGTCGTGCAAGCCGGAACGTTGATCGAACCGCCGGAGCTGATCCCCCTGGACCCGGCTCAAGCCACCATCGCTTGTACCGACCCAAACGCGCTGCTGCAGGTCCTCAGCGAAGCACATGACCGTAGTACCGTTCAAGCCGTTCGTCAGATCGTATCGCTGCAACAAGGAGCCATTTCCATCGAATCGAAAAGCACCGCCCCCGAACGTACCCACCCAGAGCCCCCCCTGGCTATCCTCGAGCACCGAGGTCACGATGAAGGCTCCCGGGAGGTCCTTCAGGGCGAGCGTTCCGAAGCTTCCGTCCGCCTCGAGTGTCCTGATCTTCCCAGCCTCTTCAATGATCAGGACCTTTCCGGACGGCATGCGCCAAACCCCGAGCAGTCGGTCGAAGAGCTCATCCGGGACACCGATCCGTTCAGCTGACAGGACCGACCCCTTCGCACCATCAGGCCTCACCGCCCATGCACCCTGACCGACCGTGGTGAGCAGCATTCGCTCATCCGGCATGACCACTAGTCCGGTGATATCGCTCTCAAGCCCTTGGATGGTGAAGGCCTGGACCCGACCCCGGTCGCAGATCGATATCCCCCCGTTGAAATGTCCGGCCCATACCCGGCCTTCCCGATCGAGCGCCAACGAGCGCACGCCGCCAGCGGCAGCGCCATCCCCCGTTCCCAGGCTGGTGACGATCTCTCCGTCATAATTGGCAAGTCCGGCTTTGGTCCCGATCCAGACCAGGCCGTCGTTGTCCTGGACCACCGCGTTCACCTTGCTGTCCGGCAGGCCTTGTTGATTGGACAGGTTCTCAAAAAAGAACCGCTGTGCCAACAAGCCCTGGCCCCAGAAAGCGGCCAGGGCGAGTAGCAAGATCCTGGAAAGTCTAGGCAGGACCGTCATCCACAGGTAGGACCGACCGTTCACCTTCATCGGGTCAACTCGTAGAAAGAGGCGTCGGAGCCGACCGCATCCGATACCACCACCGTGTTGTTCACGCTTTCACTGTAGTTCTGCATCTGCGCCTTCAGGCTACCATAGTTGAAATAGCTGTAGACATCATCCTTCTTACCGTCCACGGGGATCCAGTAGGCCTTTCCGCCAACGTTCTTGCCGTGCCCGGAATACCAGACCAGCACCGTGTTCACCTTGTTCGTACGCACAAGATCGCGCAACTCCACGTTGAAGAACCGTTCCAATTGGGCCTTGGACATGTTCTTCTTCGTGACCGTACGCTGAACGCTGTAGTTGCCGAAGGCCTTTTGCATCTTGGCTTCATCCCCTCCGGCCGGCACTGCCGGGAAACTCCTGTAGTTCCGGTTCTCGATGTGGATGATCCAGGTCGTACCCGTGGCTTTGCTCCGAGCCGGTGCCGAGGCAATGGGTTCGCTCACGGGTTCCGCGATGGCTGCGGGGGGCAATTGGACCTTCAACGCATAGGTCTGCTCCGTGGCGTTCCCGAAGCGGTCCTCGGCTCGGATCGTGAAGCGTTCCTTCCCACGGATGTCCAGCTTCATGCTGAAATCCGAATGGACCGTGTCCGGCACGAAGCTGGCAAAGGTGCCATCCACGGTGATCGATCGCAGCCGGCTTGGGTCGGAGGCTCGTCCTTCTATGAACAACTCTTCCCTTCCGGCTTCCACGCTGATCGTACGTCCGTTGGATGAAGCGGGAGAGAGCAGGGCCAGTTCAGGCGGCACTCCTTCGGAACGCTCGACACCAAAGGTGACCTCCGAGGTGTTCCCGTAGAGGTCGGTGGCCTCCACATGGATCGCCGAATCGCTCGGTGCGATGGGGACCACTGCCAGGAATTCAGGGTCCTTGTCCTCTGCGAAATAGGTCGCTTCCACACCGTTCACCAGAATAGCCGAAAGCAGGCTTTTGTCGCGCACATATCCCGTCACCTTCACCTGTTCCAAGGCGGAGGAAACCTGGACCAGTTCACCCGTGCGATAGGGTTCGATCACAGTGATGAGAGGTGGATCCGCTTCCCGGTTCATCTCGAACACCTGCTCTGCAAGGCGCACTTGCGACGCCTTGGCCGACACCAACAGGTCGGGGTCCGGGTCCTCCTTCAAGTACTTGACCGCCAGGTTCACGTCCTCCAGTGCCCCGTTCAGGTCCAAGTTGGCTTCCTTGCAATCCGCACGGGCCAATAGGGCACTCACATCCCTTCCCTGGACCCCCAGGACACGGTTCAGGTCATTGATCGCGTTCTGGTACTGCCCGAAGTCCCGGTAGTACGATGCCCGCAACCGGTATACCTCCTTGTTGCCCTCACCCAGTGCTACGACCTTGCTGATGTCGTCCAAGGCCTTCCCATATTCTTTTTGAAGGGCATAGGCCTTGCTCCTGGCAACAAGCGCTTTCACGTTCCGCGGGTCCAATTCGATGGCGCTCGTCGTCCGTTCCACAGCCTTATCAAGCGTCCGCAACTGCATGGTGGGACCGCTGTACGTGTCGTGCTGCAACAGATACACCTCCGCCAAAGCGACATACGCATCTGCGTACAGGTAATTCCACTCAAGCACCTTCTCGAGGTCCTGCTCGGCGGCAGGCAGGTCGCGCAGGGCCATGCGCACCAGCCCATGCAGGTAATGCGTGTCCGTGGTCGCCTTCAGGGAAAGGGCCCGGTCCGAGTGCTCGGTGGCCGCATCGAGGTCGTTCACGGCGAGGTCGATCCGTATAGCAGCTTGCAGTGCGGACATTGAACGCGGGTCAGACACGAGCGCCTTCCGGCTCCATTCCACGGCACGCAGAGTGTCCCCGGCCGCCATATGCAAAAGAGCGGCCTTTGCTGCATGATCGGCCACCTTGGGTTCCAGGCGTGCTAGCTGTTCAAGGTCCGAAGCGGCCTCCTCGCTCCGGTCCAAGAGCTCCAGCACTTCTGCTCTGCCTTGATAGGCCCGGCCCAATTCCGGATCGACGCGGATGGCAAGCGAGTATTTCTCCAAGGCCTCACCAAGCCGTTGGTCCTTCCGGAACTGCTCAGCTTCCTTCAGAAAGGACTTTCCACCCTGACCGGATGCCAACAGGGTGCAAAAAAGCCCAATCACAAGAATGCAATTCCGCAGAAGCAATTCCAATGTTCGTGGGAAAAGCAAGGTCATCGCGCCGCCGGTGAAATTAGGTGATCGGGCCCTTCCGGACCACCCGACCGATCACGCCTGTGAAAGAGCGGGTGCGATGCTGACGAAAAGCGCGGGATACAGGTCCCTGAGCACGGCACCGTTGTCACTGCGGAAAAGTAGCTGTGGCCAGCCCTTCGGTCAACGTTCGGACCACCCCGGCCCCTCAAGAAGCGGTCCCTGGATGATCAACCCATGAACTTCGCCATGACCTCCGGGGTCACTCCCGTGGTACTGAACCCGCCATCATGGAACAGGTTCTGCATGGTGACGAACCGTGTCAGATCGCTGAAGAGACTGATGCAATACCGCGCACAGTCCTCGGCAGGTGCATTGCCCAGCGGGCTCATGGCCTCGGCAAATCCGAAGAAACCGTCGAAGCCCTTGATCCCTGCTCCTGCGGTGGTCATGGTCGGGCTCTGGCTGACGGTGTTCACACGGATCTTCTTGGAGCGCCCCAGACGGTAGCCCCAGGAACGGGTGATGCTCTCCAACAAGGCCTTAGCGTCGGCCATGTCCCCGTAATCGGGGAAAACGCGCTGTGCTGCGATGTAAGTCAGTGCCACGACCGACCCTCCCTCGTTCAAGGCGTCGCCTTTCTGTGCCGCCTGAAGCATGCGATGCAGGCTCATGGCACTCACGTCAAGGGTCTGCTTGTACCAATCGTAGTTCAGATCATCATAGCTCCTGCCCTTGCGCACGTTGGGGCTCATGCCGATGCTATGCAGGACAAAGTCGACCTTTCCACCCAGGTGCTGTTGAGCCTCAGCGAAGAGCTTCTCAAGATCGACATCATTGGTCGCATCCGCCGGAATGACATTCGCACCCGTGCTTTCCGCCAACTTCTTGATCTCGCCCATTCGCATGGCCACCGGTGCATTGGTCAGCACGAATGAAGCGCCTTCGGCATGGGCCTGCTGCGCGACTTTCCAAGCGATGCTCTGATCGTTGAGCGCTCCGCTGATGATCCCTCGCTTGCCTTTCAACAGAGTTCCGTAGGACATGATGCGCTAGTTCTGCGTCGAAGATATGGGCTACCCAACATTGGATCGGTCAGCCCTTGAGCAGGGCTTTGGCATTCTCCATGGCCGCCTTTGTGGTCCGTTTTCCGCTCAGCATCTGGGCAATGGTCAGCAAACGCTCTTCCTCATCCAGTTGCTGGATGCGCACGTAGGTCCCGTGCTCATCGACCCCCTTGCTGACGTGCAGGTGTTGATCCGCTTTGCTCGCGACCTGAGGCAGGTGGGTAATGGCCAATACCTGACAAGCTTGTGATGTTCGCCGCATCAATGTCCCCACCCGATCGGCCACTTCTCCGCTCACACCCGTGTCGATCTCGTCGAACACAAGGGTCCCGACCTGATGCGTTCCCGAAGCGACGACCACCAAGGCCAACATCAGCCGGGCCAGTTCGCCTCCCGATGCGATCTTTTCCAAGGGCTCCGGCCCGCGACCTGGATTGGCACTGAACAGGGCGTTGATGGTATCGGCGCCGGATCGATCGGGTCGCGATCCTGAAAGCTCGAACCGTAGGAGCGCTTCCGGCATCCCCAACGCGTGAAGCAGTTCCGTGACCTGTACTGCGATCCCCGGGGCAGCTTCCCTGCGTTTCCTTCCCAGTGCCCCGGCAAGGTCATTCACCGCAGACCAATGGCGCTTCTGGTCCTCCTGCAACGTCACGATACGTTCCTGGGAACGAGCGGAAGCGCTGAGCTTCTCAACAAGTGAACGATGCTCCGCGATGAGCGCCTCCAGGTCGTTCACACGGAATTTCATCAGGAGACGGTTCAACTGGTCCGACCGGTCCTGTAAACGCTGCAACTCCGTTGGATCGATCTCAGCATCCCCTATCAGTGTGGTCAGTTCGTTCCCGATATCCTCCAATTCGATCCGCACCGCCCTCAGTCTTTGGGCCAGTTCCTGACAGGCCGGTTCGATCCGGGCCGCTTGGGCCAGTTCGCGTTCACCACGGCCCAAGGCTTGGACCGGACCGTCCTCTTCGACGATCAATGCGTGGACATGATCAAGCGCTTGGATCAGCTCGTGGGCATGCTCGGCCCTGGTGAGCGCAGGAGCCAGTTCCTCCAGTTCCCCCGGGCGCAGTTGCGCATTGTCCAGTTCATCCACCTGGAACTGCAGAAAATCCCGCGACAACGAAGGGTCGTTCTGTTCCTCCATGGCCCGGTGCAGCTCCTTGGAAGTCTGTTCCCAGGAACGGTAGGCGCTCCTGTACTCGGACAGCTGCTTCTCAGTACCTGCCAACCCGTCTATCAGTTCCAACTGGAAGGAAGTGCTCCGCAATGCCGGGGTGCCTTCCTGGCCGTGGATATGCACCAGCAACTCCCCCAATTCCTTCAGCCGATCGAGCTTGACCGGAGTATCGTTCACGAACGAACGACTTCGACCTCCCACCTCGATCTGACGGCGCAACACGATGATGGGATCCCAAGGCAATTCATACTCGTCGAACCACTGCTCGAGACGGTCATCGCCTGGTTGCACATCCAGTTCGATGATGCAGCGGGAACCCGGGTCGCGGTGGACACCGCTTTCCGCCCGAGCACCTGTGACCAGTCCGATCGCGGCAAGTATCATGCTCTTGCCGCTACCTGTACTCCCGGTGATGGCCGTGAGACCGCGATCGAACCGGACCACAGCCCGGTCGATCAACTGGAAGTTGGATATCCGGAGCTCCTTCAGCACGAGAAAGGTGTTCTCGGACACGAATATCCGCAAAGATCGCTGAGCACCGTCCAGGGGCTCAGGAGCCCCGCATCATGTTCTGGTACTTGCTGATGTTCCCCGGATCAATGATCTGCAAGGTGGTGAACAGGCGCGACTTATCCTGGGTAGGCACGGGCTTGAAAAGCTCCACCAGTTCATCGTTCTTGGCATTGAAGAACACCTGCATGTTGTAGGAGGCCGGTTTGGCCTGATGGACGGTCCGAAGCCGCTCGATGGCATCCATGATCTCCTGCCTCGAAGTCTCGATATCGCTGTGCATGTTGTCCATGCCCATGCGATGATACGTGTACAAACATTCGCGCAAGGGACGGAAGACCGCCTGCAGCTGATTATCGACCAACCAATACCGGTTGTTGTTCCCTTCAAAAGCCTTCCAACCTGGCGATGACGCCCCCTGAGCAATGGTCACGATCTGCTGTGCCGTGGCATACATGTCCGAACCACCCAGTTGGGAAAAAGTATCCCCATCCAATCCCAGGATGAAATAGGCGTAGAAGCCCAGGATCGAGGCCAGGTTGTTCTGATACCGGTCAACCGAGAAGTCGATCTGGGTGTTCTCCAGGAACGTGAAGTCCACATCGTTGTCGATCAAGTCGATGACCGGCGTGTTATAGTCGGTACCGAACACCGGCCGGGCGTAGGTGACCTGCAGCTTTCCACTGAACCGGTCCATGCCGCTTTGCTCATTGATCGTCAGGAGCAAGTTGACTTCGATGCGCTCCTCGGGTGTGTAGTTCCGATCGGTCCAACGCCTGTTGTTCATGAGCTCCAGGATGGCCGTTTCCATGCTCTTCCAGATCCGCGGTGGTGTGCTCTGGATCTGGGGTGCGATGACACTTACCTGGCAATTGAACTCCTGGGAGTTCGCGGCCGGACCAACGGTCATGATCAACATGGAGATCGAAAGCGCTTTCCAGCTCATTTCAAATGAATTCTTCAAGGGTATCCAACAACCTCCTTGCCACATCGGTCTTTGGCATCAACGGCAGGTCGGTCATGGTGTTGTCCGACCGGAGCAGAACGACCTTGTTCGTATCGTGCCCGAAACCGGCACCATGATCCTCCAAGGTATTCACGACGATCAGGTCCAAGGCCTTTCGCGCCATTTTTTCCCGGGCGTGGTCCAATGCCTGCTCGGTCTCCAGTGCGAACCCGACGAGGACCTGGTCCTGTGTCTTGTTCGAACCCATCCAGGCCAGGATGTCCTCGGTGCGCTCCAGTTGCAGCACCTCAGGAGCCCCTTCCTTCTTGATCTTCTTTGCGGCGGATGAACTGGGACGCAGATCGGCCACTGCGGCGCTCATGATCACCAGGTCCATGGCCGGGAACAACTGTTTACACACCTCCGCCATTTCTGCGGCGGTGCCCACGTCGGTCCGTGTCACGCCGGGTCGGTCCAAACCCAGCTCCACTGGTCCTGTGACCAAGTGTACCAGCGCCCCTCGCCCCGCGGCTTCTTCGGCGATCGCGAAGCCCATCCTGCCACTCGATCTGTTCCCTATGAACCGGACGGGGTCGATAGGTTCATGGGTGGGACCGGCAGTGACCAGCACCCGTTTCCCAGCCAGTGGCCCCTGATCCACGACGGCATCGACCAGATGCTGAAGGATCTCCCCTGGTTCGCTCATACGCCCTTCACCGAACAGGCCACTGGCCAATTCACCCGATGCAGGACCTATGATATTCACACCGTGTTCCTTCAAGCGGGCAATGTTGAACTGGGTTGCTGCATCACGATACATCTCCAGGTCCATGGCAGGAGCGACGAACACCGGACAGCGGGCGCTCAAATAACAGGCGAGCAGCAGCTCATCGCAGAGCCCCTGGGCCATCTTTGCCAGGGTGTTGGCCGTAGCTGGCGCCACGAGCATGATATCGGCCCATTCCGCAAGGGCCACATGATCGTTCCATCGTGGCTCCCCGCTGATCCTGTCCACGAGTTCGGTGAGTACCGGGTTCTTGGACAACGTGGCCAGGGTGAGCGGGGTCACGAAATCCCTGGCCGATCGTGTCATCACCACCCGCACGTCCGCACCGGCCTGGACCAGTTCACGCACCAGGAATGCGGCCTTGTACGCCGCGATCCCTCCCGTGACGCCTAACAATACCCGCCTCGGAAATCGCATGGACATGGCCGAGGATCAGCCGCCAAAGGGCGTTCAGTTCGCCGATGGATCCGTCGCAGGCAAGGCCGGGGTCTCAGGTCTGCGCACCACGATCTTCCCTTCCTCCAATTCCTCGATGGCAAGGGCAGCCGGCTTCGGCATCCGCTCGTAGTGCTTGCTGATCTCGATCTGTTCGCGGTTCTCGTAGACCTCCTCCAAGTTCTCGCCCGTGCTTGCGAACTCCTCCAACTTGCTATTCAGTTCCTCCTTGATCGACAAGGCGATCTGGTCAGCCCGCTTTCCGAGCACGTAAACGGTCTCATACACGTTGCCGATCGTGGCATCAAGATCGGCCATATCCCGGGTGATGGTGGTCTTGGCCGCGTTGGTGTTCTTGTTCATCATGGTGTACTGGTTCGTTCCGGTGAGAAGCGTTGGATATCGCGCTCTTGGGCCATCCGGTGGGCCTGGGCGATACGCAGGCTTTCCGGATAAGCGAGGACAAAATTATGATATGAACGGATAGCGCGCTCACGACGCTCGTCCCTTTTGCTGATAATGCTGTTATCCGCCAACAGGAAACCGCTCTCCATGATCAGGTACAGGGTCTCCTCCCTGAACCGCGTGTTGGGCCAGTCCTTCAGGAATTCCTCCAAGGAATTCACCGCCGCCTGATAGTTCCGCAGCTTGTGGTATTGCCTGGCCCCGGTGAACTGCTTCAATTCCAGTTTGTCACGAAGCTGATCGACAAGTGCATTGCAACTGTCCCTCAAAGACGAATTCGGGTACCTGATCAGGAACAACTGAAGCGCGTCGATCGCTGCCCGCGTATCGGTCTGGTCGAGCTCGTACTGCGGACTGTTCTTGTAATGACAATAGGCCTCCAGGAACCCGCATTCCTCAGCATGTTCACTGGTGGGGAAGGTCCGAACGAAGTGACCCAGGTAGTAGCCGGCCAGGGTGTAGTCCTTCATCCCATAATAACTCTTGGCGTGATGGAACTGGATCCCTTCGCTCAAAGACGTTCCCCTGGTGAGCGCCACGAGCTCTTCGTACAGCGGGATCGCTTTCTCCCATTGTTCCTTCGCATAATACTTCTCGGCCGTGCGCAGCTTGAAGTCAAGATCGCTGCTCTTCAATGCCTTGTTGTACTCGCTACATCCGGAAAGGAGAAGAGAAAGGCCGAGCAACAGCACGGGTTGCACGGAAAGGAGCCTGAAGCAGGGGAAAGTACCGGACACGGCGCGCAAAGATAGCTACCCCCGAACGGCACGACCTCCCCGATCCGTGTGCCGATGACCATTGCTACTTTTGACCCACCTATCCCCTGTCCCATGAACGACATCTTCGACAAGATCCGGAAGGACCTGGGTCCCATTGGCACACACGCCAGGGATAACCACGGTTACTTCAGCTTTCCCAAACTGGAAGGTGAGCTTGGTCCTCACATGCGGTTCAGGGGCAAGGAGGTGCTCGTGTGGAGCCTGAACAACTACCTGGGCCTGGCGAACCATCCGGATATCCGGGCGATCGATGCACAGGCGGCGAAGGATTGGGGCTTGGCTTATCCCATGGGTGCCCGGATGATGAGCGGCCACACCGAAGAGCATGAAAAGCTGGAGCGCTCATTGAGCGAACTGATGCAGAAGGAGGACACCTTCCTGTTGAACTATGGTTATCAGGGCTGTATGAGCACCATCGAGGCCCTGTTGAGCCGACACGACGTGTTGGTGTACGACAGTGAGTGCCATGCCTGCATGGTGGACGGCGCCCGGTTGCATGCCGGTAAGCGCTTCGTGTACAAGCACAACGACATGGCGAGCCTCGAGAAGATGCTCGATCATGCCAAGAAGGTGACCGAACGCACTGGCGGCGGTATCCTGGTCATGACCGAAGGGGTATTCGGAATGTCCGGTGATCAGGGCAAGTTGAAAGAGATCGTGGCCCTGAAGCCCAAGTACAATTTCCGGCTGTTCGTGGACGATGCCCACGGCTTTGGAATGCTCGGTGAGCAAGGCCGCGGGACCGCCGATCATCAGGGTGTCCAAGACCAGGTCGATGTGTACTTCGGCACCTTCGCCA
>JAGQVN010000229.1 GCA_020437905.1 Flavobacteriales bacterium
GACCTTCCGGATCAGCAAGGTGGGCACGATCGCCGGTTGCTTTGTGCTCGACGGCAAGATCACCCGCAACAACAAGGTCCGGGTCATCCGCGATGGCATTGTGGTCTACACCGGTGACCTGGGCAGTCTCAAGCGGTTCAAGGACGACGTGAAGGAGGTGACCCACGGCTACGAGTGCGGCCTGAACGTGGAGAAGTTCAATGATGTCAAGGTCGGTGATCACATTGAGGCCTTCGAATTGACCGAGGTGAAGCAGACCTTGGAAGATTGATGTC
The DNA here is from genome assembly GCA_020437905.1 of Flavobacteriales bacterium. GTDB lineage: Bacteria > Bacteroidota > Bacteroidia > Flavobacteriales_F > PHOS-HE28 > PHOS-HE28. The sequence goes on from JAGQVN010000229.1 coordinate 276, forward strand.
CTGATCGTCTGGAAAAGGGGGCCTGGCCAGGTGGTCCAGGCCCCTTTCCATATCCGGTGTAATTGTCATCCCACCGCGCTCAGGCTCCCCTCGCTGCTGGAGGTCAACGATGCATGCCAAGGGAGGCAGTGTACCAGGAAGGCGGTCCGTTACCCGAAACGACGCGTCCGCTACTGCAGGGTGGCGTTGAGGGCGCTGGGCCCTTCCATCATCAGAAGACGATCTTCTGACGGCGCAGTCTGGTGCGATACTTCTTACTGCGCGAGCGGTACTTGTAGATCTTGTAATGCACCTGAGCTTTCAGGAACAGATACGCATCGTTGTCATCCGGGTCGCCGCGCTGCGCACCGGCCGGATACTCCGAAGGAAGACCCGGTGTACCCAGGTTCGGGTCGGCAAGGAACGCTGCGACCTCTCCCTTCTGTTCCAGGATCACGTCGTTATCATAATAATTGCCGCTCACATCATCGATGTAGTCCGTGAAGGTCTTGGTGTACTGTGCCTCCAGACCGACGCTCAGCACCTTGCTCAATTGCTTGCGCAGACCGACCCCCATCGGGATAACGATGCTGAAGTTCGAATACTCGGATGGCCCACCAGGCAGTCCCTGGCCCTCAGTACTGAGCGGTCTCAGGTTCACCCAGGCATTGTTGAACTTGGCCTGAGGATTGAAGTAGCAGGCGCCCACTCCCAAGAAACCGTACAAGCCGATGCGCGGTGATTGCTGCCCCTTGACCCCGCGTATGTCATAGAGGTGACCCAGGGCCTCCATGAACGGGTGGTATTCCAGCATCATCGCCAGCTCGAAGAGGTCCGAACGGAACGAAAGGTTTCGGTTCTTACGGGCAGGTTCGTTGGTCAAATTGTCGTTCCCGGCCATGATGCCGTATGCCAGCTGTGTTCGCAAGCTCAGTCGCTCACGCAGGTAGTAGCGATGCCCGATGCTCAATCCGGGACGGGTCTGGCTGATCTCCAGGTCCCAGATGAAGTTGGTCCCGATCTGGTCCCGACCGCCCAGTTCGCCCAGGAAGTTGGAAGCACCTAGCCCGAACGTGAATTCATGACGATGGGTCTTCCAATAATCCGCGGTACGGAAATACTGGCCATACAACACGGAGCTGCCAGGCAGTACCAGTGCACATACCAATAGTGCTCCTCCCCAGGCGCTGTGGCGCGCTTTCATCGGTCGGTCCTGTTGTGCTCGGTTTATCGGTCCGGTCCTTGCAGCCAGCGGACCAGCTGAAAGGGACCCCTTAAAAGGACGCCCAAGGTAGGGAACGGCGAGCAATTGCAAGCAGTGGCCCTGCGGCGGATACAGGACTTCACGAAAGGGGTCACTCCTCAGGCAGGCGAGGCATTTCGATGCGGTCCGGTACCACGTAGCACCCCGGGTGCTCCACGCGAAGCTCCTGACGCAAGCGCTCGGCACCCACGCGGTCGCGACTATCACCCACCCGAAGACGGAAGTTCGGGGCCATGTAGCTGAGATACGCAGGGATGTCCGGATGAGCTTGAAGGAACTGCGCCCGGAGCTTGGTCGCTTCCACCTTGCTTCCCAGGAAGATCTGCACCCGGAAGCCGTGTTGAACGCGCTCCAGCTCAGGAACGGATCGAAGGAATGCCGCCAATTGGTCAGGGACGTTGACGATCAGTTCACCGGGTGTTTGGCGCCCCACCTGGTTTGGGAGCACCTGCACGACCCCTTCTGTCGACGGGGTATCCAAGGGTACGATAGGCTCCTGTGCCCAGATCGGGTACGGTGCCAGGAATGCGGAAAGGAAGAGGAGGTGCTTGCCCATCGATCGTTCGGCATCCAAAGGTGCCAAAACTATGCCGCTTCGTTTCGATGGCGAGGTTCATTGGCCTTCCCGGCCACACGGGGAAGGCCGGCATATTGCCGTGCTCATGGGAATTCCGCAATGCCGTTTATTTAGAATGATCCTAAATAATGGGAACCCCATGCGTTCCAAGCGCCCTTGGGCCAGTGCTTCCACTTCCCCGTTTATTTTTGCGCCGGACCAAAAGAGGGTAACCACCCGTCAACATGTCCGGAAGACCGCGTCCGCCTAAGCTCCGCTCTCTTTTTATCGCTTCAGCACAGATCGTGCTGTCCCTGTTCCTGATCGCCCCGCTCAACCCTGCGCTGGGTCAGGCCGAGGATGTGGCGCTCTATGCTGCGGGTGAAAAGATCTTCAAAGGGAATTGTGGCGCCTGTCACAAGCCGGACAAGGACTTGACGGGTCCTGCACTGAAAGGTTCGCGGGAACGCTGGGAAGGCCAAGGGGACATCTACGCCTGGATCAAGAATAGCCAGGACTACCTCAAGACCGGTAACGCCTACGCCAAAGGCCTCTTCGAGCAGTGGAACAAGAGCGTGATGACCCCGAACGCCTTGACCAACGAGGAGATCGATGCGGTCCTGTACTACGTGGACAACTACGCGCCCCCGGTACCTCCGCCGGGCACAGTTGCTGAGGGTCCTGCTCCAGGTGCACCTCAGGAGATCGATATCTGGCCCTGGATGCTGGTTCTGGGCTTGCTTTTCCTGGTGGTGACCCTGTCGCTCAGTGGGGTCAAGCGAAGCCTGACCGATGCGGTGCGGGAAAGCGAGGGAAAAGCACCGAAGGAGCATCCTGGCTTGGTCGGCAGCATCCGTGAATGGGCCTGGAACAACAAGGTGTTCGCCAGCATAATCGGCCTTCTCGTGACCGTCTGGGTCGTGGTCGCACTTTGGGACCAGGCATGGGTGATCGGTGTGTATGGTGGTGATGAAGTGGCGAACTACCGTCCGGAGCAACCCATCCTTTTCAACCATACGCTCCATGCCGGTAAGGCGGATAAGGGCAATCTGGCCATTGATTGTCAATACTGTCACAGCTCGGCCGAGAAAAGCAAGCACGCGGGGATACCCAGCACGAATGTGTGCATGAACTGCCACAAGGCTGTGGCCGAAGGGCGCAGCCCGGAAGGGACCGCGGAGATCCAGAAGATCTATGCTGCTGCTGGCTGGGACCCGGCAACCCTGCAATTCACGGGTGAGGAGGATCCCGTGGAATGGGTGAAGGTCCACAACCTGCCCGATCATGCCTTTTTCAGCCATGCCCAGCATGTGGCCGTTGGGAAGCTGGACTGTCGCGAATGCCATGGACCCATCGATGAGGAAATGACCGTGGCCGAACAATGGGCGCCGTTGACCATGGGCTGGTGCATCCAGTGCCACAACGAGAAGGAGGTGAACATGGCCGGTAACGGGTACTATGATGAGACCATGGCCCGTCTCGAGGCTTCGGATCTGGGGCATCGGGAATTGAAGGAGTACCTGGAGGACGAGAAGATCACCGTTAAGGAGCTTGGTGGCTGGGAATGCGCCAAGTGCCATTACTAAGAACACCGCGCTGTCGCATGTCGAGCACGAAGCGATACTGGAAGGACCTCGGTGAACTGCATCAGGTCGAGGAGGTCACTCAAGGGCGTGACCGGGAATTCCCGGAACGTACGGCCATGGATGAAGTGTTGGGTGATCCAAGCTTCAACGGGGCGGTGACCGGGCGCCGCGATTTTCTCAAGTTCCTTGGATTTGGCCTTGGGGCGGCCACGCTTGCAGCGTGCGAGACCCCGGTGATCAAGAGCATTCCGTACGTGAACAAACCGGAGGAGATCACCCCGGGGGTGGCCAACTGGTATGCCAGTACGTACTACGATGGAGAGGATGTGGCAAGCATCCTGGTGAAGACCCGCGAAGGGAGACCGATCCACATCTCAGGGAACCCGCGTTTCGGGCTCAATCGCGACCCGAAGCATGACGCGGGCACGATCAATGCGCGGATCAATTCCTCGGTCCTGACCCTCTATGATAATGAGCGGCTGAAGGGTCCCCGCGCGAAGGATCAGGATGGAGCGGTCGCCTGGGCGGATGCGGACGCCGCGATCGCCCAGGAACTCGAGGCCATCGCCAAGCGCGGTGGGCGCATCGTGTTCCTGAGCAATACCGTGATCAGTCCTTCCGCTCGAGCGGTCATCGAAGGCTTCAAGCAGAGGTATTCCGCCGCCGGGGAAGAGGGTGCGGCCGTGAGCGCGGTCCAGCATGTGCAGTATGATACGATCAGCTATTCCGGGATCACCAATGCCCATTTGAAATGTTTCGGCCAGCGGGTGATGCCTTCCTACGACCTGACCAAAGCGGACATGCTCGTGGGAGTGGATTGCGACCTGCTTGGAGGTTGGGGCAGTTCCAATGAGCATTCCTGGCAATACGCGTCCCGTCGCAAGCCCGAGAACGGTCCGATGAACAGGCATTGGCAGTTCGAGACCCGAATGAGCATCACCGGGGCCAACGCGGATAAGCGCATCGCCGTGAAGCCGAGCGAAGTGGGAGCTGTGTTGATCGGCATCCACGACCGGGTGGCCGGGAAGACCGGAGTTCCCTCCATCGGTGGCGGTTCGTCCGAGGATCGGGTGCTCGCTGCAGCGGATGCCCTGATGGATGCCAGGGGCCGCTCATTGCTGCTCTGCGGTTCTAACGACGAGGCCTTCCAGGTGATCACTGCCCATATCAACTGGATGCTGGGCAACTACGGTTCCACCATCGACATGGCCGGCCATTCTTGGTGCCATCAAGGGGACGATCAGGCCATGGCCCGCTTGTTGGCCGACATGGAGGCTGGAAAAGTGGATGCATTGATCATGGCGGGGGTGAACCCGGCCTATTCGCTTCCGAACGCGGAAGCCTTCAAGAATGCGCTTTCCAAGGTCTCCCTGTCCGTGAGCACCAGCGGATATGCGGATGAGACCGCCAGCCTTTGCAACTGGATCTGCCCCACCGACCACTTCCTGGAATCGTGGAACGATCTGATGCCAAAAGTTGGCCACTATGCCCTGGTCCAGCCTACCATCGCAAGGCTGTTCGATACCCGACAATGGGAGGAGAGCCTGATGCGTTGGAGCGGTGCCGAGGGTTCCTATCTTGAGATGATCCAAAGCACGTGGCGGGCAGCCTTGGCCGAGCGTGCGGAGGTGGGAACGTCCTTTGATCCGGTATGGAACACCGCGCTGCACAATGGCGTGTATGCGCCCTTCGCCCCGCAGCCGGTCGAGCTTTCCTTTGGGGGTGATATCCCAGCAGCGGGGACCGCGGCCAAGAGCGCCTCGAGCGGCGCCGGAGCATGGGAGGTCGTGTTGTACACTTCCGAGGCCCTCGGTAATGGTTTGCACGCGAACAACCCTTGGTTGCAGGAGCTTCCCGATCCGCTCACCAAGATCACCTGGGACAACTACGTGTGCATGTCGCCCGCCGACATGGAGCAGATGGGTCTTCAGCTCTATCTGGGGCAGGAGAGCCCCGCCAGCTTGGTCAAGCTCTCGGTCGATGGTCGGGAGGTGGTACTTCCGGCCGTACCCGCACCGGGACAGAAGGCAGGAACGGTGAGCGTGGCCTTGGGTTATGGACGTGGTTCGAACGGGGAGCGCGTGGGTCGAGCGGCCTGCTTGCGTGATGAGGATGGCAATGCCATGCCGGTGGGTGCGAACGCCTATCCTTTCACACACCTCACCGATCGCGGCCTCAGTTATTCGGTGCTCAATGCCTCTTTGGAACCGACCGGCGACACGTACCCGATCGCGATCACCCAAACCCATCTCACCGACATGGACCGGCACAGCGTGGTGAAGGAGACTTCGCTGGCCACTTGGTCGAAGCATGACCCGAAGAACACCTATAATCACCCCCATGAGCTGGCTGTCCATGAGGATGTCAACGAGGACGGGGTCATCGATGCACGGGACAAGCGCTCCGTCCGGGAGTTCGATCTCTGGGAGGAGTTCCCGGTGGAAGGGGTCGGACATCGCTGGGGGCTGAGCATTGACCTGAACAGTTGTACGGGCTGTGGCGCGTGTATCACCGCATGCAACTCGGAGAACAACATTCCGGTGGTCGGCAAGGATGAGGTGCGTCGAAGCCGCGAGATGCATTGGCTTCGGATCGATCGCTACTACAGCTCCGACATGACCAAGGAGCGCGCGAAGGAAGAGGGCTTGGGCAAGATCGATATGTACCTGAAGATGGAGGTGCCCAGCGAGGAGCCTTCGGTGGTGTTCATGCCGGTGATGTGCCAGCACTGCAACCATGCGCCATGCGAAACGGTTTGTCCGGTGGCTGCAACAACGCACAGCAACGAGGGTCTCAACCAGATGGCCTACAATCGCTGCATCGGAACCCGTTACTGTGCCAACAACTGTCCTTACAAGGTGCGCCGCTTCAATTGGTTCAACTACGTTACGGAACAGTTCGGTGAGGTGAACCCGGCATGGGATGATCTGGGCCGGATGGTCCTGAACCCGGATGTGGTCGTCCGTTCGCGGGGGGTCATTGAGAAGTGCAGCATGTGCGTGCAGCGCATTCAGGATGGCAAGCTGCAGGCCAAGAAGGCGGGCACGCCGGTGGCTGATGGGGCCATACAGACCGCCTGCTCCGCGGCTTGTGGTACAGGGGCAATCATCTTCGGCGATCTGAACGATAAGAACAGCCTGGTCCGCACCCAAAGCACCCAGGAAAGGGCCTACCACATGCTTGAAGAAGTAGGGGTGCAACCCAACGTGAGCTACCTGGTCAAGGTGCGCAACGTGGAGGCCCAAGAAGAACACCACGCCTAAGGACACAAAGGGACCATGCATTCCGAAGCAGCGATCCGCGAACCGCTTATCCTGGGGCACAAGACCTACAGCGATATCACCAATGATATCGTTTCACCCATCGAGAACAAGGCTCCTCGGGGTTGGTATGTGCTCATCACCATTTCCGCCCTGATCGCAGCCTATGGGGTCGGCTGTATCCTTTACCTCCTTGGCAAAGGCATCGGGGTCTGGGGGTTGAACAAGACCGTGGACTGGGCTTGGGACATCACCAACTTCGTATGGTGGGTGGGCATCGGTCACGCGGGTACACTGATCAGCGCCGTGCTCTTGTTGTTCCGTCAACGCTGGCGCATGGCCATCAATCGTTCGGCCGAGGCCATGACCATCTTCGCCGTGATCATGGCGGCCACCTTCCCGGGCATTCACATGGGCCGGATCTGGATGGCCTACTGGGTGTTCCCCCTGCCCAATCAGTTCGGCAGCCTCTGGGTCAATTTCAACAGCCCGCTCCTCTGGGACGTGTTCGCCATCAGCACGTACTTCTCGGTCTCCCTGGTGTTCTGGTATATCGGGCTCATCCCTGATTTTGCCACCATCCGGGACAAGGTCACGCGTCCGGCGATGAAGAAGGCCTATGGGATTCTGAGCTTTGGATGGACCGGCAATGCCAAGGCATGGACCCGCTTTGAGGAGGTCAGCTTGGTGCTTGCCGGTATCGCCACACCGCTGGTATTCTCTGTGCACTCCGTGGTGAGCTTCGACTTCGCCACTTCCGTGATACCGGGTTGGCACACGACCATCTTTCCCCCCTATTTCGTCAGCGGTGCGGTGTTCAGCGGATTTGCGATGGTGCAGACCCTGCTGCTGGTGATGCGCAAGGTGATGAAGCTGGAGAGCTACATTACCGTGAAGCATATTGAGTACATGAACATCGTGATCATCGTCACCGGGTCCATCGTTGGTGTGGCCTATATCACGGAGCTCTTCATCAGCTGGTACAGCGGTGTGGAGTACGAGAGCTATGCCTTCATCAACCGGGCCACTGGACCATACTGGTGGGCATATTGGAGCATGATGACGTGCAATGTCATCAGCCCGCAGGTATTCTGGTTCAAAAAGCTCCGGACCAACCTGATGTTCACCTTTTTCATGAGCATCGTCGTGAACGTTGGGATGTGGTTCGAGCGCTTCGTCATCATCGTCACGTCCCTGCATCGGGATTACCTGCCCAGCTCCTGGACCATGTTCCACCCGACCTGGGTCGATGCTGGCGTGTTCCTCGGTACGATCGGCATCTTCTTTACCCTCTACCTGCTCTTTGCACGCTTCTTCCCGGTTTTGGCCCTCAACGAGTTGAAGTCCATCCTGACCATCAGTGGGGAGAGTTACAAGCGTACCCAACAACAGCATCACTGAACTCATGGCGAACAAGGTCGTCTACGCGGTTTATGAAGATCCTGAGGTGCTGAAAAGTGCTGCACGGAAGCTTGTGTCCGCAGGTGTCAAGGTGCGCGATGTGTTCTCCCCGTTCCCGGTGCATGGGCTCGATCCGATCATCGGGGTGAAGCGCACCCGGCTGGGGATCGTCAGCTTCATGTTCGGAATGGGCGGGTTGAGCCTGGCGCTCCTGGGTATGTGGTACTTCATGATACAGGATTGGCCAATGAACATCGGAGGCAAGCCGAGCTTCAGCCTCTATCAGAACCTGCCGGCCTTCATTCCCGTGACCTTCGAGTTCACCGTGCTTTGCGCAGCGCATGGCATGGCCATCACGTACCTGATCCGGAACAAGACCCTGCCAGGCATGCCCGCACGGAACCCGGACCCACGCAGCACCGATGATAAGTTCATCATGGAGGTGCGCAGCGAGGATAATCACGGGCTTGATCAGGCAGCGATCATGGAGTTGCTGCGCGGCACATCGGTGATGGAGATCAATGAGCGTGAATACTAGGACCATGAGGAATAGGACCCTTCAGATCGGAACCCTGACCGCAGTGGTCGTGCTGCTCAGCGCTTGTGGAGGCGACCCTAACAGTCCAGGCGTGGAGTATATGCCGGATATGTATCGCAGCCCGGCCATGGAGGCCTATCTGGACCACGGTCAGGACCCTTATTATTTCGACGATGCGGTCGTCAAGGCGCAACGCGAGCGACAGAGCGCTCGAAAGCCGGTGGCCGGTACCGTCCCGTTCAGTATGGACCCGGCGAAGGCAGCGTTCAATTTCCCCTATCCGTATCCAAATACTCCTGATGGGTACGAGCAAGCGGGTCTGGAGTTGAAAAGCCCGATCCCGATGATACAGGAGAACGTGGACAAGGGAAAGGTGCTCTACGATCGCTTTTGTCTTCACTGCCACGGCCCCAAGGGGCAGGGCGATGGTGCCGTGGTGAAGAACGGCAACTACCCCCAGCCTCCGGCGTACGATGGCGCCCAGTTGGCCGGCCTGAGCGAAGGGAAGATGTTCCACTCCCTGATGTACGGGAAGAACGTGGCGATGGGCAGCCATGCAGGCCAATTGGACCGTGAGGAGCGGTGGTTGGTGGTGCAATACGTGAAATACCTGCAAGCCGGAGGAAGGATGCCCTCAGGCGGCAACACCGGCATGGCCGCTGCGGCCCCGGTTGATACCCTGAACGCCCAGTGAACAACGATCCCAAAGCAGCAGCGATGAACTTCACCTTCAGCAAACGGGCCAGAACGATCA
>JAGQVN010000230.1 GCA_020437905.1 Flavobacteriales bacterium
CATTCAGGTGGCCATCAGCGTAACCTCCTTGTCTGTCGGTTTTCGGGGCATCCTCGAACCGCGAACAAGCACGGGAGCGAAACGGATCGAGACCATAAGGCGCCTGACGGAAGCCGGCATACCGGTGATGGTCATGTGTGCGCCCATCATTCCCGGCCTCAATGACCATGAGCTTCCCGCCATCCTGAAAGCAGCTTCCCAGGCCGGTGCACGCGCAGCTGGCTATACGGTACTCCGGACCAATGGGCCGGTGGAAAGGGTATTCCATGAGCGATTGACGAACGATCTGCCGGAGCGTGCGAGACGGGTGGTGGCCCTGTGCCGTGAGCTGCATGAAGGCAGCATGCAGGACACACGCTTTGGGCGCAGGATGCGTGGCGAAGGGGTCATTGCCGAACAGATCGCCAGGACCTTTTCCATTTTCGAGCGCCGGTATTTCAGGGACCGAAGCATGCCCCGGTTCGACCGAACCCAGTTCAGGGTGCCACGAGACCAACTCGAGCTTTTTCGCTGACCGATGGAAGCAACCTCAGGTGCAGGCGGCGAATCTCGGCACATGACCATTAGGTGGTTTGACGTCCGTTCGCTTAGGAACTACTTTTGTCGAAGAAAACGGTTTATTCGTCGAAGTCTTTCTTCCATTCAGCATGCAGTTCCCCGTTCCTTTCCGCGCCGTACCGGTTCTTGCCCTTTTTCTTGTTCCAGAGTTGTCCGCGACTGGGCAGGCGGTCCCTGCGGATTTCTCGACCATCCCTGTTTCCAGTGGCTGGAACGAACCGCAGGGAATGGTCTGGGACGATGCCGGACGCATGTATGTGTGGGAGAAGGCTGGTCAAGTTTGGATCGTTGAGCCGGATGGGACGCGCTTGGTCGACCCCCTGATCGACCTCAGCGAAGAGGTCGGCAATTGGAGGGACCAGGGCATGCTCGGTTTTGCGCTGGACCCATCCTTTGCGACCAACGGTCACATCTACATGTTGTATACGGTGGATCGCCACCATCTGATGAACTTCGGTACGGGTTCGTATTCCCCCGCTTCTAACGAGTATTTCGCGGCCACCATCATCCGCTTGTCCCGTTACACGGTGGAACTCCCGCTCGGCACCTCCGTGGATCCGAACAGCCGGACCGTCCTGCTGGGTGAATCACCGCAGACCGGGATCCCCCTTTTGCATGAATCGCATGGCCCCGGGACCTTGCTGTTCGGCACCGATGGCTCGCTGCTGGTCTCCGTCGGTGACGGTGCGAGCTTCTCCAGCACCGATGTAGGCAGTGCCAGCGAATCATACTACGCCACGGCGTTGCAGGATGGCATTATCCGTCCGGAGGATAACGTCGGTTCCTTCCGCTCCCAGATGGTGAACAGCCTGAACGGCAAAGTCCTGCGCTTGGACCCCGCCACCGGGGATGGTCTGCCCAGCAACCCGTTCTACGATGCGAATGATGCAAGGGCACCCTGTTCCCGGGTGTGGGCGCTGGGGCTTCGTAACCCGTTCCGGATGAGCTTGAGGCCCGGAAGTGGTAGCCCCGACCCTGCCAATGGTGATCCGGGAACGCTGTACATCGGTGACGTCGGCTGGTTCCAATGGGAGGAGATCAACGTGTGCTACGAGCCGGGCATGAACTTCGGGTGGCCGCTGTTCGAGGGTCTCGAAGAGAACGTGAACTATGCTTCACTAGCGACCCCGAACGGGGATGCACCTGTTCCGGGGTATGATGCGGTGATCTGTCAGCAACAGTTCTACTTTTTTCAGGACCTGCTTGTGCAGGATACACCGATCCACCTGAACGGGCATCCGGACCCGTGCGACCCGAACAGCCAGGTGCCGGTCGTGATACCTCATTTCTTTCACAGCCGACCGACCATCGACTACCAGCATTCGCCCGATCGCTCGAGGACCGGCATCTTCAATGGGAACCAAGCGGCGACGATCGACCTTGACGATCTCCTTTCCCCGGTACCTGGGCCACCGTTCAGCGGGTATGCTTCCATAGGTGGGACCTGGTTCTCCGGTCAGGGCTGGCCGGCGGAATATCAACAGACCTACTTCCACGCGGACTTTGCCGGTGGCTGGATCAAACGGTTCGAGTATGACCAACAGGATAGCCCGATGAGCGTCCACGACTTTGCCAGTGGACTTGGTCTGATCGTCCAGATGGCCCAGGCGCCTGACGGGTGTTTGTATTACATCCGCTACTCGAACGGTACGATCTGGAAGATCTGCTACGACCTGGTCGCGGATCTGCCTCCGGTGGCCGTGGCCTCGCAGGATGTGCAATTCGGACCAGGACCGCTTTTGGTCGCCTTCGAAGGTTCGGCCAGTTACGACAATGAATCGCCTGCGCTCGACTTCCTCTGGGAGTTCGGTGATGGCGGCACGAGCAGTGATGTTGCGCCCACACATCTGTTCAATGCTCCACCGGGAGTGCCCACCTCCTACACGGTCGTGCTAACTGTTACGGATACGGCCGGACAGACCAACAGCACATCCCTGCTGGTGAGCGTGAACAATACACCACCTGAGGTGGCCATTACGAGCTTTCCGAATGGGCATGAATACCCGCCTGGGGTGGACACGGTGTATGTGCTTGAAGCCGATGTGATGGACTTGGAGCATGGTCCCGGCCAGTTGTCCTATGCGTGGCGCACCACGCTGCACCACAATACACACATCCATCCCGAGCCGATCGATCCTGCCATCGTTTCGAGCACGGTGATCAGCGGGGTCGGGTGCGACGATGACACCTATAGTTATTCGATCGAGTTGACGGTCACCGATGCGGAAGGTCTTTCCACTACCGTGACACATTGGTTGTATCCGCGCTGCTCATCGATCCCGCCAGTGGCGATCATTCGGACGAACACCCTGGCCGGCCCCGGACCCCTGGCCGTGCAGTTCGACGGTGCCGACTCCTACGATCCAGGTATGATCGTTTCCTATCAATGGGATTTCGGCGATGGCAGCTTCTCGAGCGACCCCACACCCATGCATGTGTATCCCTATATCGGGGAACATGTGGTCACGCTCACGGTGACGGACGACAATGGCATGACCGACCAGGCTAACGTGACCATCAGTGTCATTTCGACCGCCCCGCCGCAATGTTCGGGACCGGCCGGGCAATTGCTCCGGGAAGTTTGGACCGGAGTCCCGGGCACTTCATTGGCGAACCTTGTTGGATTCCCCAATTACCCGGACGCGCCAAGTTCGTCCGGTTACATTTCCACGTTCCAAGGCCCGACCAACCTGGGGAACAACTATGGCACGCGGGTCAGGGGGTATATCGTTCCTTCGACCACAGGCTTTCATACGTTCATAGCCACCTCGGACGACCATTCCGCGGTCTTCCTCAGCCCCAACGCTCAGGAGCGTTACAAGCGGCAGATCTGCAACATTGTTGGCAATACGGGAGCTACACAGCTCACCAAGTATGCCTCGCAACGGAGCGCGCCGATATGGCTGGAAGCCGGTCGCTATTACTACGTGGAGATGCTGCACAAGGAGGGTAGTGGGGGAGACCACTTTGCCCTGTGGTGGGAACGTCCGCAGGACCCGACCGCGGTCATCATCGACGGTGCATTCCTTGTTGCTTGGGAGGATTGTCCCACCAATGCCAGCTTGAGGTCATTGCTTTCCGGATGTTATGTGAACAATACAGGGCTCATGCGAGATGATCTCCGCGCAGCAGGTCTGATCCCGCTACAGGAACCGTATACTGCCGCGGGTATGCTTGATGCCCAGAACGGTGGACAGCAGGTGGATCCGAGCATGCTTCAACAGGCCGGACCTGGTTCCGTGGTGGATTGGGTCCTTGTTCAGTTGCGGGACAAGAACGATCCGACCATCGTGGTGGATGCCACCGCTGCGTTGATCACGCGGGCGGGGAACGTAAGGACCGCTGATGGATATGATCGCATCCTGTTCGACGTTCCGGCCGACCAGTACTACATCGCCTTATTGCATAGGAACCACCTGGGGATCATGACCGCCGATCCGGTGGGTCTGGATCGGGACCTGACCCTGGTTGACCTTTCTTCCGCAGCGACCAATGTAGCCGGCACGGATCCACGCCTGGAGCTCGTGAACGGGCGGATGGCCATGTTCGCCGGTGATGCGCTCAAGGATGAGGTGCTCAAATACACCGGTAGTTCCAATGACCGCGATCGCATCCTGCTCACCATTGGCGGTTCGGTGCCAACTGCGGTCGTATTTGGCTACAATGATCAGGACCTGAACATGGATGGCAAGGTCAAATACGCAGGTCAAGCGAACGACCGGGACGTCCTGCTCAATATGATCAATGGTTCAGTACCGACCGCCGTTCGAATGGGGTCGCTGCCCAATTGATCGACACGGTCAAGCGATGCATGGGATCGGTGGTCTGCCCATCAATCCCCGGTGCTGTTCTTACGCATGAGCAGGACCTGATAACTGAGCGGGCCGAAGCTCCAGCCGGTGGCATGAAAGCCGGTAGGTATTGCTTCGATGTCCTCGATCCTGTCACGGTCCCCAAGGTCGTAGGTCTTTTCCCAGGACAGGTTCCCGTTCTGGTCCATCTTGACCACCAACGCGTCTGAAGTGCCTTCACCGGTCAGTTCACCACCAACATAGAGCACGCCATTGGAACCGGTCACCCCGTACGCCCGTCGATCAACGAGCGTATCTCCGATCACGGAGGTCCAGAGGGTATCACCTATCGCATCCACGGCAAGCACCCAGACGTTCTCCTTCCTGATGGAATCACTGTCCACCATTCCGAAGCTGGTGGTATGGCCGGCCACGACATAGGATCCATTGTTCTGGGCGATGATCGCCCTTCCGACGTCCTCGGAGATGCCTCCCCACGACGTGGTCCACTGGGTGGCTCCGTCCAGGTCAGTTCGCCAAAGGAAGAGATCGGCGTCACCACCAAAATTGGTCAGCCTTCCGGTCGCAATGATCCCTGCTGCATCGACGACCAAATCGCACACATTGTCGTGGAGTGGTCCTCCTTCCGAGGCGGTCCAAAGGATGTTGCCCGAAGGACCGTATTTGATGAGCGAGCCGTTCTGATGACCATTCGCCGCCATTGAACCACCACAATACAGATTCCCGTTCGCATCCGTCTGGATGGCTAGCAGGTGTTGATCATCGGGTTCATCGGCAGACACGATCCATTCGACCAGATCGTTGCTGTTCACCTTGATGAGCAGGGCATCGTGATCGTGCTTTCCATCGGGTATGATGCTTCCCGCCAGGACGACGCCACCCCCTGTGGTGCGTACTGCGTCATGGATGAATGTTCTCCCGGGAACGGATATGAGGATGCTGTCCACCATGGCACCGTTGGAATTCGTCCGGATCAGGGCAGGAAGGTGCCTGTTGGACCCCTGGTCGAACACGGTGCTTGCGATCACATACGCGCTACCATCCGTAACAACGGCCCGGCCGAACTCGGCTGAGCTGCCACCGACCGCCTGTTCGAAGGACTGGCTGCGGATCGCTAAGGACAGCAACATGCCGGGTCCGATGAGAAGGAGGGCTCGGTTCCACATGGAAGCAGCAAGATAGCAAGAGGTCCAGCCGATTAGTTTTGCCACGTGCGATCCAGGGCTTTGGCCGTATTCATAGGGGTGAGCGGATTGATCGCTTGTCCGGCCATCTGGGCGGTGATGGCTCACGATAAGCTGGACCTGCATCTGAGCGTGAACAAGGTCGTGGTGGGCGTGGCCGATCGCTTCTTTCGTTGGATCACCCATGCCGGTGATGGCATGGTACCAACGCTGATCTCCTGTTCGCTCCTTGTCCTGGGATCGTGGCGTTCGTTCCTGTTCATGGCCATGAGCAACTCCCTGGGGGGGCTTATTGCCCAGCTCTTGAAACGCCAGGTCTTTGGTGAATGTGACCGTCCGGTCGAATTCCTGGCGGAGATGCCCGGGCTCAATGTCGTGCAGGGCGTGGAACTACACCACCACCTGTCGTTCCCGAGCGGTCATGCTACCGCTGCGTTCAGCATGTGCATGGCGATGGCCGTACTCCTGAACCGGGTCGGATGGGCGGCATTGCTCGCCGTGCTGGCTTCCTTCATCGCATTCTCGAGGGTCTACCTATCCCAGCATTTCACCGAGGACATCCTGGCAGGAGCCGCGATAGGAGTGTTCTCATGCACTGTCAGCTATGTCCTCCTGTATCGGTCCAAGTGGGCCCAAAGACCGTGGATTGACCGGCGACCCATCGCTTGGCATGGGAGGGGATGATCACACGGCCATGGTGCCGCCCATCAATTCATTGGTGCTATCCGGGTCCAGGCTCGTGACCGCTTCCGCCCAGGTCCGCACAAGCCGGTCCTTCAGCAGATCCTGTGCTTCGCTCTGTATCCTCCTATAGAGCAGTGACTTGGTCATTCCGCTGAGGTGGATCAAAGGACGGTAGGCGATGCCATCGCTCTTTAGCACGATCTCCCGATGCTCCTCCACCGTCAGATAAAGGACGAGACGTTCCTGCATCAGGAATTTGGCAAGCCTCTCCGAGTCCTCGAGCTCCTTGGTCAGAAATGAGATGCGTATCATGAGTTGCTCCGTTGTTCCTGGATCGAACGTTGCTGGTGGACCGATCGGTGTGTTCCCTGCTGGAAAGATCGCAGGAGCTAGGGTGAATAGCTGATGCGGTAGATCATGCCCGCTGCATCGTCACTGACGAGCAGATCACCCTTTTGTGTCATCAGCACATCCACTGGCCGGCCCCACGCACGGGAGCCGTTCAACCAGCCATCCGCGAAGACCTCGGTAACGGCATTTCCAGTACTGTCCGTGAAGGCTACGACCACACGATAGCCGATGGGCCGACTTCTGTTCCAACTGCCGTGTTCTGCGATGAACGCTGCATGATGATACTTGGAAGGGAACGTTCCACCGGTGTAGAACCGCATCCCCAAAGGGGCGACATGCGGTCCGAGAAGGGCAGCCGGCGGGACGAAGGAGGGGCACTCCGGGCCCGGGTCCAAGTCCGGGTCAGCGATCGTACCTGCATGACAGAACGGATATCCGAAGTGCTGTCCGCTGAAGGTGGAACGGTTCAGCTCACAATCCGGCGAATCATCCCCCATCCAATCGCGTCCGTTATCAGTGAACCACAATTCACCGGTGATGGGATGCCAGTCGAAACCGACCGAGTTCCTGACCCCATGTGCCACGATCTCCAGGTCCGTTCCATCGGGGTCCATGCGGGTGATCGTCGCGAAGATGCTGTCCTCACTGAGGCAAATGTTGCACGGTGCCCCAACGGGTACGTATAGTTTCCCATCGGGTCCGAAGGCAATGAACTTCCAGCCGTGATGCTTTTCATCCGGGAAACCGTCATAGACGACCACAGGTTCGGGAGGATCCGCGAGGCGCTCTTCGATCGAGTCCAAACGGACAATGCGGTCGACGGAGGAGACGTAGAGCGAACCATGGTGAAAGGCCACGCCCACGGGCATGTTCAGGTCCTCCGCAACGACCCATCGCGCATCCGCTTGTCCGTCCTCGTCGGTATCCTTCAGCGCATGCACAATTCCTTTGCTACGCGTTCCGACGAACAGCGTGCCTTGATCTCCCCAGCACATCGCCCGAGCGCTCGGCAGGTCATCCGCAAATACATGGATCGTGAATCCTTCCGGCAGGTTGATCGAGGACAGGTCAGGACCACCTCCACTGATGGAGGGCATGCAGACGCCCCCAAGGAACAGACACGGGGACAGGAGGAACAGGGAGGCCATATATGCCAGGTGCCTGTTCATGATCGATAAGGCACGATCAAGACGGGTACCACTGCGCGAGCAAGCACTTCCTTCGTTACGGAACCTACAAGTGCTTTCATCAAGCCGCCTTTTCCATGGGATCCCATGACGATCATATCCGCGTTCAGCCTGGTGGCCTCCTCGAGAATGGTTTCCGTGGTGGGTCCCTGGACCAGGAGCGCGCGCGCATCGATCCCTTCCTTTTTCAAGGCATCGGCCATGTTCTGAAGCACCCGATGTTCCTGGCGAAGGGTCTCGGCACGGTGCGCTCGAACATGTTCCGGGCCCGTTCTAAGTCCCACGAAATCCGGTTCAGGTGCAGCGACATGGATCAGCCAGAGGGTGGCCTGGAGCGCTTTGGCCAGGTGGGCACCGGAGCTGGCGGTCCGTTCACTGATCGGGGAAAGGTCCAACGGGACCAGGATATGCTTCATGGTTGGAGTGGTTCGGACAAAAATAAAGGGGAGACCAGTGCCTCCCCTTCCGATCACAGTGCCAGCACGATCAGTTCGTAGCCAGGTCCAATCGGTCGAGGTTCTGGCTTCGCAGCTTGCCTGTGGAGGCAAAGAACCACTCCTTCAGTCCGTAATGGTAACCGCGCTGCAGACCCGAACGATAGGTGCCCAACATGCCTCTGCGTCCGCTGAGCTTCTGCAGGACACGGGTAAGCTTGATGTCCACGTCCTCGGGTTTCATTTTCGGGTCCGCCTTGGCAGCGAACTTGGTCATGGGAACGAGCAGGTCCTGTTTGGTCTGCAACTTGCCCGTCTTGGTAATGTGATCCAGGATCACATTATCCCAGTCGCTCAGGCGATAGCCTCCATCCTTGATGGTACGCTTCTTCCTCGGTCCACGCTTCTTCTTGTAACCCGAACTTTTCTTTTTCGCCGTGGCCTTTTTCGCCTTGGTACCGATCGCCCTTTTGGGGCTGCTTGGATCATTGCTCTTCAGGTCGCTGATGATGGCCCGAACGTGCTCAAGTTGGAACAACAATCGCTTGCGTTCACTGCGGTAATGGTTCAACAATTCTTCGATATCGCTTTCGGAGAATCTCTTTTTCGGCATTGGACTTACGTTGGTTGAAGTATAGGAGCGTTCACAAAGTTAGTGGCTCATTGCATCCCACCCGCGAGGATCCCTGTTCCAACGGATCAATTACTTGATCCGATCGCTATCCTAACCGCGATCAGTGACCACGTTTATGGTTTTTTCTCCCTTCTCGGTGAATGTGCCGATCGCGATCGCATCGATGCCATGGGCGCTGCAGACATGGATGAATTCGTCACGCGCTGCAATGTCCAGTGCGATAAGAAGTCCGCCGTTGGTCTGCGGGTCCGATCCGGCCATCATCCATTTCATGTCGGACGCACCTGATATCCGGTCGTGATAGGAACGCCAGTTCCGCATGGCACCATCGGCGTAACAGCCTTGTTGGATCAATTCGGCTACTGCCGGCAACAGCGGCAACAGATCGCCGTTCAGGTCAACGCTTGCATGATCGCTGCACATTTCGATCAGGTGGCCGAACAAGCCGAAGCCGGTGACGTCGGTCATCGCATGTACACCTCCGATCCCGCCAAGGTCCATTCCGATCCTGTTCAAGTGGCCCATGGAGGCATGCAGGACCTGTATTCCTTGGTCTTCCAGAAGGCCACGTTTCAACGCGGTGCTCAGCACACCCGTTCCGATCGGGCGGGTCAGGTAAAGCACATCACCGATCTCCGGTGTATCGTTCCGTTTCATACCGTCAAGGTCCACCATGCCCGTCACGGCTAGACCAAAGAAGGGCTCCGGCGCATCGATACTATGACCTCCCGCGAGCGGTATCCCGGCCTCCATGCAGATCGAACGGCCACCATCCACCACGCGCGAAGCAAGCTCAGGTGATAGTTTTTCCATGGGCCACCCGAGGACGGCTACCGCCATGAGCGGCGTCCCCCCCATGGCATACACATCGCTCAAGGCATTGGCACCGGCGATCCGCCCGAACTCGAACGGATCATCAACGATCGGAGAAAAGAAGTCCACCGTGCTGATCAACGCCGTACCATCCCCCCGATCCAGGACAGCGGCATCATCACGATCGCTGCCCCCGACCACCAGTTCTTCCGGCAGGAACATGGCTGAGGAGCCTTTCAGTATCCTGTCCAGTTCGGCGGGTGCGATCTTGCACCCACAGCCTGCCGCATGACTGTATTGGGTCAGGCGGAGCGGGGCCGCTGATCGTGCTTGTTGCATGGAGGCTGGAGCGTAACGCCCCAAAGGTATCCGTCCTGTGGTCGGTGGACGGTCAAAGATGCTCTATCATCGATCCGAATTGGCCAACATGGCCCGGTCCGCGAGGGCGATCAACGAACGTGCTTCCGGTCGCGCGGTAGGGACCCGGTGGACGGTATGCTCGGACCGGGAAGCCGCGCCATGGAGATAGGCCTTGTCATAATATCGGAGCGCGATCTTGGCGACCGTTCCCAAGTCTCCGGATCCCAGGGCTTGCAACGCGGCTTTGCAATGTTGAGGACCCAGACGTTTCTCGATCCGTCGCAATGCATTGGCCAGGTCGGCTATCGGGGCGTTCCCGTAGCTCCGGACCAGGTTTTCGACCCGCACCTCCAACGGGACCTCCAGGAACAGAAGCGGCGAACTCCGCAGCTGCCGGAACAGACCATCGGGGACCTTGACCGAACCGATCATCTGGCTTTCGTCCTCGACCCAAATGGGGCGGGAAGGGTCCAATTCCGCAAGTCGCTTCCACAGGAGGTTCTCGAAGTGTTCGGTGGTCGGTTGTGGTGAAAGGCCCAATCCGCCGAACGCGGATCCCTTGTGCGAGGCCAGTTCTTCCAGATCGACCACCTGTTCACCGAGTTCTGCCAACTCCTGAAGCAGTTCGGTCTTGCCCGACCCGGTGTACCCGCCAACGACGAGGAGGGTCCAGCTCTGCTGAAGACAGGAAAGGACATGGCCGCGGTACCGTTTATAACCCTCTTTGAGGAGCAGGATCTCCTGGAAACCAGCCGCATCCAACAACCAGGCCATGCTCGCGCTGCGTTGACCGCCTCGCCAACAGTGCAGTGCTGCAACACCTTCAGGTGCCAGCTTATCGGCCTGGTCCACGAGGTCCCTCAACTTGGGACCTACGATGGATAGCCCGGTTCGGATGGCCTCCGGTTTCCCTCGTTGCTTGTATGTCGTTCCTACCAGCGCTCGTTCGGCATCCGAGAATAGGGGCAGCGAGTGAGCACCAGGGATGTGAGCCCGTGAGAATTCCCCGGGGGACCTTACATCGATCAATGGATATCCACGGCCCAGGAATTCCTCAAGCTGCACGGTCCTGACCATGCCCAAAAGTAGCTTCGATGGAGCCTCCGGATGTCAAGCCAGTATGGCTCCTTCCTCGGGATCGCCGAACACCTTGGCCTCCCCGCGCACATGCCGCAGGCCGATGAGCCAGCATAACCAGGCATCCAATTCGTGCCGGTCGGCAGGTTCGGGCGAAGGGACTTGAAAGGTACCCGCCATGAGACGAACGGTCTGTTTGGGAACGGCCCTGCCGGCCTTCAGTTCGAGGTGCTTCCATTCCGCTCGGATCAGCGCTGCTGGATAGGCTTCATGAACGATGGCCCCCGCTGCTCTTATCGACTCGGCGAGCTGGATCGCGCGTGCGGTCAGACCGCCGAGGAACATGGGGCTCATGCCTCCAGCTTCCTTATCGGCAAGGCGGAAGAAATGGTCGGACCCCTTGCCGAAGAACGCACCAGGGAGGCTCAGCGGAGCATCGACATAAATCGCCTTTGCAGCCAATTTCCTAAGCCTGGTCAGCAGCCATCCGTCGTTGTTGGCTGCTTCAGGTGCCCGATGGAAGACGAAGCGGCCCTGCTCCCAACTACAGATCACGGTATTTCCTGTTGAACGAGAGCCCAGGTCGATCCCTACGATACCTTGGTCCAGAGGGTGCTTCTCACTGTCGTTGCGCATGGTACACGGGTATGGCCTTTCGGGCGGGCTGGTCGAGTCGGTCTGAGTGGGTCGCGCTCTGCGATCACCAGATGGACCGATGACGATGGTTCAACAGCCTGGCCATGGAAATGGTTCGAGAGACCCTTGGCCGGCAACGGTGGCCCGGTTCGGTCGTTTTGGATCGACCCCTCGTTGGAATTCGATCACCATCGCCACTGATACAGTGCTAGCGAAGGACCATAGGATGTTCAGGTGACCCAGGGACGCCTGAGCGAACGGCCTTCAAGCCCTGATCGGTGTCCCGCTGGTCTTTACGTGTTGTTCCACCTGGGCGATGGCCCGTCTGGTCTTCAACAAGCTGTCCGGTGTCACGCTGATGCTGTCGATGCCCAGCTCCACAAGGAACTGCGCGAAATCAGGGAAGTCGCTGGGGCCTTGACCGCAGATCCCCACCTTGGTGCCGGTCTTCTTAGCGACGTTGATGAGCTGTGCGATCATCCGTTTCACCGCCGGGTTGCGCTCATCGTACAGATGGCTCACCAAGGCGCTGTCGCGGTCCAGGCCCAGGGTCAGTTGCGTCAGGTCGTTACTGCCTATGGAGAAACCGTCGATATGCTCGGCGAACTCCTCGGCCATCAGGATGTTGCTGGGAAGTTCGGCCATGAGGTAGAGCTCGAGTCCTTCCTTGCCGCGCTCCAGACCGTATTCCTTCATCACACCCTCCACCTGCTTCAGTTCTTCCACGGTTCGGCAGAAGGGGACCATGACCACTACGTTCTTCAACCCCATCTTCTCCCGGACTCGACGGATCGCCTTGCATTCCAGCCCGAACGCTTCCTTGTACACATCGCTATAGTAACGACTTGCACCTCGCCAACCGATCATGGGGTTTTCCTCATCCGGTTCGAAGTGGTCCCCACCGAGCAGGTTCTTGTATTCGTTCGACTTAAAGTCGCTGAAGCGCACGATCACCCGGTTCGGGTAGAATGCACTGGCGATCTTGGCGATGCCATAGCTGAGACGCTTGACGAAGAAGGTCTCTTCATCCTCATAGCCGTTGATCAGGTAGCTGATCCTTCCGCTGAGCTCTACGTCCCCGAGCTCCTTGTGCTGCAACAAGGCAAGCGGATGGGCCTGGATGTAGTTGTTGATGATGAATTCCTCCCGGGCCAGACCGACGCCTGCATTGGGAAGTCCGGCGAATTTGAAGGCCAGGTCGGGGCTGGCCACGTTCAACATGATCGGGGTCCGCACGTTCGGAAGGTCACGCAGATCGGTCTCGATACGCTCGAACGCGACCGCACCGGCGTAAACAATGCCCGTGTCCCCTTCGCAGCAACTGACGGTAAGCTCGTCGCCGATCTCCACCTTCTCCGTCGCATCCACACAACCAACGATCGCTGGCACGCCCATTTCACGAGCTACGATGGCGGCGTGACAGGTCCTGCCGCCCTTGTTGGTGATGATGGCGGCCGCCTTCTTCATGATGGGCTCCCAATCCGGGTCGGTCATTTCGGTGACCAGGATATCCCCTTCCTGAAAGTCCTTTCCATCCGTACTACCATCGCGACCGTCCAAACTGTACAGGATGCGGACCCTGCCTGTACCCACTTTGTCGCCGATCGCGATGCCTCGTGCCACCTCCTTCAGTTCCGGATGCGCCTGCCGGTCCAATTTGTACTCGACCATCCGGTCATTGTCACGCCTACTGTGGATGGTCTCGGGCCTTGCCTGGACGATGAACAGCTGTTTGGACAAGCCGTCCACGGCCCATTCCACATCCATCGGGCTCCAATGACCGCGCTTTTCGGAGTAATACTTCTCGATGGCCACAACGCTCTTGGCGATCTCCAGGGCCACCTCATCAGGTACGCAGAACCTGTTCCGCTGCGGTCGTTCCACGGGTATCACGTGCACCGGCTCACCAGGCTCCACGCCATAGATCATCTTCCTGTCCTTGATGCCCAGCTTCTTCTCAATGATCGCGGAATGCCCTTCCGCGAGCGTGGGTTTGAAGACCAGGAATTCGTCCGGGCTGACGCTCCCTTGCACCACCATTTCGCCGAGCCCATAGCTGCCATTGATCAGGACCACATCCTTGAAACCGCTTTCGGTGTCCAATGAGAAGGCCACCCCGGAAGATGCCAGATCGGATCGGACCATCTTCTGGACCCCCACGCTGAGGCCTACTTCGAAGTGGTCATATCCCAGGTTGTGACGGTAGACGATGGCCCGGTCCGTAAAGAGGCTGGCAAAGCAATTCCTGACAGCCACCAGCAACTCCTCCGTGCCTCGGATATTCAGGTAGGTCTCCTGCTGCCCTGCGAAAGAGGCGTCGGGAAGGTCCTCGGCCGTGGCACTGCTGCGCACCGCCACGTCGGTCGCCTCCTGACCGTACTGCTCGCTCATTTCGCGATAGCGGGCCGCGATCTCCCTGCTGATCGCCTTGGGGAACTTGCCGTTCTTTACCAAGGCTCTGACCGCAAGCCCGGTCCGGCGAATGCTCTCCACATCCTCCGGGTCCATGGCACCCACCAGTTCGCGGATCTTGGCATCGAGCTCATTGTGGGCGATGAAAGCCTCATAACTAGCCACTGTGACGACGAATCCGCCGGGAACGGAAACGCCCAGTTTCGACAGGTTCTGGATCATTTCTCCGAGGCTGGCATTCTTGCCGCCTACGGATGCCAGATCGTCCATGTTGACCTCGTGGAGCCATTTCAAGTGATCGGGATGGTTGGTCATCGGTGTCGCGTGATTCGTGGAACGGCTTTGTACGCGATGTGAAGGTCAAGGTTATTTGCGGACTTTTCGGAAGATCGCGGTGGCGAAGCTGGATGCGCAGTACCGATCGATCTGTCCAGGGTAGGGTGGATAACTCGAGTGATCTGCGGGAGGACGCGCTTTGTTTAACCCTAATTTCACCGCCCATCACACCACTCGGACCATGAAAAGAAGCTACACCCACATCAACTTTCTGATACTCATCGCGACCCTGTTCGGGATCACGATGGAATTGAACGCGCAAAGTGGACGGTCAGCCACCCGTCCCAATTACAAGGAAGGTCAAGCGCTTGACAACATTCACCTGGCTCGTTCGCCTCATGCCGAGCTGCATGTTTTCAACAGCGGGGTAAAAGGAGAACAGCATTCGCTGACAGCTCTTTCCAGTGTTCCGCCGGCGATGGTGCCGAATACCCGTGTACCCGGCGCTTCAAGCGCATTGCGCGCAGGAGGGCCACCGAACGACAACTGTTCGGGTGCCACCGGTGGTGTGCTGATCAATGGCGTGACGCAGACCTTCTCGGGAAGCATTGCCGGAGCGACCGATAGCGATGGGCTCGGCGTGATCGGCGTTTGGGAATCGTTCACGCTGACCCAGTGCATGGACGTGGTGATCGACTATTGCGGAACGGTACCGGATCCGGCACAGTACGTGATCGCCTTGTTCGAGGACTGTCCGGTGATCGATCCGAACACCTGGATCGAGGGAACACTTGCCTTGAGCACGTGCAGCCCGAACGAGGTCCAGTACCCCGGACTTGCGGCAGGTACCTATTACTATCCGATCATCGATGGTTTGGGCATCACCGCATATACCATTACGGTTACCGGGACGAACTGCGGCGGACCTCCTCCGAACGACAACTGCCTGGGTGCGGTTCCGATCACCCCGAACGGAACGTGCATTCCCTTCGCGGGAAGTTCCTCCGGCGCCACTCAAAGCCTGCCTCCCGGCACCTGCAGCACGTTCACTTCCTCGGTCGCCAATGACGTGTGGTTCGTTTTTCAGGCGACCGCTGCGAACCACGCGGTGCAGGTCACCGGGGCAGGCACCTATGATCCGATCGTTCAGGCATATTCCGGTTCGTGCGCAGCATTGAGCTCGTTGGGTTGTGTGGACGCTACGATCGACGGTGAGACCGAGTCTCTCGCTCTGACCGGATTGATCCCGGGCAACATGTACTACGTCCGCGTGTACGCGTGGAACGGTGGGGGCATCGATCAGCAGTTCGACATCTGTGTCATCGGAGCAGGGGGGGGAGGACCGGCCAATGACCTCTGTGGCAGCGTGGCCTTCACGCCATTGGCGGTGGGAGGTTCGATCAATTTCTCCGGGAATAATACCGGTGCTACCGCCACTGGGGATTATGTGCCTGGATCTACGCTGGATGCCGATGGCTATCCTTCCGTGTGGCATGCCTTCACCATTGGCACATGTGCTGATATCACGGTAAGCTATTGCGGGACCGTACCGGATTTTGAGCTCGTCTGGGGGGTGCTTAGCATCAATTGCCCTGCGGACAATGACCTGGTCTTCAATTCAGGTGTGGATTTCGTGACCTGCGGTGACGACAACGCCACCATCACGTACTTGAACCTCCCGGCAGGGTCCTACTATCTGCCCATCCTTTCAGACCCGTTGGAGAATGCGATAGGCAACTATTCCGTGGATGTCAGTGCCGCGCCGTGCTCAGGTACCCCATCGAACGATGATTGCGCCGGAGCAGTATTGTTGACCCCTGGCGTGAATTGCAATGCCATCCTGGGGTCATCTCTGGGAGCGACCGAGAGCCTGCCACCGAGCGAGTGCAGCACCTTCACCTCACCGATAGCGAACGATGTGTGGTTCTCTTTCGTGGCGACCTCGACTTCTCATGATATCGAGGTCACCGGATTGAATACGTACGACCCTGTGGTTGAGCTATTCAGTGGACCCTGTTCAGCGCTCAATGCGGTGGAATGCGTGGATGCCACACTGGATGGGGAGACAGAGGTCCTGAGCGTGACGGGATTGACCCCGGGTGCGCTGTATTTCGTGCGTGTTTACGCATGGAACGGTGGCGGCCTGGACCAGGCTTTCGAGATCTGCGTGACGGGGTCCGTTGGTGGTGTGCCAGTGAACGACCTTTGTTCCAGTGTGAGCCCGCAGCTGTTGAACGTAGGAGGCACGTTGAACTTCACGGGGAACAATACAGGCGCGACCAGTACCAACGACGCTCTTCCTGGAACGATCCTGGATGTCCAGCCGGATACGGCAACGGTCTGGCATGCCTTTACACTGACCGATTGTGCGAACGTGACGATCGCTTACTGTGGCACATTGCCGGCCTTCACCACGATCTGGACCGTCCTGGCCACCAGTTGCCCTGCGGATGACAATGTGATCTTCGCCACGAACGCGGAATTCACGAGCTGTCCGGATGGGAACGGTACCATGACCTATCAGGACCTCCAGCCTGGGACCTATTACCTCCCGGTCTTTACCACGGGGACGGTCCAGGGCTCTTATGCCGTCCAACTTTCGGCGTCAGCTTGTTCCGGACCTCCTTCCAACGATGAGTGCGGGGATGCCATCGGTCTGCTGATCAACGTGCCCTTGGATTGTCCGGCGAACTCGGTGCTCGGCGACAATGGGAACAGCACGGTCACGACCGATGACCCGGACTGTGATATGACCACGGTCGGTTATCAGGACGTGTTCTACACCTTCAATTCCTTGGGTAACAACAGCGTCAATATCGATCTTTCCGCCCTCACAGCCACCGACCTGTTCCTGGAGGTGCTCGATGCGTGCAACGGTAATACGGTGTTCTGTGACATTGCACCATCTCCATTCACGGTCATGGTGGCTCCGAACCAGGACTACATCGTTCGGGTGTTCTCGAACAATGAATTCGGATCAGGAGGGACCTTCAACATCTGCATCAGCGGGAACATTTCCTCCAGTGTGGAAGGAACGTCCAGTCCATCCCTGGACCTCTTCCCGAACCCGGCGGACGATGTGTTGAGCTTCCAACTTGGCGAGCATAGCGGTACCGTGCTGATGGAGGTGTTGGATGTACAGGGACGCGTGGTCCAATGGGAGAGTCGGTCGGCATCCTTGGGAACGGCCACCCTTGTCCTGGAGCCGACATTGGTGCCGGGGACCTATGTGCTGCGGGTCAGTTCGGACCAGGTGTTGGAGCAGGCCACGTTCATGAAGCGTTGATCTTCTGACTGATGTATCAGGAACAGGGCGGACCGGAAGGTCCGCCCTGTTCCGTTCTGTTCGATCGGCGTCACGTATCCGATACATTCGTGGCGAAAGGATAGGACCTCCTAATTTGCCATCGTCTCTTGGACGAGGTGTTCCGGTATGCTCTTCAATTCCCTGGACTTTGCAGTATTCCTGCCGGTGGTATTCCTGCTCTATTGGGCAGTGCCGATGGGCATCCGTCAGCGGAACCTGTACCTGCTGGCCCTAAGCTACCTGTTCTACGGCTGGTGGGACGCCCGCTTCTTGATCCTGATCGCGTTCAGCAGCCTTGTCGACTTTGAGGTCGGCAGGGCGCTTGGTCGGACCTCGGATCGATCGAGGCGGGGATGGTTGCTGGCTCTGAGCGTGATCATCAATCTTGGTCTGCTCGGGTTTTTCAAGTACTTCAACTTCTTCCTGGACAACTTTGTCTCAGCCTTTTCGCTCCTCGGTGTTCCCTTCGACCCGGTCCGTTTGAGCATCGTGCTTCCGGTCGGTATCAGCTTCTACACCTTTCAGACCCTCAGCTACACCATTGACGTGTATCGCGGTCGTTTGGAACCCACGCGGGATCCTATCGCATTCTTTGCCTTTGTGAGCTTTTTCCCCCAATTGGTGGCCGGGCCCATTGAGCGGGCGGTCGCATTGCTCCCTCAGTTCGCCGAAAAGCATCGCTTCGATCGGGACAAGGCCACCGATGGTCTTCGAAGGATCCTATGGGGACTGTTCAAGAAGGTGGTCGTGGCGGACAGCTGTGCCGTCTATGTCGACCTCATCTTCGAACGACCGGAGTCGGTGAGCGGCGCGGAATTGTTCGTGGGTGCCTTGCTTTTCGCATTCCAGATCTACGGGGATTTCAGCGGCTATTCGGATATCGCGATCGGCACGGCCCGGCTCTTCGGATTCGAACTGATGAAGAATTTCGCATTACCCTATTTCAGCAGGGATGTGGCTGAATTCTGGCGGAGGTGGCACATCTCCCTGAGCACCTGGTTCAGGGACTACGTGTACATCCCACTGGGAGGCAGCCGCGGATCGCAATGGGTGCGGATACGGAACACTGCGGCAGTGTTCCTCGTCAGCGGTCTTTGGCATGGTGCGAACTGGACCTTCTTCATCTGGGGCGCCCTGCACGCCTTGTTCTTCCTGCCGCTGCTCCTCTGGTCGGACCATCGACGACATACCGACCTGGTCGCCGCGTACGGACGGTTCCCTTCGTTGCGGGAACTTGGCGGTATGCTCCGGACCGCTTTCCTGGTCACTCTGGCGTGGATCTTTTTCCGTTCCGAGGACCTGCACCAGGCCATCACCATCTACGGACGGATATTCGGGCCGGATCTCCTTGGGCCTTTCCTGTTCGCCCCGAAACGCCCGGTCGTGTACATTTTCATGCTGCTGCTCCTGGAGTGGATCACTCGGCGTGATGAGCACCCATTGAGCAAGCTGGCCAGCGATCGTCCCGCCTTCGTGCGATGGGGGATGTACTATGGATTGTTGCTCCTCATTGTTATCAGCTCGGGCAGGGAGCAACCCTTCATTTACTTTCAGTTCTGATGTGGCGTTTTGTACTTCGCACCTGCCTGTTCCTGTCCCTGCCGGTGGTTTGGGGCGCCTTCTGCTATGCGATCAATCGTTGGCTCATCTCCCAGAATCGCACGGTGATCCAGGAGCGCATGCTGTTCATGGGTGATTCCCAGATGAGGAACGCAGTAGCCCCAAGATTCTTCCGAGATGCCCGTAATGTGAGCCAGGTGGCGGAACCCATGGTGATGACACGGATGAAGTTGGAGCGGTTCCTTGCGGAAAGTGAACGGGATACGATCGTTGTAGGTGTTGGTGCCCAGACCTTGTCCAGGTATCAGGAGTTGAAGTTCGAGGACCCTGCTGTAGCCCCGGAATTGTTCGATCGGATATACCCGCTTGCAGGACCGAGCGAACTCGACGGGCTTCCGGTGGACAGACAAGCCTATTTCCGTTCGATCATACGGAACATGTGCCTGTATCCGTCCATGGATCATCGACCCTATGTGGGAAGCTTCATCGCGGCCCCCGTGCGGTCGTTCATAAGGAACGAGCAGGAAATGTGTTTGCGGCATTTCGGACCGGAAGGGAGGATGGGGGTCTCCGATCTCATGGCCGCTCAGGTCGAACAGATAGCAAGGTTATGCCGTGAGCAGGGGGTCGTGCTCATATGGGTGATCATGCCGGTGACCAGGGCATATTACGAACTCGTGCCCCCGGAACAATGGGACTTCCTATTCGCTTGTTTGGAGCGGACCAGGGAACAAGGGGCCAGGGTCATCGATCTCGCCCGACAGGAGATCCCGGAAGGTGGCTTCCGGGACGCGGATCATTTGAACGAGAAAGGCGCAGAGCTCTTCACAAGGGCCCTGAAGGACACCTTCAGGAAGGGACCCGTTCAGGTCCGGACCGCATCCGGTTTTGCACAATAGCCTGTTGATCGATCGCTGCGAAACGACTTGCGCCGCCTTTGATCCCAGTATCCGGCCGAATAGTTTCGCCCCCCGGCATCGTGGCATACAGGCAACGCTGCCGCGCAAGATGTGGACGACCCTCCGAACCACCATGTTGTTGTCGCTGTTCATCGGATCTTTTGACGTATCCGCTGCTCGCCTTCAAGTGACCGGACTTGTGACCAACAAGGTCACTGGTGGGCCGATCGAACATGCACTGGTACGCGTATACAAGGACGGGGTGAAGCAGTATATCCTGCACACGGGTTCCACTGGACGGTATGACGTGCTACTGGACAACAATGCCCACTATGTGATCCGTTTCTCTCTGCCGGGCCATGTGACGAAGTGCTTTACGGTGGACACGCACGGGTCGGAGTGGGAGAACGATCATCAGGTGGAGAAGGTATTCGTTGAAATGACCCTTTTCCCGGACTTGGATGAGTTGGATCTATCCTTCTTTGATCTTCCCATGGGCATGGCCAGGTTCCAACCAATGACCGGGCATCTGGGATGGGATGAAGCGTACGACGAGCGGATCCGTGAGCGGGTCAATGACCTGATGTCCGAGTACGAGCGCATGCTTCTCCAACGGAATGCCACCGCCAGTCTCGACGATCGGGCCACGGCTCGTTGAGACCGGCAGGTCGAATGGAATTCAACGCCATCGATCGGAAGAAGCCGATGTTCCGCATCGGTGACCAGTTGTTCGAATACCTCTCTGACCATAGCAGGATCGCCAAGCTGCCGGTTTCGTATTCGGACCTGCTCCATTTCGATGGAAGCATCCCACAGGTGAGCCCTTCCGGAGCTCCCACGCTCTGGAACACAGTGGTGCTTCGCCCGCAGGACCAAGTGGAGATCCATGAACACCTGGTCGCCTTGTACCAGTTGCTCGTAGCGGACGGAGGCATGGTGGACCATCTCCAGGTGGCAGGCATCGACCATTGCACGTATGGCAACAGTCAACCTTTTCGGATCAAGATCCTGAACAAGATCAATGACAATCACGACTACTACTACATCAAGCGGGCTGATGCTTCGCGCGTTTACGGGGCCGAGTTGGAGCACATGCTCAGTCCCAACCGGATCAATTACATCCTGGACCGTGAGACCTTGGTCGAGGAGCACATCATCGGCGTGCCCGGTGATGTGTTCATACAGCGGCCGGAACAATACGGTGGTCACTTGAACCCTGTCCGGCTCAGCAAGGAGTTCGTCAAGTTCAATGAACGCTGTTTCGTCAGGTTGCTCGGCGATATGCGGGCCTATAATTTCGTTGTCGACGTGATCCACGACGTGGATCAGGTCCAATACCGCCTGCGTTCGATCGACTTCGATCAACAGTCCTATGAAGGTCGTCACAGGATCTACCTTCCGCAGTTCTACAAGGAGAACGTGCCGTTCGTCACGTTCGCCCAACAATTCATTTCATCGGAGACGGCCCTGCAGTATGCCACGGAGGAGCGGGCCTTGATGCGTAGACGATATCATTTGGTCCGTGGGCAACTACGCAGATTGTTGTCAATCATGGAGCTGGATCGGATCTCCACGGAGGAGCACGTCGACCTCCTGGGCCGGGAACTGGCCCGGTTCCATCAGGATGAGGGCTTCCTGACCTGTGACAACATGGGGAAACTGCTATGGCGGCATCTCCATGTGCGTCTGGCTATCGATCCTTCCGCGCCCTCGGATGGAACTGCATGATGTTGCTGCGCAGGTATTCCCTGTCCAGATGGGTATAGATCTCCGTGGTGGTGATGCTGGCATGCCCCAACATCTCCTGCACGGCCCTCAGGTCGGCACCCCCTTCCACCAAATGCGTGGCGAACGAATGACGGAACGTGTGCGGACCGATGTTCCGACGAATACCGGCCCTGGCTGCCAGATCCTTGACGATCTTGAACACCGTGACACGCGAGATCGGACCTCCACGTGCATTGAGGAAGAGCAGGTCCTCGGCGTTCCGGGAGACCGGCAGGTGTACGCGCACCTCCTCCCGATAACGCGTGATCTGCTTGATCGCCTCAGGCCCGACCGGGACCAATCGCTCCTTATCGCCTTTGCCGATCACGCGGATGAACCCTTCGTCGAAATACAGGCAGCTCATTCGCAGACCACAGCATTCGCTCACCCTCAACCCACAACTGTACAAGGTCTCCATCATGGCCCTGTCCCGGTGTGCCATGGGAGCCGACATGTCGATGGCAGCGATGAGCCGGTCGACCTCCTCGACACTGAGGAACTCCGGGAGGTGTCTTCCGATCCTTGGGCTCTCCACAAGCTCCATTGGATCATCGCTCCGAGCCCCTTCCCGCAGCAGTCCTTTGAAGAAGCTCCGCAAGGCGCTGAGCATGCGTGCCTGGGTCGTCGGTGCCGATCCTTGTCGGGCTACATGGGCAATGAAGGACTGCACGTGTTCCAATTGGATCGTGGTGGGCGTCAACGCCTTCTCGTGTTGACTGCACCAGGCGCTCAGTTTCGAAAGGTCGGACATGTAAGCCTGGATGGTGCGATCGCTCAATGCCCGCTCCAGCTTCAGGTAGGCATGATGGTCGGATAGCGAACGGTCCCAATCCACCACACAAAGATGGCCTTTCGTTACTTCGCTGCATGTCAGCCATCCTCGTGATCAACGGCCCCAATCTCGGGCTGTTGGGTTCTCGTGAACCCCATTTGTACGGTACTCGGACATTACAGGAGGTGATGGATGATCTGAGCGGCCATTTCCCCGATGCGCGGATCGACCATTACCAAAGCGACCTGGAGGGCGAGCTGATCACCGCTATCCATGGTGCCGCTGGGAAATACGTTGGAATTGTCCTGAATCCCGGTGGGTATGGACATACATCCGTTGCCCTGCGCGACGCCGTAGCTGCATCAAAGGTTCCAGTGATCGAGGTGCATCTCACCAACCTCCTTGCACGGGAGCCCTTCCGACACGTTTCGCTGGTGGGTGGAGTGTGCATAGGGAGCATCATGGGGCTCGGAGCAGCTGGTTATCGTTGGGCTGCTGCCCACTTCTTGGAGCCCGCTGCATGAAAGCGCTCTGGTCAAGTCGGTCGAATGTGCGCTGGCCCAGGATGAAGCGGTCGTAGGCCACACTTCTGCGATACAATCCGGTCATGTCCGGTCGATCCTCCGAGGCTGCCAGTTCCTTTCGCTGCCTGAGCACAGCAGGCAGCCGCATGAAGTAGTGGCGGTGTGCCCTTCCGACTTGCCAGGTGTGTGCAGCATGGCCCTCCATCAGGAACTTGATGGCGGCGAAGCCATCGAGGATCAGACGGCGCAGGATCCGAAGGAAAATGGATCGGCTCCTCAGGTTCTTGGTCAGCACGATCAGGCTGTTCCGGAAGTTCAGGTAGGTCTTGAACGGGCTGCCATAGCCTAGTGATCCACCTCCCAAGTGATAGACCGTGGAGCCGGCAACGAAGCCAATGCGCCATCCTCTGCGGCGAGCGCGCCAACACAGGTCGATCTCCTCCATGTGAGCGAACAGATCGGCATCGAACCCACCGACCTGACGGAACGCTGTCGCCCGTACCATCATGCAGGCGCCTGTCGCCCAGAAAATGTCGCGGTCCGAATCGTACTGACCATGGTCCTCCTCGGTAAGCTCGAAAATGCGGCCCCGACAGAACGGATAGCCGTTCCGGTCGATGAATCCCCCGGCAGCACCCGCATGTTCGAAACGGTTGCGGCGCACATGGTCCAAGACCTTCGGCTGCACCGCGGCCAGGTCCGGCCGATCCGTCAGCGCTTTGAGGAGTGGAGCCAGCCATCCCGGGGTCACCTCCACATCCGAGTTGAGCAGCACATAGTGCTCGGCATGGATCGAGGACAGGGCTTTGTTGTATCCACCGGCGAATCCGAGGTTACTTCCAAGTTCGATCACCTCCACCGTCGGGAAATCCCGTTCCAGAGTGCTCAACGAAGCATCAGTGCTCCCATTATCGGCCACGATCACACGCGCTCCTTGCGAATGCTTCAGCACTGAAGGAAGGAACGCGGCAAGGTGATCGGCGCCGTTCCAATTCAAAATGACCACCGCAACATCCATCACACCATGGCTCAAACCACTGGATCAAAGATGGCGAAGCAGAAGTGCTCAGCGCGGGTCGTTGAAGAATTCGATCGCCCGCTCCCCGCTCATGCTTTCCACGGGCAACGGGTTGACCCCTTTGATCGCATGGTTCCTGGAGTGGATGAGCTCGTTCCAACGCGGGTTCTGCATTTCACCGGGTACTTCGGAATGAAGCAGTTCGTAGTCGTTCGTGATCAGGTCCGGCTGATAGAACACGAAGCGTCGGTTCGTATATCGTCCTGCCCGATAATAATGCCAGATCTGGTAGGGATACGCGTCCATTTCGTTCCCGCGATCGACGATGGAGTTGGGCATGCCATATTTCAAGTGCACCACCCCCCGATCGGTCTCGTATCCCTTCTTGTTCCGCGTGCCGTACAAACCCTGCACACGCAGCACCTCCTTGTGATAGTCCTTCCATGCGGCTTCCGGGTCATATCCGTCCCGATTGAACCAGAAGCTGTACATGAAGCGCCGCATGAGTTCCATGTCCTGGTCGCGGATACGGTCGTCGATGATCTTCCGCTCCATATCCTGGCTTATCGGACGCATGCTCCGAAGGTATTCCGCCAGCGTATCCGGGTCCTGAATGCGATCGGCAAAGGTGCTCCCCATGCTCACGGTGCTCAGGTCATTGAAATCGTAGGAGATCGGGTTGTTCCGTTGGAGGAGCTGTTCCTTCCGGCAGATCACACTGCCTTTCCGGTCGATCGCTTCCAAGGCCAGCACATAGTTCCCGCTCGGCAGGTCCGTGATGTCGAAGCTGCCCTTGAACGGTTCCACTGGGCGTGCCTTTACCCTGGCGGCAGCCCTGAAGGGACCATGGATCTTCTTTGATTCCAGGCCTTCGATCTGGTAGACCAGGAGGTACAGACTGTCCATGCCAACAGCATGGTCTACATGATAGAGTTCAGCATAGAATTGAAGCTTGTTCAGACCTTGAGGGTAATAGGTGCCGATGAACGGGGTGATACGGTATCCTCCCTTGTTCGGCCCATCCTGTTCCGCTACAGCCAACTCGGCGCACAAGAGCACATCCGAGAAATACGGCGCATCACCATGGTCGCCCACGGCCAGGGGTTCCTTGGAAGTATGAACGGCCCCTTCACTGTTGTTCAGGTCCTTGACAGAGACCTCCAGCGCATAAGAGCCCGGGTCCAAGGCAAAGGTCTCCGAGTGGCTCAGGTCCATGAGCTCATCGCTCGTCCGTTCGGGTCCCAGCACTTCTGTTTTTCTGAAATCGATGATGGCACCGTTCTGCTCCACGATGGTGGTCACCTCCAGGCGGGTCTGTTCCCGACCGCTTGCATTGGGAGCGTGAACCAACGAAGCGCCCAACGCGGCCACACTGACCTCCACGTACGGCCCTTGTTCCGGATGAAGGAAGGTGCGCGTTCCAACGAGGACCTCCGGAGCGACCTGTGCATTCAACAGAGCGGCCACCAGGAACGAGGGACCACCAAGGGCCTTACGAAAGCTCATGTCCCAAAGATACGCGAGCTCCAACCCGGCCAGGGACCGTTCATGGACCGGGAACGTCCGATCCCTGCTCACCTCGCATGGATATCGTCTTCGATGCGAACACGCTCGGAGCGCTGGGAACGCCTCCTGTAGAGTTGGGCCTTCGAACTCCACCTGCTTCTCGGTCGCTGGCGTGCGTTCATGTCCACCAAGCCCATCACGATCCCATTGCGATGCGCAGCGAACACGCCAGCATGCGCGGCCCGTTTGGCGGAGAGGGAGGGATTCGAACCCCCGTTACCCTTGCGGGTAAAGCGGTTTTCAAGACCGCCGCATTCAACCGCTCTGCCACCTCTCCAGAGCCGCGAATGTATGCCCTTGGTACGCACACCCCTAACTTGTCACGCATCTCCTCCATGATATGATCATCGAATTCCTTGGGACCGGGACCAGCCAGGGCGTCCCTGTGGTGGGCTGCTCCTGCTCGGTGTGCCGGAGCCATGACCCTCGGGATGCCCGGCTCCGAACCTCGGTACTGGTTCGGGTGGGGGAGGTTTCGCTGCTGATCGATGCAGGTCCCGATCTCCGTCAGCAGGCGCTGAGGGCGGATATCCAGCGATTGGATGCCGTGCTGCTTACTCATGAGCACATGGACCACATCGCCGGTATTGACGAGCTGCGTGCCTTCAATTTCAAGCAACGCAGGCCGATGACCATCTATGCGAACCAAGCCACTTTGGAAGCGGTGCGTCGGGTCTATCATTACGCGTTCAGCGAAGCGCGCTACCCTGGTGTTCCGGAATTGGAGCTTATCCGGATCGGTAAAGAGCCCTTCCGCGTATCAGGGATCGAGGTGCGGCCGATCGAGGTGATGCACCTGACGATGCCGGTGCTTGGCTTTCGCATCGGTGGATTCGCGTACATCACCGATGCAAAGACCATGGACGACGACCAGTTCGACCGATTGACCGGGGTCGAGGTCCTGGTCTTGAACGCATTGCGTCAGAAATCGCATATCTCCCATTTGAACCTGGAGGAAGCATTGGCATGGATCGCACGCATCCGTCCGAAGCGGGCGTTCCTGACCCATATCAGTCATTTGATGGGCTCTACTGCAGAGTTGGAAAGGTCCCTGCCCCCCAACGTCACGTTTGCCTTTGACGGCCTCGTTCTCGAACTGCCGGATCCGGCTAGATCCCAATAAAGCGAAGCGAACGGATGCCGGACATGAGCGACCGGTCCCGATATTCGTTGGAGAAACCGTTTTGACCATGCGCTATGTAGAACTCACATTTGGATGCGCGATCCTCCTTGGAGGGCATCTGTATGCCAATGATGGGCATGCCTCGGGCAAGGAGGTGACCTTCGTGAACGACCGGCAGGCGTTGCCCGACGCGGTCTGGCAGTACGAACTGCGTCATCGACCGAATTGGCAGCTCTTCCTGGGTGAGCACGGGAATTGGTACGTCGAGTTCAATGAAAGCGCGCATCGACCACACAGGGCCTATGGCAGCCCCATCGTGGTGCCCGGTGCCAGTGCCGTGGAACGTGCTTGGAACTTCCTGGGGCAGGAATTGGACGGTTTCTCGCTTCCTGTTCAGGACCTTCATGTACTGGGCGAATGGAGCGGAGGGAAGCACACTTACGTGCACTTTGGTCAGACCCATGAGGGACTGAAAGTGCTTTTCGCCGATGCGATGGTGAAACTGGACCAGTCCGGAAGGGTCGTTTCCTTCAGTACCGATCTGTACACGGGCATCGATGTGTTACTGGAACCCACGATATCAGAGGCAACGGCCATGGCGTCCGCATCTGCCGGCTTGGATGGTCTTGTTTCGTCCACTGTCCTTCCAGGACCAGCCTTGCTTCCGGTCCCGGTCTTCCGCGGTGCGGATCATCACCTGGTGCTGGAGGTGGTGGTGCATACCATGGTCGACCAGACGCCGGGCAGATATCGTTGCCTGGTGGATGCGCATGACGGCGAATTGCTCTATCGGCAGAATGAAGTGGTGGAGCACGTTCCTCCGGTCGGTGCCGAAGCCACCATTGTCGGGAACGTCTTTGAGTTCAACCCGTACATCCCTGCGGCGCAGATGCCCTTGGGACATGTGGAGGTCGAGGTGAATGGGTCGACACAGCATGCCGATGAAAACGGCTACATCAATACCGGTGCGGTTGGCCCGGTGAGCGCAACGTTCCGGCTTCAGGGACCATGGAGCACTGTGCGGACGGCCGGGGACACTCCCGAGTTCACCACCACATTGCTGGAGGGTTCGAACGCGGTCAACTTCGACCCCCATGCCAATATCCGTGAACGCAGTGCCTACTTCCATGTGAACATCGTTCACGATCACATGAAGTCCTGGCTGCCCACGTTCACCGGTATGGATATCAGCTTGCCAACGAATGTGGATGTAGGTGGGAATTGCAATGCGTTCTACGATGGCAGCTCGATCAACTTTTACGCCGAAGGCAACGATTGTCAATCCTATGCCACCATCGGCGAGGTGGTATACCACGAGTACGGACATGGTATCAATGACAAGTTCTACCAGTCGTTGGGTTCCAGTTTCTCCAATGGGGCCATGAACGAGGGTTATGCGGACATCTGGGGCCTGTCGATCACCGAGGATCCGATCCTTGCCGAGGGTAGCTCATTGTCCGATCCCGACGATTACATCAGGCGTTACGATCAGGATCCAAAAGTCTACCCGAGCGATCTGGTCGGACAGGTGCATGCGGATGGAGAGATCATTGCCGGGGCCTGGTGGGATACGTATGTACTGCTTGGAAATGACATGAACGCCATGATGGAGCTGTTCATCGATGCATTTCCCGGGCTTCAAGCGAACACCTTCAACGGCAACGAGGGCCAGGCTTTCCGGGATGTCCTGGTGGATGCCCTTCAGGCCGATGATGATGATGGCGACCTCTCCAACGGTACGCCCAACGCATCGATCATCGTCGAAGCCTTTGGCATACACGGCATCACCCTCCTCAGCAACGCGGAGTTGATCCATGAAGGGATCGAGAGCTCTGTACAGGGTGAGGATATCGATGTCCTGGCCACCGTGATCCTCGATCTGAACTTTCTTCCGTTCGTGGAGGAAGTGCGCTTGTTCTACAAGATCAACAACGGGTCCTCTTGGAGCACGGTCGCCATGACCGATGTGGGGGGAGGGGACTTCCAGGGCACGATCCCACAGCAACCTGAGGGTACGGTGATTGCCTACTACCTTGGCATCCTTGATGCCTTTCAGCAGGTCTCCGCGGTGCAGCCCATCGGAGCCGCACTTCCTGATCCCAACGTTCCCTATTACATTCTGGTAGGTTATTCACTGCGAGCCACGGAAGACCTTGACAGTAACAACGAATTGGGTGACTGGACACCTGGCCTACCCACGGACAACGCCACCACCGGGCAATGGGAGCTTACGATCCCGATCGGGTCGTTCGCGACACCCGGCGACCCGTCCACCATTGTTCAGACCGATGCACAGCACACGCCCGGTGGCGAACTGTGCTTCGTGACAGGCAACGCATCCAGCCCCGCTGCAGCCTTGGGAGAGAACGATGTGGATGCCGGTACGACCACGCTGCTGAGCGACCCCATCGATATCAGCGAGTATGAGAACCCGACGTTCACCTATTACCGTTGGTACATCAACGATCCTCCCAGTGGAGCGAATCCAGGTGCTGATTGGTGGCAGGTCTACATCTCCGCGGATGGGAGCACGTGGGTGCCTGTGGAAGAGACAAGGACCAGCGATCGCAGCTGGCGCCGCGTCGCGTTCAGGGTCCAGGACCATCTGCCGCTGGGAGGTACTGTTCAGTTGCGCTTCAATGTTTCCGACAGCATCCGGATGGGGCAGAACCTCGATGGCGGAAGCCTGGTCGAAGGAGCGCTAGACGATATTCAGCTGTGGGACAATGTGGGCACTATTGGCATTGAGGAGGTCGTGCCATCCCTGATCGGTTCAGTGTTCCCGTCTCCGGCCAACGATCGGTTAACACTTTCTTTCGACCTGCAAGGTGAACGGGAAGGTGAAGTGGAGGTGTTCGATCAATTGGGCAAGCGAATGCTGGTCGCGGGTCTGCGCGGGAATGGTCCCACGCAGCGCGTTCTCGATGTATCGAGCTGGGCGACCGGTCCCTATGTGCTGCGTCTCACGACGGACAAGTACATGTCAGAACAGCGCTTCCAGATCGTGCGCTGATCGTTCCAAGGTCGAGAAGCTCCGGAGCGTTACCGTTCCAAGGTCTTTTCGTGGATCATGGAACGACCATGTGGGAAAGCCATCGGCTGTCGGCACTCTGCACGACCAGGGTGTAGCTCCCGGACGCGTACCCCGCGATGGGTAGCGCCGGAAAGGATGGCATGCGGTGTATGCCTACCTGTCGTCCAGCACGATCCAGTACCAGCAGTTCGACAGGGCCTGCCGGTGCATTGCTTTGTTCGCGTTCACTTTCCGGGAGCGCGGTTGATACGTTGCCGATGACCAGATCGATGATGCCGAGAAGGTCCAGCGCGTGACCGTATATGCGCGCGTCGTCGATCCATCCGAAATAGGGATAAACTGCCGAAGTGATGTTGAACAAGGTGGCCGGTGATTGAGGATGATAGCCAATGGACCCTGTAGCGGCCTGGGTAGCGATAAGCGCCCCGTTCATGTAGATCCGCATTTCGCTTCCATCGTACACGCCCGCCACGTGGTACCATGCCCCCGAGAATATGTTGGCAGGCGCACTGGTCAACACACGCGTGGTCCCTGCCGTCCTCACACGAAAGCGCACGGCAGTATTGTTCACCAGACTGAGCGACCAGATCATGTCGCTGTCGGCTGATCCGATGGACTTCGCCATCAGGACACGCTCGGCGGCGCTTACAATGTGGGGACGGACCCAACAGGACAGCGTCAGTTCGTCTCCCGGTGGGGTGGTGATATCGCAGGGGCCCAGTGCAACATAGGCGTTGTTGCCATTGGCCTGAAGGGCACCTCCATGATGACCTCCGTTCGGGTACCAGATGCAATTGTTGAGGAGTGTACCGTGGGCTCCCCCCGCGATATCCAAGGCGACGGTGCCCGAAGTGGCGTCCAGTGGCCAATGATGGATCGGTGTCTGGGCAGCGACACCGAATGGGAGGAGCAGGAGCAGGGTTGGAAGGAAGGGCTTGTTCATGGGATCTCCGCTACAATGGACTACGGCCCGGGAGCGGCGGGGTTCGGTTGATCCGACGGAAAGGCTCCATGCGCACATGGGGGCATGGCATGGATCGCTGGAATGCCGGTCAAGCCTTGCCCGACAGGACCGCCAAGGTCGGCATCAATACGCGCGCCATGCGTTCCGTCGCGATCGGATCGGCGAGCAGATCGTTCCGGACCTCAAGCTCAATGCCGTGGTAGTTGGGGCCGACCGCTTGACGCAGCGCACGCGTATGTCCATCGCTTGTGCCCTTGTAGGGAGCATTGCGTCGCACGATCAGGTCCGGGGCGGTGGCCTGGAGAAGCAGTTTCCAACGAGCCGCCAGTTCGCTTTCCCGGCCATGCGCAGGATCGTACAGGAGGCCTACATGCATATCGCGGACCTGACCATCGAGGATCGGCGTGAAGCTGTGGACAGAGATATGGAGGACCTCCTGACCGCTTCTGGCCCAGCCGGTCACGGTCCGGAGCACATCCTCGCGGAACGGATCGTAGTAGCGAGCCCGCACCTCATTGCGCTGATGCGCGTCCAACCTCCTGCTCCATGCAGAGAACAACCGGGGGTGACGGGCCGATCGGTTCAGCTCCACCAGGAGCCGTGTCACGGTGCAGTGATAGGAAGCATCCGAAATGGGGAGCAGCGCTCGATACAGGGATAGGGCGCCAGGATCCCATCCGCGATGGCTTTTCAGCTCCCGTTCGGCCGTTGCGAAAACATCTCTGTACGCTTTTGGCACCTGATTCCCACCGTGCTCGCAGGTGAGCAGGAGCTTCATCAGAACGGCCGGTTGTCTTCCAGGCAACCCGCGAGCTCCTGGTAAACATGGGTCATCACGTGTTGATCCGGTCGCTCACCGAGCGATCCCATGATCCGTTCGGCCAGGCATCCTCGGGCGGCAA
This sequence comes from Flavobacteriales bacterium, assembly GCA_020437905.1. Classification (GTDB taxonomy): domain Bacteria; phylum Bacteroidota; class Bacteroidia; order Flavobacteriales_F; family PHOS-HE28; genus PHOS-HE28. Next base: position 31,855 of record JAGQVN010000230.1, read on the forward strand.
GGATCTTCGCGCAAGAGGTGGCAAGAGGGGAGAGGTCCTCTGCAAGGGTGGCGAAGATGTGTTCCCAGATCGAACCAGTGCTCGTGGCCGTGTAAAGGCCGAAGGTCTTAAGGAGTTCGGGATGGTCAACAGGGCTGTGCCTTCCGTTCTGAATGACCTGCTTGAATACGCGGAGCAATTCATGTTCGCTGATCGTGCGATAGGCTTCCGGAGAGCACCATTCCCCTTGGACCAGCCGGCGCAAAGTGGCTACGATGATCTCGGCGATGCCGAGGTCCATGGCCGGACATTCCTGGATATCGATGACGCGGATCTCGATGGCCCCGCGATCGAAGCGTGCTATGGCACCTCGCGAATTCGAAAAGTGCCGCTCCATGACCTTTTCCGTGTCGAACGGGGCCAGGGCGTTCATGATCGGTTTGAAGATCTTCTGCTCGTACGAAGCCTGGTCGTATACGCGTTCGGGTATCAGCGCCCCCATGAGCACAGGAAGTCGCTCCTGATGATGCAGGTACGCATGCATCCGGGAATCGAACATGCCGGTCACTTTTCCGTCCAGGATGGGGGAACTGGCACTGAGCGCGGGGATAAGCGGAAGCAGAATGCGGATCGCGGCATGCAGCTGTCCGAACTCCTCGTCGTTCGCAAAGGGCAGGTTGAGGTGGGTGCTTTGCAGGTTGCTCCATCCGTGCCCGCGGCAGTCGAAGATCCTGTCGTATAGCGCGTATACCTCGTTGTGTTCGTGCGGCCAGATGGTGGTCTCGGTGAACGGGTCCATGAATGGATGCGCCGCTGTGGGCAACAACATGGCACCACGCGCCCGGAGCAGTTGGTTGATCGCCCTGACCTCCTGATGGAAAAGTTCATTGAACCGCGCAATGTCGGGAGTGGGCTTGGCGGTCTTCAGTTCCACCACGTGCGCCACCAGTTCATTGCTCCACTCCACATCGCCTCGTTCCACGTCACCGGTCATGTGGCCGACCACATCCTTGAACAGGACATCCACGATCGGCAGGATCCGCAGTGAGGACCTGTCCACGACCATATACTCCAGTTCGATCCCGGTCACTTCGAACAATCCATATTTCCGCTTCTGGCTCATGGTCGCATGCCGATCTTACGTTCAATGCGGTCCAGCAAGGAACGGATGATGGCCTCATAGATCCTGTCCCCGAGGACCTTGTCCTCCACACCGTGGTCCACGTTAGGACATTCGTTCACCTCGATCACATAGACCTTTCCGTCCTTCTCTTTCAGGTCCACCCCAAAAAGTCCTTCGACCCCGATGGCGAAAACCGCCTTCAAGGCACTTTCCACCACCAAGGGTGGCGCTTGTTCGATCGCAACGGTCTCGAAATTGCCGGTCTGATCGTCGTGCTTGGAACTGCTCCAGTTGTAGATCTGCCAGTGGCCTCGTGCCATGAAATACTTGCAGGCATATAGCGGCTTTCCGTCAAGTACTCCAACGCGCCAGTCATAGTCGGTGGGGATGTACTCCTGGGCGATCGCCAGGTCGCTTTCCTCAAGTACCTCGTCCAACCGGGCCTTGAGTTCTTCCTTGTCGCTAGCCTTCACCACCCCTCGGCTGAAGGTGCTGTCCGGGAGCTTGAGGACCACAGGAAGCCCGAATTTGGAGGCTACCATGTCCCTGTTCTCACTGTGAACGATCAAGGTGTTAGGCGTGGGAACCCCGGAAGCGGCAAGCACCTCGGCCAGATACACCTTGTTGTTGCATTTGAGAATGGCTTCCGGGGAGTCCATCACTTCGATGCCCTCGCGCTTGGCCCTGCTCGCGAAGCGGTAGGTGTGGTGGTCCACGTGCGTGTTCTCCCGGATGAACAGGGCATCGTACTCCCCGACGCGATCAATATCCTCCGGTCCGATGAGGTCCACAGCGAAACCCATGGAGATCGCCATCTGCTTGAACTTCACGATCGCCCGCTTGTTGCTTGGAACCGCGGTATCCTCCGGGTTCACCAGGATGGCGAGGTCGTATTTGCTCGTGTCCGCACGCTCCGGGTCGTACCTGCGTCTTCCGAAGTAGGCTTCTGCGAACACCTCCAGGTCCTCGTGATGTTCATCCGGGATCTCGCTCATCGGGATCGTTCTAAGCGACCGCAGCTCCCATTTATCCGAGCGCATGAACCGGGCCCTGAACAATGGGGCTTGGAACACTTTGTTCAGTTCATGGGCAAGCTTGTCGTACCGCTTCTCCACATTCCTGCCGAAATACACGCTCAAGGTGAATACGTTCTCCGGCACATCCGCAAGCGCCGATTGCATGACCCCTTCCAGGTCCCGTGACAGCACCTTGACCATGCTCCTGGAGCGCATGTCGAGGATGGCCTTGGCGTTCGGGATCACCTTGTGTACTCTGGCTTCCGCCAACAAGCTCACGTAATACCCCCGCGATTGGTAGGCGTAGGATCGGGACAAATTGAAGACCCGGACGTTCCTCAGCTTGCTGAACCGTGGATCGGTGAGGTAATCCCGAGAGGCGACCAACTCCACGCCGGGTACATGGAGGTCCCAGTTCCGGGGCTCGTTCACAACGATCAGTTTTCTCATAACGGGTCCTTGGATAGTACGAGCAGGTTCGCGTCGAAGGTCAGAACTCCAAGCAAGATCGCATTGATCACGCGCTGCACCCGCTCTTCGTATTTGCGCGCCGGGCTGAACGGATTGTCCTGATACGGATCTGCGATACGGATCCGGTCGCCCTCCATGCCGTAGAGCACCACAAAGTGCCCGGTCGGTCCTCCACGCAGATCATCTGCGATCAGCTTGTCCTTTTCGTTCGTGTATTCCCTTTCGGTTCCGTACAGGTATGTAGCGCTCAGGCCGGTGAGGATGGGAAGGTCGCGGCTCAGGTATTCGTGAAGGAGTCGAGCGTCGAGTTCCTCGAAGGCGAAGGTGCCGCCCAGGTCCAGGAATCGCGCATACGCAGCGCAAGCCACACGCAGTTTGGGGTCGCTCTTGAATTCCAATTGGTTCAGCACCTTATCTCGCAATTCCGATGCATCCAAGGACTTCCATGAAGGATCGAAGACGAGCAGGTTGTAACTGTGTATCCGTGCTTGAAGTCCGTTCTGCAGGGCATGGATCCCCAGCATCACAGCGAGGGTGCCACCTTCGTCCAGCATATCAACCTCGCTCAGGATGCGAGGCAGGGGGATCTCCAGACCGAAATGGGAATAAACGGCGTGCAATGCGGTGGGCCCACACGAGCTGTCGTCCGGCTGGGGGAGGATGCGAAAAGTGCGCAAGTGGGAGGAGGATGCCGGACCCAGTGCTGGTACCGGGTGCTGGGATGCAAAGATGGATCAACTTCCGTTCGGTCCCGATCGGAGACCTCACAGAAAAGCCTGTCGCGTTCGGAACATCCTTGGTAGCTCCCGGTACGCGTCAAAGACCATCGGGCGCTCCGGGTAAAGGGAGCTGATCACGACATATCCCTTTGGAGTGGGGTGAACGCTTACCGTCACGGGTTCCTTGCCTGAGGCATATTCCACCGTGAGGCTGTGGCTCACCTCGAACCCGCTCACATCCGCATCGTCCGCGAACTGGTGCGCCTGTGCACGTACCAGGGAAGGCGTGAACCCGTCGCAGCGGATCGATGAAGCGGGACCATCATCGAGATGCCAGCCCGCGGTATCCTTCCAAAGCACGAAATCGGTATCGTTCGCGTAATGGAAAGACATACGGATCACATCTTCCGCACGTCCGTTCACCAGCGTCTTGGGCCTCCATTCCTCCAAGGGCTGGTCGGTCAACATGGAAAGGGTGCTTTCCACTGCGAAAACCTCATTTTCCTTCGGAAGCTTCACATAGGACCACATACCCACCTCGCCGGGTGAGAAGGTATTCCTGCCCACCTCGATGGCTATCTCCTGACCATCGACCAAATGGAAGAGGATCAGATCCTTGAGGGTATCCGCCAATGCATAGCGATCACGCACCAGATCGATGTACCCGACGAAACGCTTGACCTTCATTCGGGCACAGGTGCTCAACACCTCATTGACCCTTTGGACATCCGCGCGGTGGCGCTGGTCCCCGCTGCTGACGATCCATTGAACGTTGGGGTCGCGTTCGAACGTAAAGGTCGAACCGGCCTGCGAGGCGGATCGGATCGAAAAGGAGGTGACAGCAGCAGTGTCCAACCGCATGACAAGGTCCCGATAGGTCCTATCCTTGGTCCGTGGACCCCAGAGGAACGTAATGGCGTAGAGGGTGGCCATCACGGCTACCGCGATCAACAGGGCCCTCACACTGACCTTATTCCACATGACCGGGTCGCATGCGTGCCTTGCGCTGCCTGCGTCGATAGTGTTTTCGCCCTACGCCAATACCGACCACCAACAAGATCGGCAGCAACAGCTGTGTCCATTTAATGGTCGTACGCTCTGCGTCGGTCAATTCATCGATCGGTCGATAAGTGATGCCCTTCGAGCGCAATTCAATGAGACCCGTACTATCAGTCACCCAATCGACCGCATTCACGAGCAGGTTCACATTGTCGGGGTTCAATGGTTGCCCCTGGCCTTGTCGATCCACAGCGAAAGATCCGCTACCCAACACCACCATCCTTGCTCCCGGGCCTCCGCCGAAAGGACCTTCCAAGGCCAGGCCAAGTGCTTGCGGACCAAGGTCCAGGTCCTGGTCACGCCATTGTTTCTGAAGGTCCACCAAATGAGGAAGGGACAGGGAATTGCTGCGGTCCGAGGTTCGGAACAAGGGTGCGGCTGTGAACGAACTGTCCCCCACATAGGCGACCGGGCTTGCGAATTGAAGCACCACGGCCTCCAGACCGGAGGTTATCGGATGTTCGCTCATGTTCGTGACAAGCGGGAAATAGGGGAAGGCCACAGCCGTCTGAACATTGAACATGCCACGCTGCTGAACGACCTGGACCTGCCCGCACGAGGCATCAACCACGACCTTCTCAGCGACCTTAACGCCTAAGCCTTCCAACCAGGGAACGATCCCTGTTGATCGAAGCGTAAGTTCCGGGGAGCTTTGCAGGTCGCTTGCTATCGTGGAAAAGGCGACGACCACCCCCTTACCGGAAGCCATGAAGTCCAGTAGGCGGTCCAATTGTGCA